>NZ_JAKSXG010000019.1:0-149654 GCF_022380625.1 Pseudomonas sp. DP-17
GGGCCTTCAGCTCGGGAACCAGCGGGCCGTTGGGGCCGGTTTCGAAGCTGGTGGTGAGGATGGTCGGCAGGTTGAAGAACTTCGCCAGGTCGCCCAGCGCCAGCACGTTGTTCTTGAACTTGTCCGGATCGATGTCGCGGACCAGCGAGAGCAGACCCGCCTGGTGGTCGACCAGCAGTACGGCGGCGTTGTCTTTGTCCAGGCGGTTGTAGGTGGCGTTGGTCATGGTGAAATCCTCGATTTGCTTTCAGTGGGTGCCGGCTGGGCCGGAAAGGTTTTGGACTCGTCTTGCAGTGCGTCACTGCATGGAACAAAGATTAATTTCGACACCCTTGGTGCACCAGACGGCAAAAATAGCCTCTAGCGTTCCATTTTCAGAACGATTACAGCAGACCAACCCTCAAACCCTCGGCACTCAAGGGCTGAGACACATACCACCATCACCCGGAACCCCGCCCCAGGGCCGCCCGATTGCACGCCCATCGGAAACCCTCCTGCCGATGATCACGCGGGTCTTTACAAGAAATACTGTATTTACATACAGTATTTTCCATCCACCCGAACCGGAGGCCACCCATGCACGCCGCAACCTATAACCAGCTGTCCGCCCGCGTGAACGCCCTGCTGGCAGACCCGACCACCCTGAAGAACCTCGGCATCACCCTGCGCCGCGAACCCAACGACGATTCCGCCGCCTGGAGCCAACTGGTCACCGATCTTCGCCAGACGCCGAACCTCACCTTGCTGCCCCTGCAGGACGGCGCGATTCGACTGGCGTGGCACAGCTGGCTGGATTGAACAGCGCGGGGAAACCCGCCACTGCGGCCGACAGGAAGCGTCAGCAGGCAGCGCCCCACCTGCAGTCCGTCGGCTGAGGAAGCGCAACGCCACTACGCTTCTACGCTCACCTCTGAGGGTATTGCAGTGGAGCGACGCGTGATGAATCTCGACGACGATTTCGACCTCAGTGATTTCAACTTCGATGACCTGACCATCGATGAGCTCAGCCTGGTTCCCATGGAACCCGCCGCCCCGCCCGTTGCGGCGATGCCGGCCAAGGCAAAGGCCACGTTCCAGATCGACACCCGCCACGGCGAACGCCGTTGCAGCGCCGACCGACGACAATCCATCCGCTTCGAAGACGACCGCCGCAAGGGCGACCGGCGCGGTAGCAGCATCAGCGATCCCTGGGCGAAGACCGTCGACTTCTGAGCGCCGACGATGCAGGTGAATTGCCGGGGCGCGGGCTGAGCTGTTAGAAAGCGGTATCGCATTCAGATTTCCGATACCGCCATGAGCGATAGTGATAAACCCAATACCCGCCTCTTCGACCTAGACCTGCTGCGAGCCATCGTTACGGTGGCTGACTGCGGCAGTTTCACCACTGCCGCCACGCGCCTGCATTCGACCCAGTCCACGGTCAGCCAGAAGATCCGTCGGCTGGAGGAGATGGCCGGGCATCGCCTGCTCGAGCGCGGCAACCGCGATGTGCTGCCCACCGACGCGGGCGATACGCTGCTGGGCTATGCCCGGCGCCTGCTGGCGTTGAATGACGAGATGGTCGAGGCGCTGTCCGGCGCCACCGTGGCGCTGACGGTGCGCATCGGCGTGCCGGACGACTTCGCCACCGGGCGCACCACCGAGCAACTGGCCGCGTTCAACCGCCGTTACCCGCAGGTGAAGCTGGAAGTCACCAGCGGGCTGAGCCGCGACCTGTCCGCCAGCTACGACCGCGGCGAACTGGACCTGGTGCTGCTCAAGCAGCGGCAGAACGCCCGCGAAGCGGTGGCCTGCTGGCCGGAGAAGACGCGTTGGGTGGACAGCGCGAAGAACGCCTGCATCGAGCTGGACCCGCTGCCCATCGTCACCTTCCCGCCGCGCGGGGTGTACCGCGACGAGATGATCGCGGCGCTGGAGTCCATCGGCCGGCGCTGGCACATAAGCTTCACCAGTTCGAGCCTTTCCGGCATCCAGTCGGCCATCGCCGACGGCATGGGCATCGGCCTGCTGCCCCAGCGCGCGGTGACGGCGGAGCACGCCGTGCTGCCGAAGAATATCGGGCTCCCCTCGGTGGACGTGTTCGAGGTGGCGATGCTGCACCGGCCAGCGGTGGACCCGATGGTGAAGGAGCTGGCGCGCGTACTGTCACGGGTCCTGGCGCAGGATACGAAAGGCTGAACCGCATTCAGAAACCGAATACATCGGATTCCAACATTTAATTTGTGCATGAACACGCCGCTGGATATCGTGGTTTCCAGCGACGGCCAGCGCACCGACAAGCGCGCCGCTCTGCACGCATTGCTCACCACGGCGCCTTACGCGCCGGGCAGCAAGACAACAATGAGGAATTACCCCATGGCCAAATCCACTTATTACGCGCCGCACGGCGGGCACCCGGCACAGACCGAGCTGCTCACCGACCGCGCCATGTTCACCGAAGCCTATGCCGTGATCCCCAAGGGCGTGATGCGTGACATCGTCACCAGCCACCTGCCCTTCTGGGACAACATGCGCATGTGGGTCATCGCCCGCCCGCTGTCGGGCTTCGCCGAAACCTTCTCGCAGTACATCGTCGAACTGGCGCCCCAGGGCGGCAGCGACAAGCCCGAGCAGGACGTCAACGCCGAGGCGGTGCTGTTCATCGTCGAAGGTGAGCTGAGCCTGACCCTGCAGGGCGAAGTGCACACCATGAAGCCGGGCGGCTACGCGTTCATTCCGCCGGGCGCCGACTACAAGGTGCGCAACACCAGCGGCCAGCACACCCGCTTCCACTGGATCCGCAAGCACTACCAGAAAGTCGACGGCGTAGCGCTGCCCGAAGCCTTCGTCACCAACGAGCAGGACATCGAGCCGAAGGTGATGCCCGATACCGAAGGCCGCTGGAGCACCACCCGCTTCGTCGACATGGCCGACATGCGCCATGACATGCACGTGAACATCGTGAACTTCGAGCCGGGCGGTGTGATTCCGTTCGCCGAGACCCACGTGATGGAACACGGCCTGTACGTGCTGGAAGGCAAGGCGGTGTACCGCCTGAACCAGGACTGGGTCGAGGTGGAAGCCGGCGACTTCATGTGGCTGCGCGCTTTCTGCCCGCAGGCCTGCTACTCCGGCGGCCCCGGTCGCTTCCGCTACCTGCTGTACAAGGATGTGAACCGTCACATGCGCCTGACCCTGAACCAGCCGCACTGAGTGGATGGTTCAGGTGGGAAGTCAGCCTGATTCCCGCAGCAGCAAATGAAAAACCGGCGCCCAGGCGCCGGTTTTTCTTTTTGCAACGCCGCGCAGCGTGACCCACCGCGCATGGCAAGAGGCGCCCGGTCTGCTAAAAAGGCAGGCTGAGAGAGGTTTCGTACTCGCCGAGGACATACGCACATGGAAGTCCGGTTCCTGCCGCAGACCGAGTTCGACAACGTCCATTTCTACCGCGCCTTCACCCTGCTGATCCTGCTGGCAATGACCGTCTTCACGCTGATCAAGATGTTCAGTGGCGTGGTCGGCCTGTTCTCTGCCTTGCCGCTCTGCCTGCTGCTGTTGGTCGCGCGCTTCGCCGTGGAGTGGCGCCGCGTCTCGCGCGCCGAGCCGGCGTTCATCGACAAGGGCGAACTGGTGCTGTGCGGCAAGGACAGCCACCGGCAGATTTCCCTGGAGAAGATCAGCTCGGTGCGCAGCCGCCACAGCCTGTTCATGGTGCGGCGCTACCGTTCCTGGTCGGAGCACCTGGCGTTCGTGGAGTTCACCCTGGACAGCGGCGAGCGGGTCTCTTCCCTTGCCGAAAGCCGCGTCTTCGAACTTCCCGCGGCCTCGGGCACCCTGGCGGCGGTCGAGGCGGCCATTCTCGCGGCAAAGGTGAAGCGCCAGGCCAGCGAGCCCGGCGGCGCCCGGTGACGGCTCAGGGCGAGCCGAACATCGCCGTCCAGTAGATGCCCGCGTCGCTCTTCGGGTCCGCCGCGTAGGCCGCGCCCAGCTCGCTGTATTGCGGGTTCATCAGGTTGGCGCAGTGGCCGGGGCTGGCCAGCCAGCTGTCCACCACCTTCTGCGCGTTGCCCTGGCCGGCGGCGATGTTCTCGCCGATGCGCTGGCCGGCATAGCCGTTGAGCTCCGCGCGGTCGCCCGGCGTGCTGCCATCGCGGCCCTTGTGATCGAAGTAGTTGTTGTTGGCCATGTCGCGGCTATGGGCCTCGGCGGTGCCGCCCAGGGTCGCATTCCAGCTCAATGCGCCAGCCGGGCCGAAGGCCTGCCCGCCGCACTGGCGGCCTTTGCCGCGCGCGGCGTTGATCGCCTGCAGCACTTGCTGGCCTTCGGTTTCCCAGGTCCCCAGCTTGCCCTGCAGCAGCGGGCGGCCGAGCAGGACGCGCCAGTCATCGCCCTCGCGGACGATGCCGACATCGACGAACTGCGGGTCCAGCAACACCTGGCAGAAGCTCTCCTGCAGCGCCTTCATGGCGGCCGTGACGTCGCGCGGGCCGGTGAGGCTGAGCATGCGCACGCTGCTCATCGGGTAGCCGGCCTGGTTCAGCGCGGCCTTCCATTCCCCTGCCGAAGCCGGCAGCGCCAGGCGCGGGTCCGGCGACAGCGGCGGCAGCACCTGGGAAGCCTGGCCCGCGCAGGACTGCACGTCGCCACGGTAGGCGTTGATGGCTTCGAGCAGTTGGTCCTGGTCGGCCGCGCTGGCGCCGGCGGCGGCCAGCAGGCCAAGCGACAACAGCAGGCTACGCGGAAGGAACGACTGGCTGGGCATGGAAGGCTCCGATGGTCGAAAAGGCTCAATGATGCGGGATTTCTCGGCGTTTGGCTGCGGCCGGCTCGAACAGGTTCCGTGGATGGAAAAACCCGGCAAAGAATGGCTGCCGCCCTGTACGAAAAATTCCTACGCGGCCTGACATAAGGCAAGGGTCCTGCCAACTACCGTTGTATGCCACCCGACATATCGGACAATTCAGGTAACTGAACAAAGTCCGAGCCATAGCAGGAGGAGCGCAGTGCTCAAACCGATCCGAGTGTTCTGCCTTACCTTCCTGCTGGCGGTGCTCGCCTCGCTGCTCGCCGGCTGGCACATGCTGCAGATGAAGCAGGATGCACTGGCCTACGCCCACGCCACCGGCAAGAACACCCTGTTGCTGGTGGAGCGCGAATTCCACCGCGACCTGGACGTGCACGCGCAGACCCTGCTGACGCTCTCCAACGTGATCACCGGCCCGACAACTCCGGCGCTGTCGCAGCAAGTCCTGCAGGAACTGGTGGAAGGCCATGCCGCAGGCTCCGTGCAATCGGGCACGCTGGTGGTCACCGACGCACGGGGCGAACTGCTGGCGGACCTGAACCACGCCGGCGAATCCAGCCGCGATCTGTCCATGCGCGAATACTTCACGTCAGCGCGCGACAACCCGGGCCGGCTGCTGCTCAGCCATCCGTTCATGCCGTCCTATCCCCGCTCCTCGACCAGCACCGCGCTGAGCCGCGCCGTGCTGGACAAGGATGGTCAATTCGTCGGTGTCGTCGCGGCGATCAAAGAGCTGCAGCACATGGAGTCCTTCGTGCGCGACCTCGATCTGGGCAAGCATGGCGTCATCACCATCCGCCTGCTCGACGGCACGGTGCTCGCCCAATGGCCACACGACCCGACCCGCGCGCACGGGGATGAGGTGGATACCTTCCGCGAGTTCGTCGATAGCGGGCGCAACGACTATTTCCGCCAGCAGAACGGCACCTCGAACGCTTACTGGCGCGGCTACCGGCGCATCGGCGACTACCAGGCGGTGGTGTCGGTGGAGCTGTGCCGCGAGGCGATCCTGAACACCTGGACCGCACGCACCCTGATCACCAGTGGACTGCTGGTGGCAATCAACGCCGCGACGATTTTCTTCGCCTACCGCCTGACCCGTGACTTGCGTCGCCGCGACGCCAAGGAAAGCCACCTGCGCAACCAGGCCGACACCGACCCGCTGACCGGCCTGCACAACCGCCGCTGGTTCGATGAAAAGTCCCATCGCGAATGGCACCGCCGCCGGGCAGGCGACGGCAACCTGGCGGTACTGATGATGGATATCGACCAGTTCAAGGCCTACAACGACCACTACGGACACCCGCGCGGCGACCTGGCGCTGGTCAGCGTGGCACACCTGGTCAGCCAGGGCTGCCAGCGCGAGGACGACGGCGCTGCACGCTACGGCGGCGAAGAGTTCGTGGTGATCCTGCCTGGCTGCGACACCGCGGCAGCCGCGACGGTGGCGGAATCGATCCGCCGCTCGGTGGAGGAAGCCGCGCTGCCCCACGAGAAGGGCGCGCGCGGCATCGTCACCATCAGTGTCGGCGTGGCCAGCACGTCGTGCACGCAAGCCGGCAGCATCGAAGCGCTGATCGCCGCAGCGGACGCCAACCTCTACAAGGCCAAGGAAGGTGGGCGCAACCGGGTGGTGGCCTGAGCGTTCAACGCGGCAACGGGTCCATCACCTCGATTTCCTGAATGGCGAAATCGCGGCGCAGGTACTCCATGCGCCGCTCATGGAACTCGCGCATATGCGGCAGTGCGGTGTGGATGGCCAGGTGCTCGCGGCTTTGCCAGACCTCGAAGAAGGTGAAGAGCGTCGGATCACTCACATCGCGCAGCATGTGGTACTGGATGCAACCTTCCTCGGCACGGCTGGGGGTCAGGTAGGCGCGGAACAGGTCTTCGAAAGCCTGGGATTTTTCAGGGCGGGTATGGGCCTGGAGGATGAAGGCATACATCGGACGGCGATCCTTGTGGTGGAAAGATTGCCTAATCCTGACGCAAATCAATCACTCACATTATTGATTCTCACGCACGGATCATTTGTCCGGGAACGGGTTTTTCCGCACCGGGCGGATCGATATTCTGCCGTCATCGACTTTCCATTCCCTTGCGGAGCCCACTCATGAAAAAGATTCTGCTGATCAATGGCGGCAAACAGTTCGCCCACTCCGACGGCCGCTACAACGCCACCCTGCACGAAGCCGCCATCGCCCATCTGGACCGCGCCGGTTTCGACGTGAAGGAAACCTTCATCGACGGCGGCTACGACATCCAGGAAGAAGTGCAGAAAATGCTCTGGGCCGACGTCATCGTCTACCAGATGCCTGGCTGGTGGATGGGCGCGCCCTGGACCGTCAAGCAGTACATCGACGAGGTGTTCACCGCCGGCCACGGCAGCCTCTACGCCAACGACGGCCGTACCCGTTCCGACGCTTCGCAGAAGTACGGCAGCGGCGGCCTGCTGCAGGGCAAGCAGTACATGATCTCGGCCACCTGGAACGCCCCCCAGCAGGCCTTCGACGACCCGACCGACTTCTTCGAGGGCAAGGGCGTGGACGCGGTGTATTTCCCCTTCCACAAGGCCAACCAGTTCCTGGGCATGAGCCCGCTGCCGACCTTCCTCTGCGTGGATGTGATGAAGCGCCCGAACATCGAGGGCGATGTGCAGCGCTACCAGCAGCACCTGAGCGAAGTGTTCGGCGCCTGAGGCGAACATCTGCGTAGGAGCGGACTGCGTCCGCGATCGTTTTCCGCCGGGCGACGCCGATCGCGGATGAATCCGCTCCTGCGCTCATGCAACCCGCTGCAATAGAACGCAGGATGGGTGGAGCCTGCGACACCCCTCAGCAATTCCCCCCGCGGAAATCCATGGGTATCGCTGCGCGCCACGCCGTCCTACGAAAAGGGGCAAGTCACCCGGCGCCTGGCATTGGGTTCAGGCCTGGAATCGGCTAGGCTTCGCCCTTTCCTACTGCCTGTTCAGGAGTTATTCCATGGCCCGTGCATCCGCCCGTCACATCCTGGTTTCCAGCGAAGCCAAGTGCAATGAACTGAAAACTGCCATCGAAGGCGGCGCCGACTTCGCCCAGGTGGCGCGCGACAATTCCACCTGCCCGTCCGGCCGCAGCGGCGGTGACCTGGGTACCTTCCGCCCGGGCCAGATGGTTCGCGAGTTCGACCAGGTCGTCTTCAGCGCCCCGCTGAATGTCGTCCAGGGTCCGGTGAAGACCCAGTTCGGCTACCACCTGGTGGAAGTGACCAGCCGCGAAGACTGATCCCCTTCGCCCGCGCCGCGCCCATTTGCGGGGGCGGCGTGTCCCTTCCCTCTCCGGCCCGCCCCGGGCCACCAGCGTCACCCCCAATCCCACCGGAATCGAACCGTACAGCCGTCCACGCCCCTTGCCCGGCGTGCCGAGCAGCAGCGCGGCGAACAGCACGGCGAGCGCGTCGGCGGTGGAATACACCAGGTTGACGATCATCCCCAGGACGAAATGCAGGCCCACCGGCAGGCTGGCGGCCGGGTCGACGCACTGCGCCAGGAAGAACAGCGCCGTCTCGGGGTCGGGTACCTCGACGATGATGTTGCCGGCGCGGATCATCACCGGCGACACCTCTGCCGAGCGCATCCGGGAGGCCGCTGCCAGCGGCAGCCAGCTGCTGCACAAGCCGCTGGACACCCACCTGCTGCGTGCCGCCAACGCCGTCAGTCAGGAAGTGACCAGCACCGTCTGAAACACGCACCAGGTCTTGATGGGTGGGGCTTACGCCGGTTCATCCGGGGCTAAAGTCGTGGCCGTATCGGCCGATGCAATGGCGAAACGACCCGGCAGCAGTCTTCGTGCCTCACCCCTAGAGAAAGCCCACGCATGTTCAACTCGCGATTGAAGCAGGAGCTGGCCGCCCTGCGTGAAGAGCTCGCCTCCATCGAGGAGATCCGCGCCAGCCTCGATCAGGAAATGCTCGTGCTGTTCCTCGACCCCCGCGGGCGCATCGAGTCGGTGAATGCCAACTTCGAGAAGGAGATGCTGCACCGCGGCGACCAGCTCATCGGCCGCCCGCTGCTGGACCTGATCCCCGACCACGTACGCGGCCTGGACTTCCACCTGAGGGTGAAGCACGCCATCGAGCGCGGCGAGCATCTGGCCGGCGTGATCCGCCTGCTGCGTGGCGACGGCGAAGAGGCCTGGCTGCGCTCGATCCTGCAACCGGTGCACGACCGCACCGGGGCGGTCCAGCGCTTTTCGATCTACGCCAGCGACCTCACCCGCACCATCGAAAATTCCCGCGAGCACGAGAACCTGATCGAGGCCCTGCAACGCTCCACCGCGGTGATCGAATTCAACCTGCAGGGCGAAGTGCTCACCGCCAACGACCGCTTTCTCAACGCCATGGGTTACAGCCTGGCGCAGATCAAGGGAAAGCATCACCGGATGTTCTGCGAGCCTTCTGAATACAACTCGTCGCAGTACGAGGCGTTCTGGACCAAGCTGCGCCGTGGCGAGTTCGTCACCGGTCGCTTCAAGCGTATCGACAACCGTGGCCACGAGGTCTGGCTTGAGGCCTCGTACAACCCGATCATCGATGCCCACGACCGCCTGTACAAAGTGGTGAAGTTCGCCACCGTGATCACCGAGCAGGTGCACCGTGAAAACGCCGTCGCGCAAGCGGCGACCATCGCTTTCGATACCTCGCAAAGCACCGACAACAGCGCCACCAAGGGCGCCGCCGTGGTCCAGCAGACGGTGGAGGTGATGCGGGAACTGGCCGACCGCATGCAGGAGGCCACCCAGGGCATCGAGGCGCTGGACCGCCAGTCCCAGGCCATCGGTGCGCTGGTGCAGAGCATCCGCAGCATCGCCGACCAGACCAACCTGCTGGCGCTCAACGCCGCCATCGAAGCAGCCCGCGCGGGCGACCAGGGGCGAGGCTTCGCGGTGGTCGCCGACGAGGTTCGCCAGCTCGCCTCGCGCACCAGCGCCGCCACCGAGGAAATCACCCGCGTGGTGGAACAGAACCAGCACCTCGCCGGCGAAGCGGTGGCCATGATCGACCGCGGCAAGCAGCAGGCCGAACTGGGGCTGCAGCTGTCCGGCCAGGCCGGCACGGTGATCATCGAAATCCAGGACAGCGCCCAGCGCGTGGTCAACGCCGTGGGCCAGTTCGCCAATCAACTGTCGACCTGAGGCACTTCCCTGCGGCACGTCAAAACGGCGTGCCGCAGCCTCGCCTAGGCTCCCGTCCGGCATTGCAGCTAGGCTCAATGCAGATGCGCCCTCCCGCCATCCCAGGACGACACCATGAGCAACACTCCCCTCCCCGACGTCATCCAGTACCTGCGCCTGCTGCCCGAGCGTGGCGGCTCGGACATGTTCTTCAGCGTCGGCGCGCCGCCGCACCTGAAGGCCGAAGGCCACAGCCAGCCGGCGGATGATCGCGTGCTGGAGCCCGGCGAGGTGAAGACCCTGGCCTGGCAATTGATGTCGCCAGCCCAGGTGCAGGATTTCGAGCGCGACCTGGAGATGAACCTGGCGCTGAGCGTGCCGGACATCGGGCGTTTTCGCGCGAACATCTACTACCAGCGTGGTGAAGTGGCCATGGTGGTGCGCCTGATCAAGCAGGTGATTCCGGACGTCACCTCCCTCGGCCTGCCATCGATCCTCGACAAGCTGGCGATGCAGGACCGCGGGCTGATCCTGGTGATCGGCGCGGCCGGCGCGGGCAAGTCGACGACCCTGGCGAGCATGCTGGATTTTCGCAACCGCCACCGTTCCGGGCACATCGTCTGCATCGAGGACCCCATCGAGTTCCTCCACATGCACAAGAAGTCGATCATCGACCAGCGCGAAGTCGGCCTGGACACCCACAGCTACGAGGACGCCCTGCGCAACGTGCTGCGCGAGGCACCGGACGTGATCATGCTCGGCGAAATCCGCGACGCCGCCACCATGCAGCACGCGCTGCATTACGCCGAAACCGGGCACCTGTGCGTCGCCACCCTGCACGGCACCAGTTGCCGCCACGCCATCGAGCGCATCACCCGTTTCTTCCCCGACGAGGCGCGCCCGCAGGTGCTGGCCGACCTGTCGCAGAACATCCTCGCGCTGATCGGCCAGCGCCTGGTGCCCGGCAGCCACCAGCGCCGCGCTGTAGCGGTGGAGCTGGTGCTGGGTACGCCGCACATCCGCGGCATCATCCAGCGCGACGAGCTGCCCGAGCTCAAGGGAGCCGTCGAACGCGCGCTGGAGAGCGGCATGCAGAGCTTCGACCAGAGCCTCTACAAGCTGCTGGAAGAAGGGCGCGTGAGCGTGGCCGACGCCCTGAAGTTCGCCGACTCGCGCACCGATCTTGCGCTGAAGATCAAGCTGGAGCGCGGCATGGACGACGACAGCATCGGGCCGGCGTTCGGCAGTTGAGCGGGCCTGTTCCGAACGTGCCGATATCAGTCCTATCGCGGACAGACTCCGCTCCTACGTAGCCGGTCAGGACGTGCGTAGGAGCGGACTCCGTCCGCGATCGCTTCCCGGCCACTCCCACCCTCGCGGAAGACATCACATCCCCTTCAGCAATTGCTCGATATCCACGCTCTGAGCCATCGCCCGGTTCCCCGCATCATTGGGATGCAGGTGATCGCCGCTGTCGTACCTGGGCAGCAGACGCAACGGACGGGCCGGGTCACGCAACTGCGCATCCAGGTCCACCACCGCGTCGAATTCCCCGCTCTGGCGAATCCACTGGTTCACCCTTTGGCGCAGCGCTTCCTTGTTGGCCGCGTGGTAATTCTCGATGGGCGACCCGCTGAGGGCGCGCTCGAATGGCAGGAGGGTTGCGCCGACGATACGCACGCCGCGCACTTGGGCCTGGGCGATCAGTTGCCGGTAACCGGCGACCAGGTCTTCGTACTGCGCCAACGGGTTGTTCGGCGCGAAGGTACTGCCGGGCCAGGAGATATCGTTGATCCCCAGCAGCACGATAGCCACCTTCACTCCCGGCTTGCCCAGCGCGTCGCGCTGGAACCGCACCAGGGCGCTCTGCCCCATGCCGTCGGAGAGCAGGCGGGCGCCGGAGATTCCGGCATTGATCACGCCCACGTTGTGCGCAGCCAGCCGCTGCGCCAACACGTCCGGCCAGCGCTGGTTGCCGTCCAGGCCGGCGCCACGACCATCGGTGATGGAGTCGCCAAGCACCGCCACCACCGGGCGCGGCTCGGGGTTTTCAACCAGCACATCGGCAAGGAACAGGCGCGCTTCCATCTTGCCGTCCGCGGGCAGGTGCGCGGCGTCGAGCTGTTCTCCCGGCGCACCGTAGACGCGCTGCTTGCCGTCCCAGTGGAAGCTTTCGATGGCGGTCGGCTGCGGCAGGTAGAGGGATACCGACAATTCGCCCAGCGACGGAACGGCGAGGTCCAGCGGATCGCTGAACAGCTCAGCACCCGGAGCGATGTAGGCCGTCGGCTGGCCGGCGAAGGTCAGTCGGCGACTCGGGCCACCCAAGCGCCCGGCCGGCGCCACCAGCGCGACAGCCGCGCCGCCGATAGCCACCGGTTGGCTGCCGTAGGCGTTGGACAGCACGATGCGCACGCGCCGGCCGCCCAGGCTGACTTTCACGATCTGCCGCAGGGTGTGGTTGCCGATCACCGGCGGCACGCCCAATGGCAACGGCACTTCCTTGCCCCAGGTGCGCTGCGGGCTGGCGCTCCAGGTCGCCTGCCAGTGTCCTTCTTCAGCCTGCGCCAGCGGCAGGGCCAGGGCAATCAGGGCGGCGAGCAGCAGGTTCTTCATGGTGTTCCTCGATATCGGGCGATGGGATGGGCGCAGCCTCGGTCATTCCCAATCACGGCGGTAGACGGCATATTGGCAGACCCGTCATTCGATAAACGAATAGGACATGGATACTCTCAAGGCGTTGCACTGTTTCGTCCGCGCCGTAGAGCTGAGCAGCCTTTCCGCGGTGGCGCGCGAGTGCGGCAGCAGCCAGCCGACGGTGAGCAAGACCATGGCGGCGCTGGAGCGCCAGGTCGGCGCGCAACTGCTGGTCCGCAGCACTACCCGCGTGCAGCCCACCGAACAGGGCCGACGCTTCTACGAGCACGCCCGGCAGACACTGGAAAGCTACGCAGAGGGCGTCAGCGAGGCGCGTGGCGAGACCGAACAGGTGCTTGGCCGCCTGCGGGTCAGCGCACCGGTAAGCCTGGGCGTGCTGAGGCTGAATGCACTGCTGCTGGAGTTCATGCAGTTGCACCCGGAAGTCGAGGTGGAGCTGCTGCTCAACGACCGCTTCGTCGACCTTGCCGAGGAAGGCATCGACCTCGCCCTGCGCCTGGGCGGTGAACTGCCGGAACCATTGATCGCCCGCCCGCTGGCCCGCTCGCCGCGCTACCTGGTGGCGTCACCGAAGTGGCTTTCCCGTCTGCCGGCTCTCGCTACTCCCGAAGACCTGCCGCTGGCGCAATACCTGCGATTTGCCTGGCTCGACGCCGGGCAGAACCTGCTGCTGCGCCACGCCGACGGCCGCGAGCTGAACCTCGCCACGCGCAGTCGCTACACGGTGAACAGCTCGCTGGCGATCCGCGAGAGCTATTGCCTGGGCGCCGGTTTCGGCCTGACGCCGGCCTGGCTTGTGGCGGATCTGCTGGCCGACGGCACCTTGCAGTGCATTCTTCCGGAGTGGCGCGGGCCAACCCAGGAGGCCAGCCTGCTGTATCCTTCGCGGCGATTCCTGCCGGCCCGGACCCGCGCGCTGATCGACTTCCTCAGCGAACGCCTGCCGCGCCTGCCCGGTTTCCAGGCTCTCTGACGAGCAGCGGCTATGCTGTTGGCCAATAAGCAGAACCGGCGCACCCGCGACTGGTCGAACCCTGACATTCGCCCCCGAGGGACTTGCATGGGCAAGCCACACACACCTTTCCGGCTGGCCGCCCTGGTCCTGCCGCTGCTGCTGGCCGGCTGCTCGACCAAGGCCAGCAACCCCTGCGACGAGCCGCTGAGCGGCGAAGCCTGCCGCCAGGAGCGCCTGCTCTACCAGAACGACATGCTGCAGGCGAAGCTGCTGATCGCCAGCGGCGACCTGGCCAATTACGAGCTGGCCGAAGCCCTGCTCGCCCGCGCCATGGAACAGGACGAGCGCGGCGAGGCGAGCTTCTACATGGCGCTGCTGAAAATCAAGGAAGGCCCGCAGGTGGACGAGGTGCTCCCGCTGCTGGAGAACGCCGCCGAAGCCGGCCAGCCCTATGCCGTTGCGCTGCTCTACAAGATCTGGTCCGAGCCCTTCCTGGTCGAGCAGGCCGACCCGGGCAAGGCGCAGCGCTACCAGACGGCCTATGGCAGCCTGGACGTCGCCCGCAGCGGCTACCCCTCCTTCGAGAAGGCCACCGCGCTGGTCAACGCCCTGCTCAACGAGCCGCCCGCCGTCGCCGGCCAGCCGGCACAGCCCTAGCCCCTGTCCGGCCCGGGTTCCGGCTCAGCCTGGTCGAAAGTCTTTTCGCCTTCGTCCTTGCCATGGGGCAGATGGTGTTCGATCACCGCGTTGAGCTCCGCGCCCAGCAACAGCACCGCCGATGAGATGTAGAAATACAGCAGCAGCACGATGATGGCGCCGACGCTGCCGTACATGGCGTTGTAGTCGGCAAAGTTCTTCACGTAGTAGCCAAAGCCCAGCGAAGCGCAAATCCACAGCACCACGGCAAGCACCGAGCCGGGGGTGATGAAGCGGAAGCGCTGCTGCACGTTGGGCGTGACGTAATAGATGATCGCCACTGCCATCATCATCAGCATCACGATCACCGGCCAGCGCAGGATGCTCCAGAGGATCACCACGAAGTCCTCCAGGCCCACCTTGGCGGCGATCCAGCCCATCACCTGCGGTCCGAGGATCATCAGCGCGGCGATCATCATCAGCATCGCCACCAGGCCGAAGGTGTAGAACAGCGACAGCGGAATGCGCTTCCAGGCCGGGCGGCCCTCGCGCACGTCATAGGCAGCATTGAGCGCGATCATCAGCGAGCGCACCGCCGCCGAGGACGACCACAACGCCACCACAATACCGATGGACAGCAGGCCGCCCTGGCGCTGCTGCAACTGGTCGATCACCGGATTGACCTGTTCCAGCGCCTGCGCCGGCAGCACGTAGTCGGCCTGTTGGCGGAGGAAGTCGAAGAACTCCGGCAGGTGCAGAAAGCCCAGCAGGGCGATGAGGAACAGCAGGAAGGGAAACAGCGAGAACAACCCCTGGTACGCCAGGGCGGCAGCGTAGGTGGGCATCTCGTCGTCGAGAAATTCCTTCACCGTCAGGCTGATCAGTTTCCAGGGCCCCAGACTGAGCCCGCGCATGTCCATGAATCGCATCCCGCATTGTCCTCCCATGAGCATCCCGCCCACCGGCGGCTGCAGGGTGGACCCCCGCGACGCCGGCAAAGTTGCAACAAATGCACGGCGCAGAGCGCCCGCCAGCACAGACCATAGCCGCTGGCGGGCCACGGAGGCCAGGCCGGTGTCGCGATCACTCGGCCAGGCGATAGACCTTGGCGAAGCGCTCGGCCTTGACCACGCCATAGTCACCAGGCGCGTACTGCATGACCCAGTCGCCGGCCGCACCGGTGAGGCGGTCGCCGCCCGCCGAGCGCAGCAGGGTGAAGGCTTCGTCCATGCGCCGCGCCAGCACGGGGCTGGGAATATTGCGGTAGGCACCGGGTTCGCCGTGAGCGAGCGCGGCGTCGGCGGGCCGGTATTTCGGATCGAAACGCTCGCGGGAAACGACCCAGCGCTCGCCGGTGGCGCCGCTGATGATCGCGTCACCGACGGCGTAGCGGTTCGGGCCTTCGAGGCTCATCAGCTCACCCGGCGCGGCAGCGAATTCGACGGTGACGGTTTCGTCCTTCACCACGCATTGCGCGGCGGGGTCGGTGCGAAGGTCAACCTGGTTCAGTTCGATCATGGTGTGGAAGCAAACCTGCGAAAGGGGGTGGGTGGCCGCGCGCAAGGCTACTCGCAAAAGAGTGCTGCAGCGAGCGGCCAGCGGCTGGCGGTGCTCTACACTCACTGACCATGTGCGTTGTTACGCGCACGCAGGGCAGAACGCGATCTCGCCCTGGCTGTCGCAGCTACTGAGCCTGCACTTCGCTCCACTCCCATCAGCCGTACAGGAATTCCCCATGCCGTTTGCCCGTCTCGCCCTGCCCTTCCTGCTGTTCACCAGCCTGGCCGTCCACGCCGACGACGCTGCCGATGAGGCGAAATTCCTCAAGGAATCGGCGGATTATTTCGACCAGGTGACCAAGTCCAACCTGCCGCGCCAGGTGGACAAGGTGACCACCCTCAACAGCGTGCAGCTCGACCCGGCGAAGAAGATGCTGTATTACCGCTATGCCATCTCCAACCTGCGCCTGGACGCCATGGACCTGGGCGCACGCGCCAAGTTCGAGAATGGCCTGAAGAAGCAGCTTGAAGGCACCACCTGCCAGCAGCCCGATCTGTTGCAGCGCTTCCGCGAGCACCACTTGAGCGTTACCCACGAATATGCCGGCAGCGACGCCAAACCGCTGGCCAGTATCACCATCGATCCGCAGACCCTGAGCTGCGCGAAGTCCTGAGGCTGCACCGAAGACCCGCGATGAGCCGTGCCGATTATCACCAGGAGAACGCCCAGCGCGCCGAGGCCGAAGCCCGGCGCCTGCTGGCCGAACGCGACCGGTTCGGCGCCCGCTGGCTGCACTGGGTAGCCAGCGAGCTGTACCGGCTGAGCCCGCCGCACTACGCCAACATGGTGCGCCGCGAGCTGGAGCGCCAGACCGCCGGCTGAACAGGCGCCTGCGACAGGACTATGCTGAAGCAGTCAGCTCTCGACCCGAGGGCGTCCCGTCGGAGGACAGGCTCATGAAAGGTCTCGACGCGAAGAAGCAAGCGAAGAAGAAGCCGCTGAAAACCGCGCACGAAAAACGCATGGCCAAGCGGCAGAAGAAAACCGGCAAGTCGCTGCTGGGCACGCCGCAGCAACCGTCCTGAGGGTTCGCCCCTCGTCTCGCGGATGGCCTCGCCGAGGGGCTGTCCGCCTCCCTGCTTTTCGTAGGAGCGAGCTTGCTCGCGAACAAGCTCGCCGGAGACGACAGCATCAAGCGGTTCGCGAGCAAGCTCGCTCCTACAGCTTGGCCAACCCGTTGAAATCAGCCGGTCAGACCAGACCGGCGCGCAGGTTCAGCAGCATGCGTTCACCCTGGGCGAGGATCAGCCCGCCCGCGCGATAACCGGCCGCGCCGATGCACAGGAAGCGCTCCGCTTCGCCCGGCTCCACCTGCTCCACCGCGCGGCTGCCGGGGTGCCAGATGACGCTGCCGGCGCTGGTGTTCTTGTCGATGCGCAGGCGGCGCTGCCAGCCGGCATCTTCCAGGACCAGGGAACCGGTGTTGTAGAGCACCTGCTTGACCGCGCCACGGGGCGCCCAGGTATTGGGCAGGCCGCTGGCCTTGCCGTCCAGTTCCATGCCATGGACCACCGAGCGACGCAGCGAACCCACGCGCCAGTATGGCTGCAGGGCGAAGCTGAAGAGGCAGTCGCTGTCATCCTCGTGGTAGCTGGAGAGTTCGATGTCCAGGTCCTGGCCCAGGCGCGCTTCCAGGCGCACGTGCCAGTCCTCGATATCCAGCTGCCAGCTGACCACTGCTTTCTGATCGTCGGCCCAGGCATCGAGCATGCGCCACTCGCGCTGGCGGGCCCAGCCATGCTGCGGCCAGTCGGCCTCGGTGGGATGGCTGCCGAACCAGGGCCAGCAGACCGGGATGCCGCCGCGGATCGGCGCGGTGCTCAGGCTCGGCCACTGGCTGGAACACCACAGCAGCGGGCGCGCGCCGCGCGGCTGGAAGTGCAGCAGTTGCGCGCCCTGGCGGCTGAAGACCGCCTGGCACTGCGGGTGATCGATGAGCAGCAGGTCGCGACGCTGGAAGCGCACCCAGTCGAAGGGGCGCTTGCCCCGCATGGAATGAAAAAAGCGCTGCAGCGGATGCTCGAGCATTGTCCGGATGTCCTGATCCAATCCCTGCCCGGACATTCCGGGGCGTGAAGATCTCTGTAGTTTCACTACATCTTACAGAAAAGGCCGCGATTCTAACCGCAAAGCCTAGTCACGCGCAGCGTCCGCGCCACTGAAAAAGGGTTCCTCGCCCGCTCCGGGTACGCCCGCCTCTGGCTTCTGCAGGAGCGAGCTTGCTCGCGAACCACACGAACATCGGTGCCAGGTCATTCGCGAGCAAGCTCGCTCCTACGAAAAGCCGCCCCGTTCAAGCACCGGGGAACGCGCAAAAAAAGCCCGTCGCAAGGACGGGCCAGGTTCGCACCGGGAGCAATCAGAAGCTGGACTGGATCTTCAGGCCGGCCACCACGGCGTTGTTGACCTCGTCCACCCCGCCCGGATGGCGGATGTACTGCAGGTTCGGGCGCACGGTGAGCCAATTGGTCACATGCACGCCGTAGTACAGCTCGGCGTTGTACTCGGTGTCCTGGATGGGCTGGTACAGCGGGTTGTCGTAGTCGTCGATGCCGCTGACCTGGTTCACCAGTCGCTGGCGATCCTGCACATCGTCGTTGACGTGGATGCGTGCCACGCCGAAGCCGATGTCGTCCTTGGGCCGCGCATCGAACGGGCCCTTGTAGATGACACCGAGTTGCTGGTAGTTGTCGACGGTGTTGGTGGCCTTGTCATGCACGGTGAAGTTGGCGAACAGGCTCAGGCCGCGCGAAGCATCGCCGTTGTGCGCCGTGACCTGCTGCTGCGCCACCACCCACCAGCCGTGCTTGCCGCTGTGGGTCTTGGCCGGCTCGCCGGTGAGCGCCTGCGGGTTGCCGTTGACGTCGTCGTACACGTCGTCGGCCTCGGCAGTGCTGTAGTAGTAGCCCAGGCGGTATTCGCCGGGCAGTTGCTGCGCGCCGACCTTGGGCATCCACACCAGCTCCACCGGCAGGATGGTGCCCTTGGTGCCGCTGCCGTTGAGCTTGAAGCCGTTGCCGGTCTCCAGGTTCGACGGGTTCTGGTTGTAGGCGCCGACCTGGGCGTACCACTGGTCGTTGAAGTTCCACTTCACCCGCGCCGCCCACTGGCTGACCGGCCAGTTGTACCAGATGCCGCCGACCCAGTTGCCCACCTGGGAGCCGCAGAAGGCCAGGTTCTGGAAGTCGCAGGGGAAGCTGTTGAAGTCCTCGCCCTCGCCGAAGCGGCCGACCTTCACGTCCAGCGCACCGTCGAAGTACTGCTGCTTGATCCACATCTGCGTCAGGCGCCAGGTCTGGCCACGGCCCCAGACTTCCTGCACGGAGCTGAACTGCCCGGCGCGCGGGTCGCTGATGCGGTCGTTGGAGAGGTTGCGGCCGCTACGCTCGGTGACCGTCAACTGGAACTCGGTGGCGTCCCAGCCGAGGATCTTCTGCAGGTCCAGGTGAGTGCCGAGGGCGAACTGGTCGGAGTAGCGCGCCGTGGTGTGCTGGTCATAACCGCCACCCAGGTTGCTGGCGGCCTCGCCGACGTAGTCGAGCTTGAAGTCGTAGCCCTTCTCCAGCAGCTCGGTGCGCTTGCCGCCCCAGTCCCCCAGGCCCCACCTGGACTCGGATGAGAAGGCATCGGCGGCATGGGCGACGTTGCCCACGCAACCCAGTGCGAGCAGGCAGCCCAGGGTTCGTGCGGCGGGCCGGTTCTTGTTGTTCTTGTGCATCTCCAGCGTCCTCGTTGTCTTGGTTTCTAGCGTAGTTTCAGGCAGTGGATTTCAAGCAGCGGTCATACAGCTCAGGAATGCTTCTGGCGCGCGAGCGGCGTGACCTTGTTCGCACCGTCGCCGCGGGGCTCGGCACGCAGGCGCTCGCCGCTTTGCGCGTCGAACAGCAAAGCGCGGGAAGGATCGAAACGCAGTTGCAGCGAAGAGCCCGGCTGCGGCGCCTGGTCCGGGGCGAGGCGGCAGCAGACCTTGGCACCGTTGAGCGTGACGAAGGCCAGGGTGTCCGGGCCGGTAGGCTCGACCACCTCGACTTCGGCGCGCAGGTCGCTCGGGCCGTTGGCGCCATCGGTGGCCAACTGCACCTGTTCCGGGCGCACGCCGAGGATCAGCTCGCGGCCCTCGATCAGCCCGGCATCCAGTTGCAGCGGTAGTTCGCAACGGTCCTGGCCGCTGTCCAGCAGGCCGACCGACCGGCCGCCCTGCTGCTGCACCTTGAGCGGGATGAAGTTCATCGGCGGCGAGCCGATGAAGCTGGCGACGAACAGGTTCGCCGGGTCGTTGTAGATCTGCTGCGGCGTGCCGAACTGCTGGACGATGCCGTCCTTCATCACCGCCACCTTGTCGCCCAGGGTCATGGCCTCGATCTGGTCGTGGGTCACGTACACCGTGGTGGTCTTCAGGCGCTGGTGCATCAGCTTGATCTCGGTGCGCATCTCCACGCGCAGCTTGGCGTCGAGGTTCGACAGCGGCTCGTCGAACAGGTAGATCTTCGGCCGCCGCGCCAGCGCCCGGCCCATGGCCACGCGCTGCTGCTGGCCGCCGGAAAGCTGCGAAGGCTTGCGTTCGAGCAGGTGCTCGATCTGCAGCAGCCTGGAGACGCGCGCCACTTCGGCATCGATATCGGCCTTGGGCAGCTTGCGGATCTTCAGGCCGAAAGCGATGTTCTCGCGCACGCTCATGGTCGGGTACAGCGCATAGGACTGGAACACCATGGCGATGTCGCGATCCTTCGGGCTCATGCCGCTGATGTCCTGGCCATCCACCAGGATCGCGCCGCCGGTGACGTTCTCCAGCCCGGCGATGCAGTTCATCAGGGTGGATTTGCCGCAGCCCGAGGGGCCGACCAGGATCAGGAACTCGCCCGAATCGATCGACAGGTTGATCGACTTCAGGGTGTCCGCCAGGCCGGCGCCGTAGGACTTGTGCAGGTTGTGCAGTTCAAGGGTGGACATCGGTGCTTACCTCAACCTTTGACGGCGCCGGCGGTAAGCCCGCGCACGAAGTACTTGCCGGCCAGTACGTAGACCACCAGCGTGGGCAGTGCGGCGATCATCGCGGCGGCCATGTCGACGTTGTATTCCTTCACCCCGGTGCTGATGTTCACCAGGTTGTTCAGCGCCACGGTAATGGGCTGGGCATCGCCGCTGGCGAACACCACACCGAAGAGGAAGTCGTTCCAGATCTGGGTGAATTGCCAGATCAGGCAGACCATCACGATGGGCGTGGACATGGGCATCAGGATGCGCAGGAAGATGGTGAAGAACCCCGCGCCGTCCAGCCGCGCGGCCTTCACCAGGGCATCGGGAATCGCCACGAAGTAGTTGCGGAAGAACAGCGTAGTGAACGCCAGGCCGTAGATGCAGTGCACCATCACCAGGCCGGTGGTGGTGTTGGCCAGGCCGAGCTTGCCGAGGGTGAAGGACATCGGCAGGAGGATCACCTGGAACGGCAGGAAGCAGCCGAACAGCAGCGCGCCGAAGAACAGTTGCGAGCCGCGGAAGCGCCACATCGACAGCACGTAGCCGTTCATGGCGCCGATGAAGGTGGAGATCAGCACGCCGGGCACGGTGATCTTCACCGAGTTCCAGAAGTAGTCGCCCACCGCGCCCCAGGCCTTCACCCAGCCGATCAGGGTGAATACGTCCGGCAGCGCCAGCAGGTTGCTGTTTCGGATGTCTTCCGGGGTCTTGAAGCTGGTCAGCAGCATCACCAGCAGCGGGATCACGTACAGCGCCACGGCGCCCCAGAGGGTCGCATGCACCGCCAGGCGGCTCAGGCTGAAAGATGGTTTCAGGGTCGAGTCATGCATGGCGCTTGCCCCGCAGTTCGGAATACAGGTAAGGCACGACGATGGCCAGCACGGCGCCGAGCATCAGCATCGCGCTGGCCGCGCCCAGGCCCATCTGGCCGCGGGTGAAGGTATGGGCGTACATGAACATCGCCGGCAGGTCGGAGGAATAACCGGGGCCGCCGGCGGTCATCGCGGCCACCAGGTCGAAGCTCTTGATGGCGATGTGCGCAAGGATCATCAGCGCGCTGAAGAACACCGGGCGCAGGCTCGGCAGGACGATGCGCAGGTAGATGGTCGGCAGGCTCGCGCCGTCTACCTGGGCGGCCCGCACGATGGCCGGGTCGACCCCGCGCAGGCCGGCGAGGAACAGCGCCATGACGAAACCCGAGGCCTGCCACACAGCGGCGATCACCAGGCAGTAGACCACCCGCTCCGGGTCCACCAGCCAGTCGAAGCGGAAACCGCTCCAGCCCCAGTCGCGCAGCAGCTTGTCCAGGCCCAGGCCGGGGTTGAGCAGCCACTTCCAGGCGGTGCCGGTGACGATCATCGACAGCGCCATGGGGTACAGGTAGACGGTGCGGATGAAGCCTTCGCGGCGGATGCGCTGGTCCAGCAGCACGGCGAGGAACACCCCGAGCGCGAGGCAGATGCCGATGAACAGGCCGCCGAACAGCAGCAGGTTCTTGCTCGCCACCCACCAGCGGTCGTTGTCCCACAGGCGCAAGTACTGGGTCAGCCCGGCCCAGCTGTAGGCCGGCATGAAGCGCGAGTTGGTGAAGGACAGCAGCAGCGTCCAACCGATGTAGCCGTATACGCAGACCAGCACCACGAGCATGCTCGGGGCCAGCACCAGCTTGGGCAGCCAGGCCTGCAGGCCGTCGAGCAGCGAAGCACGCGGGCTGGCGGCGGGAGTGAAAGTCGGAGATTGGGTCGCCATCTGCCTTCTCGAGGATGAGTGAACCCGCCCGGGCTGCCGTCGCGGCCCGGAGTCGTTCGGTTGGAAGAAAGGCCGGCCCGCCAAGGGGCCGGCTTGCGCCTTACTGCGCAGCGGCCTGGATGGCGGCGCCCAGTTGCTGCGCGGCCTTCTGCGGATCGGCGGCGGGGTCGTTGAAGAAGTTGGTGACCACGTCGAAGATCGCGCCCTGCACGTAGCTGGAGGCGGCCATGCTGTGGGCCATGCTCGGCACCAGGTTGTTGCTGGCGGAGGCGGCCTTGAAGTCCTTCATCGACTGCTGGGCGCAGCTGTCGAAGGGCGTCATGTCGACGTCCAGGCGCACCGGGATGGAGCCCTTGTTCAGGCTGAAGTCCTTCTGGAAGGACGGGTCGAGCACCGCGCGGGCCAGGTCTTCCTGGGCCTTGCGGTTTTCCTCGTTGCTCAGCTTGAACATCACCAGGGAGTCGATGTTGTAGTCAAAGGCCTTCTGCGTACCGGGGAACGGCAGGCACTGGTAGTCCTTGCCCGCCACCTTGCCGGCGGCGGTGAACTCGCTCTTGGCCCAGTCACCCATGATCTGCATGCCGGCCTTGCCGTTGATGACCATGCCGGTGGCAACGTTCCACTCGCGGCCGGCGGCGTCCGCGTCGACGTAGCCGTGCAGCTTCTTCAGCGCGGCGAAGACATCGGCCATCTGCGCGCCGGTGAGGGTTTCCTTGTCCAGCTCGACGAAGGCCTTGCGGTAGCCTTCCGGGCCCATCTTGCTCAGCACCAGGTTCTCGAACAGGGTGCCGTCCTGCCAGGGCTGGCTGCCATGGGCCAGCGGCGTGAAGCCGGCGGCCTTGAGCTTGTCGGCGGCGGCGAAGAGTTCGTCAAGGGTGGTTGGCGGCGTGGCGCCGGCCTTCTTGAAGACTTCCGGATTGATGTACAGCCAGTTGACACGATGCACGTTGACCGGCACGGCAACGTAGTCGCCCTTGTACTTCATGATCTGCGCCACCTGCGGCGGCAGCAGTTGGTCCCACTTGCCTTCGGCAGCGACATCGTTGAGGTCGGCGAGCAGGCCGAGTTCACCCCACTCCTGGATGTCCGGCCCCTTGATCTGCGCGGCGGCCGGTGGGTTGCCGGAGACGGCGCGGGTCTTCAGCACGGTCATGGCCGCTTCGCCACCGCCACCGGCAACGGCGAAGTCCTTCCAGGTGTGGCCCTTGGCTTCGACGAGTTTCTTCAGGGTTTCGGCAGCGCGCTTCTCGCCGGGGGACGTCCACCAGTGCAGCACTTCGACTTCACCGGCGTGGGCAAGCATTGGGGAGAGACAGAAAGAGGACAGACAGATGGCGGCCGACAGGCGACGGATCGCATTCATGGGGAGCACCTTGTTCTTGTTATTGGAGGCAAGTCTGCGCTTGCGATGGTCCGAGTCTATCCAAGGCATTCCGGTCTCCGGGTAACGAAGCGATCTTTGATTGTCACGAGGTGGTGACATTTGGGGTTCTTTGGTGGGTGTAGCGTCGGGCACATTTTGGGGCTGCTGTGGGAGGTTCAGGGAGCACCGAGTCTTGGCCCACCGCCCTCTCCCCTGCCCTCTCCCTGAAGGGAGAGGGAGCCGGTCGGCGTGAAGCGAAACTCCGGCTTCAGCCGGTCTCCTCCCCAATATCTGAAAGCTGCGACAGCATCAGGAGCACGGCGCACCCGGCACGGCAGAGGACAGCCCCCTCTCCCTTCAGGGAGAGGGTTGGGGAGAGGGAGCGGAGCCAGCGTCGAGCGCCAGGCTTATCGCCTCCAACACCGCCCCCAACCTCAACAGCACATCATGATTCCAGAAACGCAGCACCGTGAAACCTTTGTTCCTGAGCCATGCGTCACGCTCCTGATCCGCATCAGAATCCAGATGCTGCCCGCCATCCAGCTCGATGATCAACATCCGTTCGTGACAGATGAAATCGATGATGTAGGGGCCGATGATTTTCTGCCGGCGGAACTTGAGGCCGAGGAAGCGGTGAGCGCGCAGCTGGTGCCAGAGGGCGCGTTCGGCTTCGGTCTGGTCTGTGCGGAGTTGTTTGGAGAATCGGGTGAGGTGGGACGACATTGTCGGAGCTCCAGCGGGAGTACGTCTGGAGGCTAGTGCCTCGGCCCACCGCCCTCTCCCCAGCCCTATCCGTGAAGGGAGAGGGAGCTTTCCGAGCTGTCTGTAGGTTCTTGCGCACTTTCAAGCTGCTGCTTGAGGAGGACTCCGATGGCACCGCTCACTCCGAACAATCCCCTCTCCCTTCGGAGCGGGGCGCGTAGCCAGGGTTAGGGAGAGGGCAGCGGCTTCAATGGACTCGGAACCAACCGGTACTCTCCGAGCCCCTACTCCACCTCCAACCGCGGCAAGCGCAAGGTCACCCGCAACCCACCCTCGCGGCGATTCTGCAGAGTCACTTCCCCGCCATGGGTATGCGCAATATTGCGTGCAATGCCCAAGCCCAGGCCATAGCCCTGGCCCCGCTCGGACAACCGGAAGCGCGGCTCGAAGACCTTCTCCAGGCGTTGTTCCGGCACGCCGGGGCCTTGGTCGTCGACGTGCAGCACCACGGCATCGGCATCATCCTCGATGCTCAGCTGGGCGCGGCCGCCGTATTTCAGGGCGTTGTCCAGCAGGTTGCCGATGCAGCGCTTGAGCGCCAGCGGCTTGCCCGGATAGGGCTCCAGCGCCGCGCCCAGCACCTCGACGCGGCCGTCGGCGATGTAGGGGCCGGCGACGTACTGCAGCAGCTGGTTGAGGTCTACCGGCTCGACGTTCTCGTGGATGTCGGTGTCCTTCACGCATTGCAGCGCGCCCTTCACCAGCAGTTCCAGTTCGTCGAGGTCGTGGCTGAACTTGTCGCGGGCCTGCTCGTCTTCCAGCAATTCGACCCGCAGGCGCAGGCGGGTGATCGGCGTGCGCAGGTCGTGGGAGATGCCGCTGAACAGCTGGGCGCGTTCGTTGACGTAGCGGTCGATGCGCTCGCGCATGGTGTTGAAGGCGCGGGAGACCTCCACCAGTTCGCTCGCTCCGCTCTCTTCCAGCGGCTGGTCCTGGCCGCCCAGGGCGATGTCGCGGGCGGCGCGGGCCAGGCGTTTGAGCGGGCGGCTCTGCCAGTGCACCAGCAGGCCGGTGAACAGCAGCAACAGCAGGCTGGTGAAGGCGATGGAGATGACCTGCTGCGGCGGCAGGCCTTCGGGCTCCAGAGTGACGTAGGGCGCCGGCATCAGGCTGGCGATGTACAGCCACTCGCTCTCGCCGATGCGGATCTGCGTGACCAGCACCGGCGGGTTCACCGGCTCCAGGGTCAGCGCGTAGTGCGCCCACGAGCGCGGCAGCTCCTCCAGCTTCAGCTCGCCGTTGAACAGCCGCAGGTCGTCCGGGCTGACGAACTCCACCTGCAACTCGACATCCTTGCCCAGCTTCTGCCGCAGCACGTCCTGCACGATATCCATCACCGCCTGCTTGTTGGAGGTGTCCGGCAGCGCGCGCATGTCCAGCGGGCGTTCGTTGAGCGAGACGAAGAAGCGCGTGCCGCCCATACTGCGCAACTGGTCGAGTACCAGCGGGCGGTAGCCGATGGGCAGCGAGCGGAAATAGCTGACGCTGGCGGCCATGGAGTAGGCCAGGCTGCGCGAGCTGGTGAGCAGGCCGTCGCGCTGGCTGCTGCGCAGGTGGGAAATCCAGAACAGGCTCGACAGGCCCTGGGCGATCAGCACCGCCAGCAGGGTGAGCAGCAGCATGCGGCCGAGCAGCGAGCGCGGCACCAGGGACCAGCGGCGGCGCTCACTCATGGCCGGCGAGGTGCGGGCGAACCTGGGCGGCCAGCAGGTAGCCGCTGCCGCGCACGGTCTGGATCAGCCGTGCCGGTTTGTCGGTGTCACGCAGGCGTTGGCGCAGACGCGACACGGCCATGTCGACGATGCGCTCCAGCGGCATCACCTCGCGGCCGCGGGTGGCGCTGGCGATGGTGTCGCGGTCAAGGATCTGCCGGGGGTTGTCGAGGAACAGCTTGAGCAGGGCGAAGTCGGCGCCGCTGAGGAAATGCTCCTCGCCGTCCTCGTGGAACAGCCGGTGGCTGATGGTATCCAGCCGCCAGTCGTCGAAGGCCAGCACCTCGCCGCCGCGCACCTGGGTGAACTGCGCGCGGCGCAGCAGCGCCTTGATCCGCGCCAGCAGCTCACGGGGGCTGAAGGGCTTGCCGAGGTAATCGTCGGCGCCCAGCTCCAGGCCCACCACGCGGTCGGCCTCGTCGGAGCTGGCGGTGAGCATGATCACCGGCATGCAGGCATGCCGCTGGTGCGAGCGAATCCAGCGGCACAGGCTGAAGCCATCCTCGTCGGGCAGCATCACGTCGAGGATCGCCAGGGCGGCGTCCTCGTCGCACAGCGCGCGGCGGAAGCTCTCGCCGTCGGCCACGCTGCGCACCTGGAAGCCGGCGCGGCTGAGGTAGGTTTCCAGCAGCTCGCGGATTTCCTGGTCGTCGTCCACCAGCAGGATGGATTTGGCAGGCTGGTTCACTTCGGGCGTCCTTTCTTGTTGTTCTAATGGATAAAGCGCTGAATCAACCTTCGTTGCGAAGGGCCTGTTCCAGGGCGACACCGGCGCCGAACAGACCGGGATGCTCCGCCGTCATGACCCACACCGGCACCGGGTCGAGGTAGGGCCCGCTGGTCTTGCCACGGGTGCGGAAGGCCTCGGCAAAACCGCTGCGCTGGAAGCGTTCGAGGAAGCGCGGAACGATGCCGCCGGTGATGTACACGCCCCCCAGCGCACCGACCGTCAGCACGGCGTTCCCGGCGACCCGCGCCAGCCAGACGAAGAAGTGTTCCAGCACTGCGTCGGCGTAGGCGTCGCCGGCCATGGCGCGCTCGCCGATCTCGGCGGCGGTGGCGCATTTGGGCTCCACACCATCGAGCTGGCAGCTCATGCGGTAGAGATTTTCCAGGCCGCTGCCGGAGAGCACGCGCTCTGCCGAGACGTGGCCGTATTTCTCGCGCAGCAGTTGCCAGAGGGCGAAATCTCGCTCGCAGGTCACCGGCAGGTCGACGTGGCCGCCTTCGCAGGGCAGCACTTCCCAGCCGCCACCCGGCAATGGCATCAGGCTGCCGACGCCCAGGCCGGTGCCCGGGCCGATGATCAGTTTGGCGCGGCCTTCCAGGGCCTTGCCCGGACGCACCTGCACCAGGTGTTCTTCCGACAGCCGCGAGGCCGCCCAGGCCATGGTGCTGAAGTCGTTGACCAGCAGCAGATGGCTCAGGCCCAGCTCGGCGCGGAAGGCGTCGCGCTGGATCACCCAATGATTGTTGGTGAACTTGAAGTCGCCAGCGCCAACGGGACCTGCGCAGGCCAGGCAGACGTTGTCGATCGCCGACAGCGGCTGGCCGACGCGCTGCAGGTAGTCGCGTACGGCGTCTTCCGGGCGCGGATAATCGGCGCAGGCCAGGACCTGGATGGATTCGAGGACTTCACCGCGCCACAGGGCGAAGCGGGCGTTGGTGCCGCCGATATCGCCCACCAGGGCGAAACCGTTGGAAGAGGACTGAGCATTATTGGAGTTCATTGCGGGCTCGGGCCTGGAAGTGGGATTGAAGGTTGCGGCGCGGGATCATGCCAGCATAGGACAGCGCCGGGAACGCCCCGTGCAACGGACAGGCAGTCCGTCACACAGGACGTCGGACGGGTCAGCTCGGACCGTTCAGCTCCGCCGTGAAGCTGCAGGCGCCCTGCTCCGCCGGACTGAAGGCGTTGCGCATGAAGGCGAACAGCTCGCGGCCCATGCCAAGGTTATCGATGACCGGGGTTTCCACCAGCGGGCGGGCTTCCCACTGCGCCGCATCCACCAGCACGCGCAGCTCGCCGGTGGTGCCATCGACGCGCACGATGTCGCCATCGCGCAGCTTGGCCAGCGGCCCCCCGTTGAGGGCTTCCGGGGAGACATGGATGGCCGCCGGGACCTTGCCGGAAGCGCCGGACATGCGCCCGTCGGTGACCAGCGCCACCTTGAAGCCACGGTCCTGCAGCACGCCAAGGAACGGCGTGAGCTTGTGCAGTTCCGGCATGCCGTTAGCGCGCGGGCCCTGGAAGCGCACCACGGCGACCAGGTCGCGCTCCAGCTCGCCGGCCTTGAAGGCGGCGGCCAGGCTGGCCTGATCGTGGAAAATGCGCACCGGGGCTTCGACGATCTGGTGCTCAAGCGCCACGGCGGACACCTTCATCACCCCGCGACCGAGGTTGCCTTCCATCAGGCGCAGGCCGCCTTCGGCCGAGAACGGCTTGTCGATGGGGCGCAGGATGTTCTCGTCCAGGCTCGCCGCCGGGCCTTCGCGCCAGACCAGCTTGCCGCCGTCGAGGAAAGGCTCCTGCAGGTAGCGACGCAGCCCCTTGCCCATCACGGTCTGCACGTCTTCATGCAGCAGGCCGCCATCGAGCAGCTGGCGGATCAGGAAGGACATGCCGCCTGCCGCCTGGAAGTGGTTGATGTCGGCCTGGCCGTTGGGATAGATGCGCGCCAGGGTCGGCACCACCTCGGAGAGGTCCGCCATGTCCTGCCAGGTCAGCTGGATGCCGGCGGCCTGGGCGATGGCTAGCAGGTGCAGGGTGTGGTTGGTCGAGCCGCCGGTGGCCAGCAGCGCCACCACCGAGTTGACCATGGCCTTCTCGTCGACGATCTCCGCCATGGGCACGAACTGGCCGTTCTCCGGGGTCAGGCGTGCGGCCTGGCGGGCGGCTTCGCGGGTCAGCTCGTCGCGCAGCGGGGTGTTCGGGTTGACGAAGGAGGCGCCCGGCAGGTGCAGGCCCATCACCTCCACCAGCAGCTGGTTGGTGTTGGCGGTGCCATAGAAGGTGCAGGTGCCCGGCGCGTGATAGGAGGCCATTTCCGAGGCCAGCAGCTCCTCGCGGGTGGCCTTGCCTTCGGCGAACAGCTGGCGCACCGCGGCCTTCTCCTTGTTGGAGATGCCGGTGGGCATCGGGCCGGCGGGCACGAACACCACCGGCAGGTGGCCGAAGCGCAATGAACCGATCAGCAGGCCGGGGACGATCTTGTCGCACACGCCCAGGCACAGCGCGGCATCGAACATGTTGTGCGACAGGGCG
Organism: Pseudomonas sp. DP-17; assembly: GCF_022380625.1. Lineage (NCBI taxonomy): Bacteria > Pseudomonadati > Pseudomonadota > Gammaproteobacteria > Pseudomonadales > Pseudomonadaceae > Pseudomonas > Pseudomonas sp. DP-17. The sequence continues at coordinate 29,574 of NZ_JAKSXG010000019.1, forward strand.
ATGGCGGTGCCCATGGCGATCACGTCGCGGCTGGCCAGGGACAGCTCCATCCCCGGCTCGCCCTGGGTCACGCCGTCACACATGGCCGGCACGCCGCCAGCGAACTGACCGACCGAGCCGATCTGCCGCAGGGCGTCCTTGATCAGCTCCGGGAAGCGCTCCAGCGGCTGGTGCGCGGAGAGCATGTCGTTGTAAGCGGAGACGATGGCGACGTTGGCCTGGTTCATCAGCCGCAGCGCCTGTTTGTCGGAATCGCCACAAGCCGCGACGCCGTGGGCGAGGTTGCCGCAGGGCAGCGTGCCGCGGTGCGGGCCCTTGGTGGCGGCTGCCTTGACCAGGTCGAGGTAGCGCTGGCGCGTGGCCGCGCTGCGGGCCTGGATGCGCTGGGTGACTTCAAGCACACGAGGGTGCATGGCAGCATTCTCCTACAGACTATCGGTTGTTGTTTTTACAACATAATCATCGATTACTAAGCATTTACTTTTCATCGATGGCGAAATTTAATGGTTTTTACCACAACAAAAGAAAAGAGACGACCTCCATGACTATACGCCTGGCAATCAACGGATTTGGCCGCATCGGTCGGAACATCCTCCGCGCGCTTTATTCGGGCCCCTATCGCCAGCACCTGCAAGTGGTGGCGATCAATGACCTGGGCGACTCCGCGATCAACGCCCACCTGTTCCAGTACGACAGCGTGCACGGGCGTTTTGCCGGCCAAGTCGAGCATGACGCCGAAAGCCTCAGGGTAGAGGGCGACCGCATCGCCGTCACGGCCATCCGCAACCCGGCCGAGTTGCCGTGGAAGGCGCTGGGGGTGGATATCGTGCTGGAGTGCACCGGCCTCTTCACCTCCCGCGACAAGGCCGCGGCGCACCTGCAGGCCGGAGCGCGCCAGGTGCTGATCTCCGCTCCCGGCCAGGACGTCGACGCCACGGTGGTGTTCGGCGTAAACGAAGGCGTCCTGCGCGCGGAGCACCGCATCGTCTCCAACGCCTCCTGCACGACCAACTGCCTGGCACCGGTGGCCCAGGTGCTGCACCGCGAACTGGGCATCGAGCACGGGCTGATGACCACCATCCACGCCTATACCAACGACCAGAACCTCTCCGATGTCTACCACAGCGACCCGTACCGCGCCCGCTCGGCCACCCATTCGATGATCCCGACCAGGACCGGCGCCGCCGAGGCCGTGGGTTTGGTGCTGCCGGAGCTGGCGGGCAAGCTCACAGGCCTGGCGGTTCGAGTACCGGTGATCAACGTCTCGCTGGTGGACCTCACGGTGCAGGTCGCCCGCGACACCAGCGCGCAGGAGATCAACGAACTGATGGAACGCGTCGGCGAGACCTCGGCGATCCTCGGCTTCAACCGCCAGCCGCTGGTGTCGGTGGACTTCAACCATGACCCGCGCTCGGCGATCTTCGATGCCAGCCACACGCGGGTGAACGGCCGGCTGGTGAAGGTGATGGCCTGGTACGACAACGAGTGGGGGTTCTCCAACCGCATGCTGGATACGGCGCGGGCGATGGCTGCGCGGGGCTGAAACTCCGCTGCTGTCGGGGTTCGCGAGCAAGGTCGCTCCTACAGGGGGCGGAGCGCTAGCTCTTCGTAGGAGCGAGCTTGCTCGCGAACAGCCGCCACGCCGAACGCCGCTCAGCGATAAAGCCTTTTGCCCTGCGCCTCCAGCACCAGCAGGCGCATGTCCGCCTCGGCCCGGATCGCCTCCTGGCCCAGGTGATCGACGCGCTTCCACGCCTTGATTTCCTCGCGGCTGCGGCCACAGCCCAGGCAGATGCCCTCTTCGAACTCGCAAATCTTGATGCACGGACTCTTCACGGACTTCCTCTCGACGGGGTGGATGAACGTCAGTGGGCCTGGACAATGGACACCCGCGCGGCGCCAAGGTCCAACTCGATTTCCCCATCGGTGCCATCGACCCAGGCAATCGAAGCGCTAGAATCCGCCCTCCACGCTTTCCGACTGCGCCCATGCTCGCCCTCAAGCTCACCCTGGTTCCGCTGTTCCTGCTGCTGGTCTCCCTCTCCGGGCGCTGGTGGGGGCCGACCGTTGCCGGCTGTCTCGCCGCCCTGCCCGCCATCGCGGGGCCGATCCTCTACCTGATCACCGTGGCGCACGGCCATGCGTTCGGCGCCCAGGCCGCAGTGCTGGCGCTGGCGGCGATCTTCGCTTCGGAAGCGTTCAACTTCGCCTATGCCTGGCTGTGCCGACGACATGCCTGGCCGCTGGCCCTGAGCGGCGCAATGCTGGCTTGGCTGGTCGCTGCCTGGGGGCTGGCGCAACTGCCTGCCTTTCCCATCTGGGCACTGGCCGCCGCAGCCCTGGGTACGCTGACCAGCCAGCTGTTCATGCCCCGCGCCGAACTGCCGGCCAGCGTCACCGCACTGGGCCGCTTGGAGCTGGGCCTGCGCATGCTCGCCGGCGCGCTGCTCACCCTGGCCGTCACCGCCCTCGCCGGCTGGGCCGGGCCGAGTTGGAGCGGCCTGCTGGCCGTGTTCCCGCTGCTCTCCATCGTGCTCTGCGTGTCGTCGCAGCGGCTGCACGGCGCAGGCTTCGTCATCGCCCTGCTGCGCGGCATGGTCAGCGGGCGACCGGCCTTCGCGGCCTTCTGCCTGTGGCTGGCGCTGCGCCTGCCGGACAACGACACCCTGCCCAGCTTTGCCGAGGCGGCGCTGCTTGCCGTGCTGGTACAAGCCGCAGTGCGCTGGCTGATCGGGCTTCGCTCCCGCAGGACAGCCAAAACCGCCTGAAAGCAAAACGCCACGGCTGGATCAGCCGTGGCGTTTTCTGTTGCACCCGTCGGTAGCACTTAGAGCAGCGTGAAGCTCTGCTCCTTCACGTTGTCCGAATCCAGGCCGACGTAGACCTTGAACTCGCCCGGCTCCGAGGCATAGCGCAGCTGGCTGTCGTAGAAGCGCAGGTCTTCCTCGCGGATCGGGAACTGCACGACCTTCGATTCGCCCGGCTTGAGCATGATCTTCTCGAAACCCTTGAGCTCCTTGACCGGGCGGCTGATGGACGCGGCGACGTCGCGCAGGTAGAGCTGCACGGTGGTCTCGCCGGCGAGCTTGCCGGTGTTCTTCACGGTCACGCTGGCGGTCAGCTGGTCACCCTTCTTCAGCTTGCTGCCCGACAGTTTCACCTCCGAGACGCTGAACTCGGTGTAGCTCAGGCCGTAGCCGAAGGGGTACAGCGGGCCATTCTGCGAGTCGAAGTAGCGCGAGGTGTACTTGTTCGGGTGCTCGTGGTCGAACGGGCGGCCGGTGTTCAGGTGGTTGTAGTAGATCGGCACCTGGCCCACCGAGCGCGGGAAGGTCATGGTCAGCTTGCCCGAGGGGTTGTAGTCGCCGAACAGTACGTCGGCGATGGCGTTGCCGCCTTCGGTGCCGCTGAACCAGGTTTCCAGCACGGCGTCGGCGTTGGCGCTTTCCCAGCGCAGGTCCATCGGCCGGCCGTTCATCAGCACCAGCACCAGGGGCTTGCCGGTCGCCTTGAGGGCCTTGAGCAGCTCGACCTGGCTCTGCGCGATGTGCAGGTTGGTCTTGCTCGACGCCTCGTGGGCCATGCCCTGGGATTCACCGACCACGGCCACCACCACGTCGGCCTGCTTCGCCTTCTCGACGGCTTCCTCGATCATGGCTTGCGGGCTGCGCGGGTCGACCTTGACGTCTTCGCTGTACTCGTTGAGGTATTTGACGATCTCGGGATCGTCGGTGACGTTGGCGCCCTTGGCATAGAGCAGCGCGGCGTGGCCGCGGGTGGCGGCGCCCATGCCTTCGAGCACGGTCACGGCCTGGAAGGCCTTGCCGGCGGCGGACCAGCTGCCCATCACGTCGCGCTTGCTGTCGGCCAGCGGGCCGATCAGGGCGATCACGCCGTCACGCTTGAGCGGCAGCACGCCACCTTCGTTCTTCAGCAGGACCATGCCCTTGCGCGCAATCTCGCGGGCGTCGGCGCGGTGCAGGCGCTCCTCGGCGTCGGTGTCCACCGGGTCCTTGCCCTGCAGGTAGCGGTACGGGTCCTGGAACAGGCCCATGTCCCACTTGGCGGCGAGCACGTCGCGACAGGCACGGTCGATCTCGTCCTGGCTGATCAGGCCGGCCTTGAGCAGCTCGGGCATGTGCTTGCCGTAGAGGTCGTCGTTCATGTTCATCTCGACCCCGGCGTTGATCGCCGCCTGGGTGGCGTCGCGCTCGGTGGCGGCCACGCCGTGCTTGATCAGCTCCAGCACCGCGCCGTGGTCGCTCAGGGTCAGGCCCTTGTAGCCCCACTGGCCGCGCAGCAGGTCCTGCAGCAGCCACTTGTTGGCGGTGGCCGGCACGCCGTTGATGCTGTTCAGCGAGACCATCACCGCGCCGGCGCCGGCGTCGATGGCCGCGCGGTAAGGCGGCAGGTAGTCCTGGAACATGCGCTGCGGGCTCATGTCCACGGTGTTGTAGTCGCGGCCGCCTTCGCCGGCGCCGTACAGGGCGAAGTGCTTGACCCCGGCCATGATGGTTTCCGGCTGGTTCAGCCCCTTGCCCTGGTAGCCCTTGACCACCGCGGCGGCGACCTTGCTGGTCAGCCAGGCGTCTTCGCCGAAGCCTTCCGAAACACGGCCCCAGCGCGGATCGCGGGCGATGTCGACGGTGGGCGAATAGGTCAGGTTGAGGCCATCGGCGCTGGCTTCGATGGCCGAGACGCGCGCGCTGCGCTCGATGGCCGCCAGGTCCCAGCTCGCCGCCAGGCCCAGGCCGATGGGGAACACGGTGCGATGGCCGTGGACCACGTCATAGGCGAAGAACAGCGGAATCTTCAGCCGGCTCTTCATGGCCGCATCCTGCAGGTCGCGGATGCCCGGGCGGACGACGGTGTTGAACACCGCGCCGGTGGTTCCTTCGGCAATTTCCTTCAGCAAAACCGGCTTGGGATGGTCCGGTCCGACGCTGACCAGGCGCAGCTGGCCGATCTTCTCTTCCAGCGTCATGCGCTGCATCAGGCTGTCGATGAAGGCGTCCTTCGACTGCCCGGCCAGCGGCACGGCAGGTGCGGCGGCGGGCGCCTGGGCGGCGGAAAGCGAAGCGCTGCTCAGGCCCAGCAGGAGGCCGAGCCAGCAGATACGGCTGATTGGAGTTCTTTTCATATGGGTACTCAGCAGCCTGCGCGAGGCGCCAGCTCACTGTGGAATGTGGTTAAGAGGCGTCGTCAGGGCGGTTGTTCGGGCGGCATCCCCGGGTGTTGCCGCCAGCGCCTTGCGAACGCGGCACATAAGGTCGTCGCGCCGCGGGCGGAAGTCAATCACCGAACGGCTGGAAAGCCTGGGGCAAATGCGCCAGAGCCTGGGATCAATGGTCGCGATTGCGCGCGTTGAACTCCATTTCCTCGAGCATGGCTTCGCGCAGGGCACGCTCCTCGTCCCACTCGTCTTGCGCCGGTACAGGCGGTGCGGGGGCCGGCGATGGCGCGGGCAGGTCAGGCCTGGCCTGCGTTTCAGGCTGGCCTTGCGCACCGGATTGGACAGGCACTTGGGCTTCGTCCTGCGGCTCGACTTCCGGCAGCCCATGCACGCCGCTGAAGTCGGCGTCCACCCCGGTGTCCTCGTCGTCGCTCGGCGGACGATCGATCAGGTCATCGAAGTCGGTCTTCAGGCCCTGTTCCATCTCGTCCAGCTCGGCGAGCAGGCTGCGGAAACTGGTTTCCTCCTTCGGCTCCTCCGGCGGTGCGGGCTCCGGCTCCTCGCCTGCATCGCGCACGGCCTGGTCGGCCAGGGCCTGCAGGGACGGCGGAATATAGTCCTCGTCGTACTCCTCGGGGCTCGGCAGGCTGGCCACCGGCGCCATGTCCTCGAGGATCGGCTGCGGCTCGGGCTCCATCAGTTTCAGCTCGGCGAGCGGCGGCAGGTCCTCCAGGCTTTTCAGGTTGAAGTAGTCGAGGAAGGTACGGGTGGTGGCGAGCATGGCCGGGCGACCGGGGACTTCGCGGTAACCGACGATGCGGATCCACTCGCGCTCCATGAGCGTCTTGACGATCTGGGTGTTCACCGCGACGCCACGGATTTCCTCGATCTCGCCCCGGGTGATGGGCTGGCGGTAGGCGATCAGCGCCAGGGTTTCCAGCAGCGCACGGGAATAGCGCTGCGGGCGCTCCTCCCAGAGACGGCCGACCCAGGAGGCGAACTTCTCGCGCACCTGCAGGCGGTAGCCGGTGGCGACTTCCTTCAACTCGAAGGCGCGTCCGGAACAGGACAGGCTCAGCACCGCCAACGCATCGCGGAACTGCTGTGGCTCGGGGCGCTCGGCCTCCTCGAACAGCTCGCCGAGGCGCTCCAGCGACATGGGCTTGCCGGCAGCCAGGAGGATGCCTTCGAGCAGGGTCGCCAGTTCTTGCGGGTCGGAGAGATTCATCGGCGGCTCGGATCGGAGTTGAAGGTTAAGCGGTTCAGCCGGGAAAGCTACTCAAAGCGCGGCGCCAGGGCAACGATCAGAGCGGCTCGTCGTCCGGCTCGCCATCCAGTGCCTGGTCGAGCGCCGCCTCGCCTTCGAGGCCGTCGAAATGGCCGTCCTCGAAGGTCAGCTCGGCCGGCGGCTCCTCGCGTGGCTCGAAGACGTCTTCGTCGCCCTCTTCCAGCACGTCTTCCGATGCTTCCCCGAAACGTGCGGCGCCTTCCTGCACTTCCGTGCGGGCGCGGACGTGGATGGGCGCGAAGGCTTCGTTCTGCACCAGTTCCACCAGTTGTTCCTTGACCAGTTCCAGCACCGCCATGAAGGTCACCACTACGCCGAGCTTGCCTTCCTCGACGCGGAACAGCGTGATGAAGGGCACGAAGCCTTCGCCCTTCAGGCGTTCGAGGATTTCGGTCATGCGCTCGCGGGTGGACAGCATCTCGCGGGTGACCTGGTGGCTTTCGAACAGGTCGGCGCGGCGCAGTACCTCGGCCATGCACAGCATCAGCTCCTGCATGTCCACTTCCGGCAGCAGCCGGCGCGCCCGCGCATCCGGTGCGGCGACGGTGGGAACCACGTAGTCGCGGCCCAGGCGCGGCAGGTCGTCGAGGTCCTCGGCGGCCTTCTTGAAGCGCTCGTACTCCTGCAGGCGGCGGATCAACTCGGCGCGCGGGTCTTCCTCTTCTTCCTCGGCCTCGGCCGAGCGCGGCAGCAGCATGCGCGACTTGATCTCGGCGAGCATGGCGGCCATCACCAGGTATTCGGCGGCGAGTTCCAGGCGCACTGATTTCATCAGCTCGACATAGCCCATGTACTGGCGGGTGATCTCCGCCACGGGGATGTCGAGGATGTTGATGTTCTGCTTGCGGATCAGGTAGAGCAGCAGGTCGAGCGGGCCTTCGAAGGCTTCGAGGAAAACCTCCAGGGCGTCCGGCGGGATGTACAGGTCCTGCGGCATCTCCGTCAGGGCCTCGCCGTAGACGAGCGCCAGCTGCACCGGCACCTGGTATTCAGGGGCCGCGGCGGGGGCTTCCGGCTCGGTCAGGTCACTCATCGGCCACTCGTCAGGCGCTGGGGTTGGAAGGCGGCATTATCCCTGCTTTTGTCGGCGGCGCGAGGGGCTTTTGGCGGATTTGCCTCGCACGCGGCATGCCTTGGGGTAGGAGCGGACTTTGTCCGCGATTGGCTTGCGGCACGTGGCGGACCTATCACGGACGGAGTCCGCTCCTGCGCAGCCGGTGACACCGCGATCAGGGTGGGCTTCAGCGATAGGACAGCCCCATGGCGTGACGCACCTCCACCAGCGTCTCCCGCGCGGCCTCGCGGGCGCGCTCGGCGCCTTCGGCAAGGATGCTGCGCACCAGCTCGGGATTGTCCTCGTAGTCCAGCGCCCGCTCCTGGATCGGCGCCAACTCGTGGAGGATCGCCTCGATCACCGGCCGCTTGCAGTCAAGGCAACCGATCCCGGCGCTGCGGCAGCCTTCCTGCACCCACTGGCGGCAGCCGTCGTCGGAGTAGATCAGGTGCCACTGCCACACCGGGCAACGCTCCGGCTCGCCGGGATCGCGGCGGTGCACGCGCGCCGGGTCGGTGGGCATGCGTGCAATCTTCTCCTCGATCACTGCCGGGCTGTCGCGCAGGGCGATGGTGTTGTGGTGCGACTTGGACATCTTCTGCCCATCCAGCCCCGGCATCCTCGGCGCGTGGCTGGTCAGGGTCTGCGGCTCGGGCAGCAGCATCCGGCTGCTGCCTTCGAGATAGCCGAACAGGCGGTCACGGTCACCCAGGGTCAGGCTCTGCTGCTCCATGAGCAGCGCGCGGGCAGTTTCCAGCGCCTGGGCGTCGCCCTGTTCCTGCCAGGCGCGGCGCAGATTGCTGTAGAGCTTGCCGGTTTTCTTGCCCAGGCGGGCGATGGCGGTCTGGGCGCGGTCCTCGAAGTCCACCTCGCCGCCGTACAGGTGGTTGAAGCGGCGGGCGATCTCGCGGGTGAATTCGACATGGGGGAACTGGTCCGAGCCCACTGGCACCAGGCCTGCGCGATAGATCAGGATGTCCGCGGCCTGCAACAGCGGGTAGCCGAGGAAACCGAAGGTGGAGAGGTCCTTGTGGCTGAGCTTCTCCTGCAGCTCCTTGTAGGTCGGCACGCGCTCCAGCCAGGACAGCGGGCAGATCATCGACAGCAGCAGGTTCAGCTCGGCGTGCTCGGGCACCTGGGACTGGATGAACAGCGTGGCCGCGCTGGGGCTGACGCCCACCGCCAGCCAGTCGATGGCCATGTCGCGCACGTGCTGGCGGATGCTGGCGGTCTCGTCGTACTCGGTGGTCAGGGCGTGCCAGTCGACGATGGAGAAGTAGCATTCGTACTCGTGTTGCAGTTTCACCCAGTTCTGCAGCACACCATGGTAATGCCCCAGGTGCAGGCGCCCGGTGGGGCGCATGCCGGACAGCACACGGCGCAGGGATTCGACGCTGGTCAAGCGGTCAACCTCGCGGGTTCAGCGATGGAACGAGGGAGTATAGCCAGCACGCCGGGCGTGTTCAGGCGTTGACCATGAAGGGTTCCGGGTCGCCACAGCCGACGCGTACCACTACCGGGTCTTCATCGGTCAGGGCGATCACGGTGGAGGCCTCGCCGCCGCCGAAACCGCCATCGATGACCAGGTCGACCAGGTGCTCCAGCGAATCGCGCATCTCGTACGGATCGTTCAGCGGCTCACTCTGGCCGGGCAGGATCAGGCTGACGCTCATCAGCGGCTCGCCCAGTTCTTCCAGCAGCGCCAGGGCGATCGGGCAGGCCGGCACGCGCAGGCCGATGGTGCGCCGCTTGGGGTGCAGAAGCATGCGCGGCACTTCGCGGGTGGCGTTGAGAATGAAGGTATAGGGGCCGGGCGTGTGCGCCTTGAGCAGGCGGAACAGACCGGTGTCGACCTTGGCGTACAGGCCGAGCTCGGACAGGTCGCGGCACACCAGAGTGAAGTTGTGCTTGTCGTCCAGCCGGCGGATGTGGCGGATGCGCTCCACCGCCGATTTTTCGCCGATGCGGCAACCCAGGGCGTAGGACGAGTCGGTGGGATAGGCGATCACCCCCCCCTGCCGGACGATCTCCACCGCCTGCTTGATCAGGCGCGGCTGGGGATTTTCCGGGTGGATCTGAAAGAACTGGCTCATGGAGTCTCCTTGATCCCGATGGCATTCTCGGCGCTGGCGAAGCGCGGCCAGAGCGGCGCCAGGTCGTCCGGCACGCTCCGGTAAAGGCCCAGCTCCGACCAGTCGCTGGGGCCGTGGAAGTCACTGCCGGCGGTGACCATCAGGCCGAACTCACGGGCGAGGATGCTCAGCACGCCGACCTGCTCGGCCGGTTGCGGGCCGTTGCAGACTTCCAGCGCGTGGCCGCCGGCGGCAATGAAGTCGGCCACCAGCTTGCGCCGCTTGGTGCGGGTGAAGTCGTACTGGTACGGGTGCGCCAGGCTGATCCAGGCCCCCGCAGCGCGCAGCGTGCCGACAGCGTCGGCGAGGCTCGGCCAGTGCTGCTTGACGTCGCCCAGCTTGCCGGCGCCCAGCCACTTGCGAAAGGCCTCGGCGCGGTCCTTGACATGGCCCTGGCGCAGCAGGAACTCGGCGAAGTGCGGGCGCGCCGGGGCGTTCTCGCTGTCGCCCAGCTCGGCCTGGATCGCCCGCGCGCCCTCGAAGGCGCCGGGCATGCCCTTGGCTTCCAGGCGCCGGCCGATCTCTTCGGCACGGGTCCAGCGGGCGCGGTGCAGGTCGTCCAACGCCCTGACCAGCGGCTCGGCTTTTACATCGAAGCCGTAGCCCAGCACGTGAATGGTCGCCCCGCCCCAGGTGCAGGACACCTCGACCCCGTCCACCAGCTCCATGCCCAGCGCCTGCGCGGCGCGGCGGGCCTCCGCCAGGCCATCGAGGGTGTCGTGGTCGGTCAGCGCCAGCACGCGCACGCCGCGCCCATGGGCACGCTCGACCAGGGCCGTCGGGCTGAGCTGTCCGTCGGACGCGGTGCTGTGGCAGTGCAGGTCGACTCGCATGGGGCTCCCAGGGGATGCAGGGTGAATTTGTGTCGGAGCAGCTTTGTGTCGGGATAGCTTTCTGTATAGACGCTTCTGTGCCAACGCTCCCGCGGCAATGGATTGAAACCATGATCTGACGCAGCGTTGGGCGGATGGCTCTTTCAGTTCATCCGCGGCTTGGTATTATGCCGGCTCTACTGGGCTCTGGCTGCCGTAATGAAGCAATTCATCGATTTCATCCCCCTCATCCTTTTCTTCATCGTCTACAAGCTCGACCCGCGCAACGTCGAACTCGCCGGCCAGAGCTTCTCGGTCGGGGGAATCTACAGCGCCACGGCCGTACTGATCGCGGCTTCCGTGGTGGTCTACGGCGCCCTGCTGATCAAGCAGCGCAAGCTGGACAAGGGCCAGTGGGTGACGCTCGCCGCCTGCCTGGTGTTCGGCGGCATGACCCTGGCCTTCCACAGCGAAACCTTCCTCAAATGGAAGGCGCCGGTGGTGAACTGGCTGTTCGCCCTGGCTTTCGCCGGCAGTCACTTCATTGGTGGCCAGCCGCTGATCCAGCGCATCATGGGCCACGCGGTGCACCTGACCGATTCCCTCTGGGCGAAACTGAACCTCGCCTGGGTACTGTTCTTCCTGATCTGCGGTTGCGTCCAGCTGTTCGTCGCCTTCACCTTCCAGGACTACTGGGTGGACTTCAAGGTGTTCGGCAGCCTGGGCATGACCCTGCTGTTCCTGATCGGTCAGGGCGTGTTCCTGGCCCGCCACATGCACGATGAGCCTACCGGCGAAAAACCCAAGGACTGACATGCTCTACGCGATCATTGCCCGTGATATCACCGCATCCCAAGAACGCCGCCTGGCCGCCCGTCCCGCGCACATCGCTCGCCTTGAGCAGTTGAAGGAAGAAGGCCGCCTGGTGCTGGCCGGCCCGCATCCGGCCATCGACAGCAACGACCCGGGCGCCGCCGGCTTCACCGGCAGCCTGATCGTTGCCGAGTTCGACTCCCTGGCCGCCGCGCAGGCCTGGGCCGACGCCGACCCGTACCGCGCCGCCGGCGTCTACGCCGAAGTCGTGGTCAAGCCATTCAAGAAAGTCCTGCCCTAACAGCGCGCAAGCGTTGCACCCCGCGGCACGGAGCGCCACGGGGCATCGCAGCCGGACAGCGCCGGGATGGCCATGGACGGCGGCACATCATCGAACAAGGAGTCCCGATGCGCCGTTTGCCCCTGCTCGCCTGCCTCGCCCTGCCGCTGGCCGCCCTCGCCGAAGAGCCCGTCGCGGAGCAACCGGCGCCAAGCGCTGTCCAACCCCTTGCCCAGTCGCCCGCCGCCCCCTCCGAACTGGAACTGCGCCTGGCCGACAGTGAACGGCAGCGTGCCGAACTGGCCGCACGACTGGCCAACCCGGATAACAGCCAGGACGAAGCCCGCATCGCCCGCCTGACCCAGGAAAACCAGCGCCTGAAACTGCAGCTGCGCGAGGCCCAGGCCAACCAGCCGCCACGCCTGCTCACCGAGCAGCAGACCTGGTACGTGAGCGGTGCCGGCACCGCCCTGCTGGCGTTCGTCCTGGGCATACTGAGCCGCGGTCGCCGCCGCTCGCGCCGAGAATGGATCAACTGAAAGAAGCCTCTTCATGAGTGAACTGCTGCTGATCGACGACGATGTCGAACTCTGCGAACTGCTGACCACCTGGCTGACCCAGGAAGGCTTCAGCATCCGCGCCGCCCACGATGGCGCGCAGGCCCGCGCCGCGCTGGGCAGCCACGCGCCGGACGCAGTCGTGCTCGACGTCATGCTGCCCGACGGCAGCGGCCTGGAACTGCTCAAGTCGCTGCGCAGCGACCACCCGGACCTGCCCGTACTGATGCTCTCCGCCCGCGGCGAGCCGCTGGATCGCATCCTCGGCCTGGAACTGGGCGCCGACGACTACCTGGCCAAACCCTGCGACCCCCGCGAGCTGACCGCCCGCCTGCGCGCCGTGCTGCGCCGCAGCCACCCGGCGCAACCTGCCGCGCAGCTGGAGCTGGGCGACCTGGCGCTGAACCTGTCGCGCGGCGTGGCCACCATCGGCGCCGAGGAAATCAGCCTGACCCTCTCCGAGAGCCGCATCCTCGAAGCCCTGCTGCGCCAGCCGGGCGAGCCGCTGGACAAGCAGGCCCTGGCGCAGCTCGCACTGGGCCGCAAGCTGACGCTGTACGACCGCAGCCTGGACATGCACGTCAGCAACCTGCGCAAGAAGCTCGGCAGCCACCCCGATGGCCGCCCGCGCATCCTCGCCCTGCGCGGGCGCGGCTACTTCTACGCCGCCTGAACCTCGCCCTGCAGGACGTCCGGGCCGCTCTGGCCCGGGCTTCGTAAATGTTCCGGCAGGGCCTCACGTAATCTTTACCCAAGCTTTACGTGGGCCTGACCGCCCTTGACCTTGCCGACCCTAGACTGGGCTCATCCGGTAACGACCGGCCCCTGAAAGGAGAAACACCATGCGCAAGACCTTGACCGCCCTGCTGATCGCTGCCGCCCTGCCGACCGTCGCGCTGGCAGCCACTCCGGCGCCGACCGACGCTCCGCCGCCGGCCCCGTTCATGAAAGACCACGGCCCGGGCATGCACCGCGGCGAACACGGTGGCGCGCTGCGCGAGCTGAACCTGACCCAGGAGCAGCGCCAGCAGGTCGGCAAGCTGATGGGCGACTCGATGAAAGATCGCCGCGCGATCACCGAGAAGTACTGGAACAAGCTGCCCGAGGCCGACCGCAAGGCCATGCAGGAAGAACTCAAGGCCAACCGCGACAAGGCCGATGCCGGCATCCGCGGCATCCTCACTCCCGAACAGCAGAAAAAGTTCGACGAGCTGAAGAAGCAGCGCGAGCAGCGCAAGGCCGAATGGGCTGAATTCCAGAGCTGGAAGGCCCAGAAGGACGGCGCCAAGACCAACTGATTCGCTCCGCAAAGCGCAGGCGCCGGGTTCTACCCGGCGCCTTGCCGTGGAGCCCCTGACAACGGATAGACCATGCGGCTGAACAGGAAGACCATGCGCTCACTCTTCTGGCGGATCCTCGCCGCCTTCTGGCTTGCCCTGCTGCTGGTGGCCGGACTGTCGATCCTGCTGGGCCGCGCCCTGAACCAGGACACCTGGGTCATCGCCCGCTATCCCGGGCTGCACGACATCGCCAAGCAGTGGACGCTGCTCTACGAAACGCAAGGGCCCGCCGCCGCGCAACAGTTGCTGGAAAGCCGGCGGCAGCAATTCGAACTCTCGGTGCAGGTACTCGACGAGACTGGCCAGCGCCTGGTCAACGGCACCTACCTGCCCCGCCCGCCGCGTCCGCACGGCAACTTCGACCGCGAGAACCTGCCGCGCTTCCCCTGGCGCCAGCTGAGCCAGGAATACACCAGCAGCCGCACCGACCAGACCTACCTGTTCATCTACCGCATCCCGCACCCGACGCTGCAGGCCTGGCACCGCAGCAGCCTGCTCTGGCCGCTGAGCGCCCTGGGCATCGCCCTGGTGGTGCTGACGGTGTTCAGCCTGCTGCTGACGCTGTCCATCACCCGTCCGCTGAATCGCCTGCGCCGCGCGGTGCATGACCTGGGCCAGACCAGTTATCAACAGGACAGCCTGGCTCGCCTGTCTCGCCGTGGCGACGAGCTGGGCGTACTGGCCCGCGACTTCAACCGCATGGGCGCCCGCCTGCAGGGCCTGATCGGCAGCCAGCGCCAGCTGCTGCGCGATGTATCCCACGAACTGCGCTCACCGCTGGCGCGCCTGCGTATCGCCCTGGCCCTGGCCGAACGCGCAGACCCGGAGCAGCGCGCCGCCATGTGGCCGCGCCTGGAGCAGGAATGCGACCGCCTGGAAGCCCTGATCGGCGAAATCCTCGCCCTCGCCCGGCTCGACGCCGAGCCCGGCCCGACCAGCCGCATCGACCTGCTGCCGCTGTTCGAGCGCCTGCGCAACGACGCACAACTGCTTTACCCGGAACAGGACATCCAGCTCGACGTCGCCCCGCAGCTGGCGCTCGATGGTTGGCCGGACATGCTCGAACGCGCCCTCGACAACCTGCTGCGCAACGCCCTGCGCTTCAACCCGGCGGGGCAGCCGCTTCAGGTGCAGGCGCGGATCGATGGCGAACGCCTGCACATCAGCGTGCGCGACCACGGCCCCGGCGCCGGAGAAGATCACCTGGCGCAATTGGGCGAACCCTTCTTCCGCGCGCCCAACCAGAGCAGCCCCGGCCATGGCCTGGGCCTGGCCATCGCCCGCCGCGCCATCGAGCGCCACCACGGTCGGCTGCGCCTGAGCAACCATCCCGACGGCGGTTTCCTGGCCAGCATCGACCTGCCGCTGCGCCGCCAGGCCGCCTGAATTGAGCGCACTTTCGGAGAGCACCATGAGCCTTCCCGCCTTCGCTACCCCGATTCCCGCCCTGCAACGGCCGCTACTGCCGGCAGCCCTGCTGCGCAGCGAACCCTGTGACGATCCGCAATACCTGGTGCTGGCGGTTGAACTGGCGCGCCTCGCCACTCAGTGGCGGGCACGTTGGCCGGGCCTGAACCTGAGCCTGCCGCTGAGCGGCACCTGGCCGCTGGAAAGCTGGCCGGATGCGCTGGGCGAGGCACTGGATGCCTTGCTGGAAGGGGCGCTGAGGCGCCATCCGCATGCTGCGCTGGAACTGTCGCTCAGCTCCGCGCACGGCGAACTGCGCCTGGACCTGCAAGGCTACGACCCGCAGGCACGGGCCTGGCTGCCAGACGCCCTGCCTGCGGCACGACGCCTGGCCGCCTGGCAGGGCGGCCACCTGCTCTGGCGCGCCCGCGCCAGCGGTTGGACGGTGCGCCTGGAATTGCCGCTCAGCCCCGCCAGGCGCTGACGAACCCGGCCGGGTCCAGCGGTGCCGGGCGGCGCAGCTCGCCGACCGGCGTGCCGAGGTAGATGAAACCGACGATGCGCTCGTTCTCGGCCAGGCCCAGGCCTTCGCGCACCAGCGGATCGAACGCCATGGCGCCGGTGCGCCACATCGCGCCCAATCCTTCGACGTAGGCCGCCTGGATGATGCCGTGGGCGGCGCAACCCGCCGCCAGCCACTGCTCGATTTCCGGCACCTTGGGGTGATCCTGCAGCCGCGCTACGGCCACCACCAGCAACGGCGCGCGCAACGGCATGGCGCGCGCCTTGTCCAGCGCCTCGGGCTTGCCGTCCGGCTCATTGGCCGCCACGGCGCGGGCGAACAACTCGCCCAGTTCCTTGCGCGCCTCGCCTTCCACGGTGAGGAAACGCCAGGGGCGCAGTTGCCCATGGTCCGGGGCGCGCAAGGCACTGCGGAACAGGCGGTCCAGTTGCTCGGCGGACGGCGCCGGCTCGCTCAGGCGGGCATGGGACACACGGTTGAGCAACGCGTCGAGAGCCTCCATGGGCTGCCTCCAGTCAATCTCGAAAGCCGCCATTGTAGACGCAAAGGGTTCGCATTTGTCCGGGAAAGACCAAGCCCACGCTCGCTGCGCATCTTGTAAAGGGGAACGGCGTCACGCGGTTTACTCTCGGCAGACGGCAGGTAAAATGGCCGATTCCCACTGGATTCAGACCTCAGCGCATGGCCCTGCCGACACTTCGTACTCTCGGATTCATCATCGGCATCTTCGTGATCACGCTGGCGGTCGCCATGCTGGTCCCCATGGCCACCTTGCTGTATTACGGCCGCGCCAACGAGCTGCACCCGTTCATCTGGTCGGCGATCATCACCTTCACCTGCGGCCTGGGCCTGGTCATCCCCGGCCGCCCGGAGCAGGTACACCTGCGCCCGCGGGACATGTACATGCTCACGGTGTCGAGCTGGGTGATCGTCTGCTTCTTCTCCTCCCTGCCCTTCATGTTCGCGAGGCACATCAGCTTCACCGACGCGATCTTCGAGAGCATGTCGGGCATCACCGCCACCGGCTCGACCGTGTTATCCGGGCTGGACAAGATGTCGCCGGGCATCCTCATCTGGCGCTCGCTACTGCACTGGCTGGGCGGTATCGGCTTCATCGCCATGGCGGTGGCGATCCTGCCCATGCTGCGCATCGGCGGCATGCGCCTGTTCCAGACCGAATCCTCCGACCGCTCCGACAAGGTCATGCCGCGCTCGCACATGGTGGCCAAGTACATAGTCGGGGTGTACGTCGCCATCACCATCGCGGGCACCCTGGCCTTCTGGTGGGCCGGCATGGGCCTGTTCGACTCGCTCAACCACGCCATGTCGGCGATCTCCACCGGCGGCTTCTCCACTTCCGACCAGTCGCTGGCCAAGTGGCACCAACCGGCGGTGCACTGGGTCGCGGTGATGGTGATGATCCTGGGCAGCATTCCCTTCGTGCTCTATGTCTCCACCCTGCGCGGCAATCGCAGGGCACTGATCCGCGACCACCAGGTGCATGGTTTCCTCGGTCTGCTGGTGTTCACCTGGCTGGTGATGGGCACCTGGTATTCGGTGAATTCGGGCCTGGCCTGGTTCGACGCCTTCCGTATCGTGGCGGTGAACGTGACCTCCGTGATGACTACCACCGGTTTCGCCCTGGGCGACTACGGCCTTTGGGGTCACTTCTCGATCATGCTGTTCTTCTACCTGGGCTTCATCGGCGGCTGTTCCGGTTCCACCGCCGGGGGTATCAAGATCTTCCGCTTCCAGGTGGCCTACACCCTGCTGCGCGCCAGCCTCTACCAGCTGATCCACCCGCGCGCGGTGCTCAAGCAGAGCTACAACGGCCATCGCCTGGACGAAGAGATCGTGCGCTCGATCCTGACCTTCTCGTTCTTCTTCGGCGCCACCGTCGGCGGCCTGGCGCTGGGCCTGTCGTTCCTCGGCCTGGACTGGATGACCTCGCTCACCGGCGCGGCCAGCACCGTGGCCGGCGTCGGCCCGGGCATGGGCCCGATCATCGGCCCCTCGGGCAACTTCGCCTCGCTGCCGGATGCCGCCAAGTGGCTGCTCTGCGGCGGCATGCTGCTGGGGCGCCTGGAGATCATCACCGTGCTGGTGCTGTTCACCCCGGCTTTCTGGCGGCACTGATCGCCCCTGCAACCTGGGTTGCAGGTTGAGCACGTCGTAGGATGGCGTGGAGCGCAGCGATACCCATCCTACAAACGCGCATGTCGGGAGCGCTGGCACGTGGTGCAGCCCTTGTAGGAGCGAGCTTGCTCGCGAACAGATTTCCCGGAAGCTCCAGCGTCAGGCGGTTCGCGAGCAAGCTCGCTTCTACAACAGCTCAAAGCTCCTCGCGGTACTCCCCCGGCGTCTTGCCGAACCAACGGCGGAAGGCGCGGAAAAAGTTGCTCGGCTCCGAGAACCCCAGCAGGTAGGCGATTTCCAGCAGCGTCATGCGCGGCGTGGCGAGGTACTGCTGGGCCAGTTCGCGGCGGGTATCGTCGAGCAGTTGCTGGTAGCTCGTGCCCTCTTCCTGCAAGCGGCGCTGGAGGGTTCGCTCGGACAGGTGCAGCGCCTGCGCCACGCTCTCGCGCTTGGGCTCGCCCTGGGGCAGCAGGCGGCACAGCACCTGGCGCGTCTGGTGGCTGAAGCGGCTGCTGACGAAACGCGCCAGGTATTCCCCGGCGAAACGGTCGTGCAGGCGCGCCAGCTCCTCATTGGCAGTGGGCAGTGGCGCGCTCATGTCCTCGTGGGAGAACAGCATCGCGCAGTCCGCATGGCCGAAGCTCAGCGGCGCCTGGAACAGCTCGCGGTAAGGCTCGATGTCCGGAGGCGCCTCGCCCGCCAGGCGCACTTCCAGCGGCTTGATCGTCCGCCCGGTGATCCAGCGCAGCATCGCGATCAGGCTCGCCAGCGAGCACTCCGCGCTCTGGCGTGGCACCGGCAGGCGATCACCATGCACCACGATGCGGTACAGGCAGCCCTCGGGCAGGCGGCGGAAGGTCAGGTCGGCGCCCTCGGCAATGATCCGCTGGTAGCGCTCCAAACGCTCGAAACCTTCGCCCAGGTTGCGGCTGGACATCAGCGCGTAACCCACCACGGGGAACGCCGGCGTATGCACGCGAGCAATGTTCAGGCCGATGGCCGGGTTGCCGGACAGCTCCACGGCGCGGTTCCACAGGCGGCTCATGGCATCCTGCGGGAAGCGCGCATCGGGGTCGTCGAGGGCAGCAAAATCCAGCCCCAGTTCGGCGAACAGCGCTCGGCTGTCGAGACCCTCCAGTTCCAGGGACTGGACGATCCCCCGCACCCAACTGGACAGGGTCGTACGCTCAGGCATGCTCGGCTCGTCTTGCTCGATTATTGTTCTGGCCGCATCCGCCCACTCGGCAGGCGAATGCGGTATCACCCCACGCGGTCCCCGTCCGACCGGCGGGCGCCGCCCAGTTTATAGAACGAGCAGGCCAGCGCAACGCCTGCCGGATTAGTCGACCGGAACGGGAATACTGATATCGACGAAGATGAACACGCCGGTCAGACCCAGGTTGCAGAGCGCAATCAGGCGCGCCCTCCGGTCATGGGCGAAGAAGGCCAGCAGGGGCAGAACGATCAGCAGCAGATTCAACCCTGCCCAACCGTTGAGCAGCGACTCGTGCCAGAAATACTGCGTCTCGACCAGGTTCAACACGTAGTAGAGCGCGATGAACATCAGCGCCCACCGACCGTGCTGGCTGAAGAGTTCACGAGGGTCCTCGCCGGGCTTGAGTTCATGGTTGGGCAGGATCAGCGCGGCGGTGAAGTAGAGCAGCAACGGCGAGCTGATGAGGGTGAGGAAGGTCAGGAACGTCCACTGCTTGACGATCTGGCTGAAATCGGCGAACGCCCACCACTGTTCCAGCTGCGTCGCGAAGACACAGGCGGCCCAGGCCAATGCCACCCAATCCATCCCGGCAGTCCTGCGTGAGCGGATAGCCGCCACCACGCTGGACAGTACCCGGGTGATTCCCAGCCCCAGCAGCATGCCGAACACGACCGCCGCCCATTTGAATTCAGCCATGTCCACTTCGGTGCATTCCTTTTCCAGTTGATCCAGGCGCCAATCCGACTGGCAGCGCGCGGACACTAAACTGGCGCCCAGGGTCACCCGCAAGCGCTGGAGCGGGCCTAAACTGAAGGCATCACAAGAATAGGAAGTGCGTCATGAGCACCCAGACCGCCGATCGATTCCAGAGCTTTGCCGAGTTCTACCCCTACTACCTGCAGGAACACAGCAATGCCGTGTGCCGGCGCCTGCATTACGTGGGCAGCCTGCTGGTACTGTCGATCCTCGCCTACGCCCTGGTCAGCGGGCATTGGCTGTGGCTGCTGGCCATGCCGCTGGCCGGCTACGGCTTCGCCTGGGTCGGCCACTTCGTGTTCGAGAAGAACCGCCCGGCCACCTTCAAATATCCGCTGTGGTCGCTGATGGGCGACTGGGTGATGCTCAAGGATGCGTTCACCGGGCGTATTCGCTTCTGAGGTTTCAGCGGCGAATCAGCAGTTCCCGCGCGCGGGCCTGGTCGTCCGGCGCCAGCTCCGCGAACAGCTCCACTTCGCCGGCGATCAACGCGCCCGCCGGCGCACCATCGCGATAGAGCACGCGGTTGCCGCTCACCGCCGGCACCTTGCGCCCCGGCAGCAGGGTGCCGGCCAGGTTCAATGGATCGACCGCCGAAACCACCACCCACTCGCCGCTCGCCTCGCGGCGGCGCACCTCGCGCAGCAGGCCGACGGCTTCGGGCAGGGCGAACTGCTCGCCGGTCAGCCCGGCGACGAAGCGCCCGCCACGGATTTCCCCGCGCGCTTCCAGGCGATGGTAGACCCGCAGCAGGTCGCGCCAGGGCGGCAGCCAATCGGCCTCGCGGTCCAGCAGGCGCCAGCAGACCACACCGTAGCGGCGCAGCAGGGTCATGGCGACGTGTTCGAGCACTTCCACAGGCAACCGCGCGCCCGGCTCCAGCGAAGTGCGGCGCAGCATAGCCCAGCGCCCGGCGTCGGCCATGCCGAACAGCGGCGTACGCGAGCGCCGTTGCGGATGACGCCGCGCCGCCGGCATCAGTAACGCGCGCAGGCCGGCGAAGCTGTCGGCATTCACCCGCCCCGCCGCTACCAACTCGCCCAGTACGGTTTCCAGCTCCGTACGCAACAGGTGACTGTCGCTGGCCAGCTCTTCGAAGAAGGACGCGCCGTGCTCCTTGAGCACGTCCAGTACCTTGTGGCCCTTGGCGGAAAGCTCGGCATCCGCTTGACCCGCGCACAGCATGCTCCATTGCGCCATCTGCGCGCGCGGCAGCAGCACGATGGGCGTGCTCTTCAGCGGCCCTCCCCGCCCTTTCACCGCCGTTCGGCCCGGCAGGCGCGCCCAGACGATACGACCGGCGCGGCACAGGTCGTCCAGCCAGTTGATCCCGTAGTCGGCCACACGGCTGGGCAGGATGTCGCTTTCCCAGGCGCTGGCGGCGGCCTGGAAGCCCTCCAGCTGGCTGAGCACGCCGGCCAGCGACTCCGCCCCGCGTGTCCGCGTTCCGGCAGAGACGCGCTGCCAGTCGAACAGGAAGCGCATGAAATCCGCCCGTGCCACCGGTTCGATCTCCCGGCGCAGACGCTTGACCGTGTAACGATGGATGCGCGCCAGCAGGTGGCGCTCGCACCATTCTTCCTCGGCTGCGCCGGGCGTGAAGCGCCCGCGCAGCACGTAGCCTTCACGCTCCAGGCTGGCCAGGGCGAAGCTGGCTTCGCCTGCGGAAATGCCCAGGTCCTGCGCCAGCTCATGCACCAGCCGCGGGCCGAAACCGGTCAGGCGCGCCCGCACCAGTTCGACTTGCGCCTCGTCGGCCGTGCAGGTTTCCCGCAGCGCTGGCGGTAGGTCGAGCACGGGTTCGGCCGTGGCCTGCGGATGTATTGCATGCCATTGGCTCACCCGCTCCGCTGCCACCCAAACGGCGCCGGCGGGCAACTGCAGGCAAGTCGCCCGGCCGGCCCTGGTCAAACATTTGAGCAGCCGCGGCCAGCCCTCATTGGCCTGTGCTTCGCTATCGCGGATGCCGCCCAGGCCGGTCAGCGCCTCATGCATCTCGTCGGCATCGCGCGCCTGCGGCCAGACCTCGGCGCGCACCGCGGCGATGGCTTCGGCATCCAGCGCGCCAAGGTCATCGGCGCTTTCCGGGTCGGTCCAGCGGCGGCTCTGCACGGCCTGGGTGCGGCGCTCTTCCAGCGGCGCATCATCAAGGAAGGCGTAGGGACTGGCCGACAACACTTCCGCCGCCAGCGGCGACGGCGCCGGCAGGTCGCGCGCCAACAAGGTGATTTCGCCACGCTCCATGCGCCGCAGCAGTGCTAGCCAGCCTTCGCTGTCCATGGCCTCGTGCAGGCAGTCGTCGAGGGTCTGCGCCACCAGCGGATGATCGGGAATCTCGCGCTCGCCGACGATGTTCTCCAGGCACGCGACCTGATCGGGGAACACCGAGGCCAGCAGGTCTTCGCTGCGCATGCGCTGCAGCGGCGGCGGTACCTTGCGGCCAGCGGAAAACCGCGGCAAGGCCAGCGCGGTGGCGGCGTTCCAGCGCCAGCGCACGCCGAACAGCGGCGCATCGAGCAGCGCCTGGATCAGCACCTGCTCGGCAGTATGGGAGTGCAGGTAGCGCCACACTTCGTCCAGCGCGAAGCTGTGGCTGGTGGCCAGGGAGAGAACGATGGCGTCCTCGGTGGCAGCGGCCTGCAGCTCGAAATTGAAGGTGCGGCAGAAGCGCTTGCGCAATGCCAGGCCCCAGGCGCGGTTCACACGACTGCCGTAGGGCGAATGAAGAACCAGCTGCATGCCGCCGGACTCGTCAAAGAAGCGCTCGAGGATCAGCGTCCTGCGCGTGGGCAGCGCGCCCAGGGCGTGACGGGCGCGCGCCAGGTATTCCACCAACTGCCGCGCCGCGCCCTCGCCCAGGCCCAACTGGTCCTGCAGCCAGTCGATGGCACGTGCCAGCGGTTCGGGCTCGTCCTGCCCCTGCACAAGCAGTTCGTCCAGTTGTCCGCGCAGGCGTGCAACGCTGATGGACAACTCGTCGCTGCGCCCGGGCGCCTCGCCGAGCCAGAAGGGAATGTTCGGCGGCTGGCCGTGGGCGTCCTCGACCCGCACCCGCCCCGGCTCAACGCGCATGATGCGGTAGGAGACATTGCCCAGCTGGAACACGTCGCCGGCCAGGCTTTCCACGGCGAAGTCCTCGTTCACCGTGCCGACGTTGAGCCCCTGGGGTTCCAGCACCACGCAGTAATCGCCCGACTCGGGGATGGTGCCGCCCGAGGTCACGGCCGCCAGCCTGGCGCCACGTCGGCCACGCAGGCGCTGGTGCACGGCGTCGCGGTGCAGATAGGCGCCACGCTGGCCGCTGCGGCTGGCATAACCCTCGGCCAGGGTGCGCAGCAGGGCGTCGAAGCTTTCCCGGTCGAGGTCGGCATAGGGCTGCGCCGCGGTGAAAAGTACGAATAGCGCATCCTCCTGCCATTCCCGGCAGGCCACCTCGGCGATGATCTGCTGGGCCAGGACATCCAGCGGCGCATGGGGAATGCTCAACGTATCGAGCTCGTTGCGGCGCACGCTGTCGAGCAGCGCCACGCACTCGATCAGGTCGTCCCGCGAGGTCGGGAACAGCCGTCCCTTGGGCGTCCCGCCGACACTGTGGCCGGAGCGTCCGACACGCTGCAGGAAGGCCGCGATGGAGCGCGGCGAGCTGATCTGGCAGACCAGCTCCACGTCGCCGATATCGATGCCCAGCTCCAGGGAAGCGGTGGCCACCAGCACGCGCAGCTGGCCGGCCTTGAGCCGCCGCTCGGCGCCCAGGCGCTGCTCCTTGGACAGACTGCCGTGGTGCGCCGCCACCCAGCCGGCACCGATGCGCTCGGCCAGGTGCCGGGTGATGCGTTCGGACAGACGCCGGGTGTTGACGAAGATGAGCGTGGTGCGGTGCTGGTTGGCCAGCTCGGCCAGGCGGTCATAGACCTTGTCCCAGACATCGTGGGACATCACCGCTTCCAGCGGCGCCGCCGGCACTTCCAGCCCCAGGTCGCGCTGGCGGGTGTAGCCGATGTCGACGATGCGGCAGGCCTGGTGACGACCCACGAGGAAGCCCGCCACCGCCTCGATGGGCTTCTGCGTGGCAGACAGGCCGATCCGTACCAGCGGCCCCTCGCACAGCGCCTGCAGGCGCTCCAGCGACAGCGCCAGGTGGCTGCCGCGCTTGCTCGCGGCGATGGCATGGATTTCATCGACTATCACGCTGCGCGCGCCGGCCAGCATGGCCCGGCCGGATTCCGATCCGAGCAGTACGTAGAGCGATTCCGGCGTGGTGACCAGGATGTGCGGCACGCGCCGGCGCATGGCCTCGCGCTCGCTGGACGTCGTGTCGCCGGTACGCACCGCGGTGCGGATTTCCACCTCCGGCAAGCCCCTCTTCACCAGCGCGGCGCGGATGCCGGCCAGGGGCTCGTCGAGGTTGATGCGGATGTCGTTGGACAGCGCCTTGAGCGGCGAGACGTAGACCACGCTGGTGCGGTCGGGCAACTGGCCACCGTTCGCCAACCCTTCGCGGACCAGGGTATCGATGGCGGCCAGGAAAGCCGTGAGCGTCTTGCCCGAACCGGTGGGGGCCGCCACCAGGGTCGACTCGCCCGCCTGGATCGCCGGCCAGGCCAGCACCTGCGCCTGGGTCGGTGCCGGGAAGTGCGCACGGAACCAGCCGGCCACCGCCGGATGGAAGGTGGACAGCACATCGGCTCGCTGGGCGCGGGAGGAGGTTCGGGGAGCAGCCATGCAAACCAATATGGCGGCGCGCGAAGCCCGTCACAAGGACCGCTGATCGCGCCTCGCCGCGGGCAGCGCCAGCCATTACTCTTCAGTCATCCCCCCGGCGGAATGACATTCGATGAGCGACCGCGATCGCGACTATTACTGGGAGCAGGTCCGGCAACAGAACCGGCAGAAGCCGCCCGAAGGCCCGAAGCGCAACTGGCGGATGCTGGTGAAGCCGCTGCTGTGGTTTCTCGTTCCGTTGCTGACGCTCGCCGCCGGCACCACCCTGTGGCGTGATCCGGCCAGCCATGCATGGCTGGCGGAGCGCTGGGTGGTCCTGCAAAGCCGGCTGGGCCTGTCTCCGACCGAAGTCGGCGCGGCGCCCGCGGCCTCGCCCTATAGCGACAGCCCACGCAAGCTGTCCGACTGCATCAAGCCGGGGAATGTGATCGACGATGAGGTACGGGCTTGCGTGAAGGGGTACAGGCCCAGGACCTGGTGACAGAAGTCCCGCAACCCTAAGAACGGATCGCGGATAAGATCTCTACGCGAAGTACGTCATGCTGCCACGTGAAGTATTCCAGAGAAACATCCGCACGCACCAGACGGCCCCTTTCAGGAGGCCTCGTTGGATGAGTTTCAGGGGTTGAGCGGCATGGATGCCGCGAGAGCCACGATGGGCCAGGGATGGCCCTTCGTGGGGGGACGCCTAGTTCGTGCCCCTGAAACTTCGATCCAACGAGGGGATTTTTCGCCTAAGCGAAAAACCGGATGGAGGGGCAAGACCTTTGGTTACTTTGCGTCGCTTGGCAAAGTAACTCGCCCAAGGGGGCGAAAAACAAAGGTCATGCGTACGCCGAAGCGACGCAGAAACACCCAAGTCACAGTGCGCTGGCCTTTCCGGCGGATCGCAGGCAGGGCTCGCCCCTACAGGGGAGCGCGCTCAGGACTCCTCGTTGTGCCCCAACCCATGCATCCGCAGCTTGTTGGCAATGGTGGTGTGCGACACCCCCAGGCGCTTGCCCAGTTGCCGGCTGCTCGGGTGCTCGCGGTAGAGGCGCTCCAGAACGGCCCTCTCGAACCGGCCGACGATGGCATCCAGCCCGCCTTCCAGGGAGAAGTCCCCCAGCGGATGCGGTGCGCCATAGTCCGGCAGGCGGATGTGCTCGGGGCGGATGGTGCCGCCTTCGCACAGCGAGACCGCCTGGAACAGCGCGTTCTCCAGCTGCCGTACGTTACCCGGCCAGTGGTAGCGGCCCAGACGGTCCAGTGCCTGCGGCGAGAGCTTGGGCAGCGCACAGCCGATCTGCCGGCTGGCCTGGTCGAGGAAGTGCTCCACCAGCGGCTCCAGGCCGTCCAGGCATTCGCGCAGCGGTGGAATGTGCAGCGACAGCACGTTGAGACGGTGGTAGAGGTCCTGACGGAACTCGCCCTTGGTGCAGAGCTCGGACAGATCCACCTGGGTCGCGCAGATCACCCGCACATCCAGGTACACCTCCTCGTCGCTGCCCACGCGGCGGAAGCAGCCGTCCTGCAGGAAGCGCAGCAGCTTGGCCTGCAACCGCGGGCTCATCTCGCCGACACCGTCGAGGAACAGCGTGCCGCCGGCGGTGAGCTCCAGCAGGCCGAGCTTGCCTTCCGGGCGCGCGCCTTCGAAGGCGCCTGGGCCGTAGCCGAACAGTTCGGTCTCGGCCATGGATTCGGGCAGGCCGGCGCAGTTCAGCGCCATGAATGGCGACTGTCCGCGCGGGCTGGCGAGGTGGCAGGCGCGGGCCAGCAGCTCCTTGCCGGTGCCGGTCTCGCCCTCGATCAGCAGTGGCGCGTCCAGCGGCGCCATGCGGCGTGCCTCGCGCACCACGGCAGCCATCACCCGCGAACTCTGGAAGATGCTGTCGAAGCCGCGCAGCTCCAGGCGCCGTACGTTGTAGATGCGCTCGCCGACGCGGTCGGCACGGTGCAGGGTGAGCACGGCGCCGGCCAATGCTTCACTTTCGTCGTGTTCAGTCTGCAGCGGCGCGATGTCGGCGAGGAACACATCGCCCTTCACCTTCACCCGCAGGCCATTGATGCGTGCCTTGTTGGCCCGCACCAGCTCCGGCAGGTCGAGATCCTCGACGTAGCGCGACAGAGGGATGCCCGGTACTTCGTCGACGCGAACGCCCAGCAGCTGGGCGGCGGCGCGGTTGCCCGCGACTATCTGCCCGGCCATGTCGATGGACAGCACCGGGAATTCCAGCGCCGCCAGCAGCGCATTCAGCTCCAGGTGGCGGCGCTCGCTGGGCATCAGGCCGACGCGCTTGACGCCGAACACGCCGGGCACCGCTTCGAGCTTGGGCTTGAGCGACTGGAACTGCAGGTTGATGAGGTTCGGACAGAGCAGGTAGATGGCGTTGCCTTGCTCGCCGCCGACTTCGCCGCGGTTGACGTTGATGCCGTAGTCGACCAGCAGGTTGAGGATGTCGCGCAGGATGCCGACGCGGTTCTGGCAGTGCACTTTGATGCGCATGGCGGGCCCGTGGTTGTCGTTGTGGTGGGCGCTCCGGCACGGATTTTCGCATGGCGGCCGGAATTTACCGTCAAGAATATGTGACAGATGACCGCACCTTCAAGCCATTGCCGGGTGCCCACGCCGCGCAGCGTAATCATTTCTTTACGAATTACCGCGCATGGCGCTTGCCAGAGCCGCACCAGGGGGGCTGTTCGCCGGCACGCGCCGCGCTATTTGTGAGTCATCACAAGAACAGGCAGCTCGACGCCGGAGGCTCCATGAAGACATCGCAGTACGTGGCCCGCCAACCTGACGAAGACGGTTTCATCCACTACCCGGAAACCGAGCATCAGGTCTGGAATACCCTGATCACTCGTCAATTGAAAGTGATCGAGGGCCGCGCTTGTCAGGAATACCTGGACGGCATCGAGCAGCTCGGCCTGCCCCATGAGCGCATCCCGCAACTGGGCGAAGTCAACCAGGTGCTCCAGGCCGCCACCGGCTGGCGTGTGGCGCGGGTGCCGGCGCTGATCCCCTTCCAGACCTTCTTCGAGCTGCTGGCCAGCCAGCAGTTCCCCGTCGCCACCTTCATCCGCACTCCGGAAGAACTGGACTACCTGCAGGAGCCGGACATCTTCCACGAGATCTTCGGCCACTGCCCGCTGCTCACCAACCCCTGGTTCGCCGAGTTCACCCACACCTACGGCAAGCTCGGCCTGGCCGCCAGCAAGGAAGAGCGGGTGTATCTCGCCCGCCTGTACTGGATGACCATCGAATTCGGCCTGCTGGATACCTCGCAGGGCCTGCGCATCTACGGTGGCGGCATCCTTTCCTCGCCCAAGGAGACGGTCTACAGCCTCTCCGGCGAACCCGAGCACCGGGCCTTCGACCCGCTGGAATGCATGCGCACGCCGTACCGCATCGACATCCTGCAGCCCCTGTATTTCGTGCTGCCCGAGCTCAAGCGTCTGTTCGAACTGGCCCATGAGGACATCATGGCGCTGGTGCGCGAAGCCATGCGCCTGGGCCTGCACGCGCCGAAGTTTCCGCCGAAACAGGCCGCCTGATCCGCTGCAATCGATCCCATCTGTGCCTAGGATGAGACAGGCTCGCGAGCCTAAGATGGTTCGCGGGCGCACTCCTATGCCACCCCACGACAAGGAGAACCTTTGATGACCGCACTTACCCAAGCCCATTGCGAAGCCTGCCGCGCCGACGCCCCGAAGGTGTCCGACGAAGAACTGGCGGTGCTGATCAAGCAGATTCCGGACTGGAACATCGAGGTCCGCGACAATCACATGGAACTGGAGCGGGTCTTCCTGTTCAAGAACTTCAGGCACGCCCTGGCCTTCACCAACGCGGTGGGCGCCATCGCCGAGGAAGAAGGCCACCACCCCGACCTGCTGACCCAATGGGGCAAGGTCACCGTTACCTGGTGGAGCCACGAACTGAAGGGCCTGCACCGCAACGACTTCATCATGGCCGCACGCACCGACGAGCTGGCCGCGAAAGCAGAGGGACGCAAATGAGCCATTTCGCCAAGGTCACCCGCGTACCGGGCGACCCGATCCTGGGCCTGCTCGAAGCCTACCGGGCGGACCCCAATCCCGCGCGGCTCGACCTTGGCGTGGGCGTCTACAAGGACGCCCAGGGCCTCACGCCGATCCCCCGCGCGGTGAAGCTCGCCGAACAGCGCCTGGTCGATACCGAGACCACCAAGAGCTACGTCGGCAGTCACGGTGACGCGCTGTTTGCCGCGCGCCTGTGCGAGCTGGTGCTGGGCGTCACCTCGCCGCTGCTGGCCGATGCCCGCGCCGATGCCACCCAGACGCCGGGCGGCACCGGCGCCCTGCGCCTGGCGGCGGAGTTCATCGCCCACTGCCTGCCGGGCAAGAGCATCTGGCTGAGCGACCCGACCTGGCCGATCCACGAGACCCTGTTCGCCGCCGTCGGCGTGCCGATCAAGCACTACCCCTACGTCGGCGCGGACAACCGGCTCGACGCGGATGCCATGTTCGCCATGCTGGAGAAGATTCCCCAGGGCGACGTGGTGCTGCTGCACGCCTGCTGCCACAACCCCACCGGCTTTGACCTGGATCATGACCAGTGGCAGCGCGTGCTGGAAATCGTCCGCCGCCGCGAACTGCTGCCGCTGCTGGACTTCGCCTACCAGGGCCTGGGCGACGGGTTGGAAGAGGACGCCTACTCCGTGCGCCTGCTCGCCGAAAGCCTGCCGGAGGTGCTGATCACCAGCTCCTGCTCGAAGAACTTCGGCCTCTACCGCGACCGCGTCGGCGCGCTGATCGTCTGCGCCGAAAACGCCGACAAGCTCACTGACATCCGCAGCCAGCTGGCGCTGTTCGCCCGCAACCTCTGGTCCACCCCGCCGGCCCACGGCGCGGAGGTGGTCGCCACCATCCTTGGCGATCCGGAGCTGAAGAATCTCTGGCTGGAAGAACTGGACGGCATGCGCGGACGTATCGCCGACCTGCGCATCGGCCTGGTCGAGGCCCTGCGTCCCCATGGGCTGGCGGAGCGTTTCGCGCACATCGCCATCCAGCGCGGCATGTTCTCCTACACCGGCCTGCAGGCCGAGCAGGTGCGCATCCTGCGCGAGGAGCACAGCATCTACCTGGTGAGCAGCGGCCGCGCCAACATCGCCGGCCTCGACGGCGAGCGCCTGGACCACCTGGCGGCGGCCATCGCCCGCGTCTGCCGCTGACGACGAATTCTTCCCCCTCGACCGGCCATTGGGCCGGTCTTTTTTTGCCTAGGCGAGGTTTGGCCCGAGCGTAGGAGCGGACTCCGTCCGCGATCGTTTTCCGGCTGCTCCGAGCTGGCCTGCAGCACATCGCGGACAGAGTCCGCTCCTACGCAGGCTGGTTACGCCGGCGTAGGCCTGTAGGAGCGCGCCATGCGCGCGATCGCGGGCATGGCCCGCCGCAACAGGGAGGCTCCGTCAGTAGTCGTCGCGCTTGCGGAACGCCCAGCGCCCGGCCAGGGCGGTGAAGCTGGCCACCAGGACCACCAGAATCCAGAAGCCTTCCGGATCGCTGGAGAAGGGAATACCGCCGACGTTCATGCCGAAGAAGCCGGCGATGATATTGATCGGCAACGCCAGCACCGTGACCACGGTGAGGGTGAACAGCGTGCGGTTGCTCTGCTCGTTGATCTTCGCGGCGATCTCTTCCTGCAGCAGCTTGATGCGTTCGCCCAGCGCGGTGAGGTCATTGATCACCAGGGAGAACTCCTCGGTGGCCTCGCGCAGCACGCGCACGTCGTCCTCCGTCAGCCACACCGGCGGGCGGTTGAGCAGGCGCATCAGCGAGCCCGGCTCCAGCGCAAGCAGGCGTTGCAGGCGCACCAGCACACGGCGCATGGCGCCCAGGTCGGCGCGGCTGGCGGAGAGGCGCGAGGACAGCAGCTGGTCCTCGATGCGGTCCACGCTGATGCTGGTCTCGCGGACGATGCGGGTGAGGATTTCGCCCTGGTCGCGCAGCAGGTGGATCAGCAGTTCCAGCGGCGAATTGAAGCGCTCGCCGTGCTTCACCGAGGAGCGCAGCGTATCCACCGAGCGCAGCGGCTGCGCACGGGCGGTGACCAGCAGGCGGCCACGGGCGCAGACCCAGAGGGTGGCGACGTCCGAGGACATGCGGCTGCCGAAATCGAACACCACGTCGTTGACCACCGCCAGCAACGCGCCATCCACATGCTCGATGCGGGTGGAGCGCGAGCCTTCGCGCAGGGTCTCGAAGAAGTAGTCGGGCAGCTCCAGGTGCGACTTCATCCAGCGCTCGCAGGCCGCGTGCGCGAGGTTCAAATGCAGCCAGAGGAATTCATCTGCCGCGCGTGGCTCGCGCAGGCGTTGCAGGGCGGTGGGTGAGTCGATCTCCAGGCCAGGCTGGTCGGGGCGGAAGCTGAAGCCATAAAGCAGGCCGAACAGGTCGGAATCCTGATGGCTCTGGACGATGCTGTGGTTCATGGGGCTGCGGTTCTTGAGGCCGTAATGCGGGCTTGAAACCGGCCCTGTAGGAGCGAGCTTGCTCGCGAACCCGCACGGCACGGACTGTTCGCGAGCAAGCTCGCTCCTACGAAGAGCAGATCACGCCCCCCCTCTGGTGTTATCAGAGGCCCATGAATGACGAATGACAGCCGTGTGACAGGCCTCAGCCAAACAGCGCCGCGACAGTGCGCTCGCCCAGCGCCGGACCGATGCTCATGCCCACGCCGGTATGCATCAGCACGGCGGTGATGCCGTCGGCGGCCTGCAGCACCGAGAACGGCCCCGGTCCGCGCGAGCCATACACGCCCTGCCAGCGCTCGACCACGTCGACGCGCATGCCCAGGGTGTCCTCGGCCAGCTCCAGCAGCAGCCGGTCGACGAACTCGGCGTTGAACGGCGCCGCGTCGCTGCCGTAATGGTGGGAATCGCCGATGATCAGCTCGCCATGGGGCGTGGGGCTGACCAGCAGGTGGATGCCCTGCTTTTCCAGCTCCGGCGTCTCGCGGCGGACCTGCTCGCGCACTGCCTCGGCCTCGGGCAGATCGGAGAAGGCGCCGTAATGTACGCAGCTCAAGCCGGTGAGGATCGAATGAGCGAGACCGAAGTCGACCTGCGGGCGGGCGCGCAGCATCTGCAGGCGGCACACCTGTGGCTCCAGCGGCGCAATGACCTCGGCCAGCAGGGTCTGGTAGTCATGCCCGGAGCAGACGAGCACCTGCCCGGCGGTGAAGGTGCCCGCCGTCGTGCGCAGCACGCCGGTGTCGACGTCACGCACCAGGGTGGAGAAGTGGAACGCCACGCCATACTCGCGGCGCAGGTAGTCGATCAGGCTCGGCAGCGCCTCGCGGGAATACAGCTGCTGGTCGTCGAAGCCCAGCAACGCCGCGCGGTGGTGGCGGAAATGGCCCTGGTAGAGGTCGTTCAGTTCGCTGCCGCGCAACAGGCCCACGCGGTAGTCCAGCTCCCTGGCACGCCCGCTGCAGAAGGCTTCCAGCAGATGCTCCTCCGCTTCGCTGCGGGCGAACAGCAGCGAACCGTTGCGACGCAGGGAGAACCCCGCGCCTTCCGCCCACTGCGCCCAGATCGGCCGGCTGGCGCGGGCCAGGTCGGACATCACGCCCGGCGGCTGGCCGGTGACCAGCGCCTGGCCGAAGTTGCGTACCGAGGCCCCCAGGGGCGTGGCGGTGCGCTCGAAGACGCGCACGCAGAGGCCGCGACGGGCAGCCGCGTAGGCGTGGGAAAGGCCGAGGATGCCGGCGCCGACGATGGCGACGTCGCAGTGGGTGTGGCTCATAGGGTGGTTTCCTGCGTGGCGAAGAGCCCCTCTCCCCAACCCTCTCCCTGAAGGGAGAGGGGGCTGTTCGGTGTGCGGGTTCTGCCATGTGCGCCCAGGCGAACAACGGCAACAAAATCAGGAGCGCAGCAGGATGAACGCGGAATCACGCTCCACTGCGGAGGGTTCCCTCTCCCTTCAGGGAGAGGGCTAGGGAGAGGGAGCCCCCGCTCAGGCAATTACTTCTGAGCGACTTTTTCCGACTTGCCGTCATAGCGCTTGCGCCACTCGGCGAGGATCTCGTCGCGGTTCTTCGAGGCCCAGGCGAAATCGTTCTTGATCAGGCGCTGCTCGTAGTCGGCCGGCAGTTCGGTCTGCGGCTTGGCGATGCCCGGCTGGGCCAGCACGGCGAAGTTTTCCTTGTACAGCTCCATGGCTTTCGGGCTGGCAGAGAAGTCGGCGAGTTTCTTCGCGGCGGCTTCATGCTGGGTGCCTTTCACGATACCGGTGGCTTCGATTTCCCAGCCCAGGCCTTCCTTGGGCAGGACGATGTCCAGCGGCGCACCCTGGCGCTTGAGCTGCACGGCCGGGTACTCGAAGGAGATGCCGATCGGGAACTCGCCGGCGGCGGCCAGCTTGCACGGCTTGGAGCCGGAGTGGACGTACTGGCCGATGTTCTCGTGCAGGGCGTCCATGTAGGCCCAGCCCTGCTTCTCGCCGAAGGTCTGCAGCCAGGCGGAGATGTCGAGGAAGCCGGTGCCCGAGGATGCCGGGTTGGGCATGACGATCTTGCCCTTGTATTCCGGCTTGGTCAGGTCCTGCCAGCTCACCGGCTTCTCCAGGCCCAGCTTCTCGGCCTCGACCGTGTTGAAGCAGATGGTCGCGGCCCAGACGTCCATGCCGACCCACGCCGGCGGGTTGGCCGGGTCGCGGTAGTTCTTGCCGATGGCGTCCAGGTGCTTGGGCGCGTACTTCTCCAGCATGCCCTGCTGATCGAGGATGGCCAGGCTGGAAGCAGCCAGGCCCCAGACGGCGTCAGCCTGCGGACGATCCTTCTCGGCCAGCAGCTTGGCGGTGACGATGCCGGTGGAGTCGCGCACCCACTTGATCTTGATGTCCGGGTTCTCGGCTTCGAAGGCCTGCTTGTAGGCGGTCAGCTGTTCCGGCTCCAGGGCGGTGTAGACGGTCAGTTCGGTGTCGGCGGCGTGGGCCTGGGCGGCGAAACCGGCTACCACGGCGGCGGCGAGGGCAAGACGTTTGAACATGTGGAGCTCCTTGGCAGTGTTTTTCCCCGCACGGGCGGGTTTGTCAGGGGTTGAGCCTCGCGCAAACGAGGGCGACAGCGTCCAGCGGTGTTATGAGGTTCTCCACGCCTGGGAGCGGCGCAGCAGGCCGCGCGAGGCGCCGGCCAGCAGCAACGACACGGCCGCGGAGGTGAGCAGGATCAGGGTCGACATGGCGGCGGCGCCGCCGACGTTGCCGGAGTCGTCCATGTTCAGCACGGCGACGGCGGCGAGGATGGTGTCCGGGTTGTAGAGGAAGATCGCCGCCGAGACGGTGGTCATCGCCGAGACGAACAGGTAGCGGGTGATGTCCAGCAGTGCCGGCAGGCAGATCGGCACGGTGACGCGCAGGTAGTGGCGCCACAGCGGCATCTTCAGCGACAGCGCAGCGGCCTCGAACTCGCCGTCGAGCTGACGCAGCGCGGCGGTGGCGGTCATCTGCGCGGTGGTCAGGTAGTGGGCGATGGTGCACACCACCAGCAGCGCCATGCTGCCGTAGAACACATGCAGCGGGTTGCCTGGCAGGTTGAAGAAGAACACGTAGCCCAGGCCCAGCACGAGCCCCGGCACGGCCATGGGCACGAAGCACAACATGCGCAGCAGTTGGCTCAGCCAGCGCTGCTCGCGGGTCTTCTCGATCAGGTAGGCGCCGGTGAAGATCAGCGCGCTGCCGATGATCGCGGTGCACGCGGCCATGGTCAGGCTGTTGCGGTAGGCCAGCCAGCCGCCGCCGGCGGTGGTGTTGAAGTCGTAGTGGTTGAGCGACAACGAGAGGTTGTACGGCCAGAACTTCACCAGCGAGGAGTACACGGCCATGCCCAGCACGCCCAGCAGCACTGCGCTGATCAGCACGACGATGGCGAGGAAGGCGGCATCGCGGCGACGCGAAGGCTTGGGATGGTAGACCTGTGCACGGCCGCTCATGGCGTCGCCCTGGCGGCGTCGCAGCCAGGTGTCGACGGCGAAGCTGAGCAGCGCCGGCAGCAGGAGGATCATGCCGATCTGCGCGCCACGGCCGAACTGTTGCTGGCCGACCACCGCCTTGTAGGCTTCCAGGGCCAGCACCTGGTAATCGCCGCCCACCACGACCGGCACGCCGAAGTCGGTGATGGTCAGGGTGAACACCAGGCAGAAGGCCGCGAACACGCCCTGGCGCGACGCCGGCCAGGTGATGCTGCGGAAGGCTTTCCATGGACCGGCGCCCATGCTGGAGGCAGCGTCGAACAGGCGCGCATCGGCCAGCGACAGTGCCGACAGCAGGATCATCAAGGCATGGGGGAAGGTGTAGATGGCCTCGCCGAGAACAATGCCCCAGAAACCGTAGATGTTGTCCGGCAGCAGATGGCGCAGCAGGCCCTGGTTGCCGAACAGGTAGATCAGCGCGATGCCTGGCAGCATCGAGGGCGCCAGCAGCGGCAGCAGGGAAATCCCGCGCCACAGGCCTTTGGCCGGGATCAGCGTGCGTTGCAGGGCGTAGGCGAACAGGTAGGCCGCCGGCACGACGATGCACGCCACGCTCACCGAGACCTTCAGGCTGTTGCCCAGCAACCAGTGGAAGTTGTCGCTGCGCAGCAACTCGCCCATGGCGGCGACACCACCGCCCTGCCCCGCCTCGCCGCTGAAGCCGCGCCAGAAGATGGCCAGCAGGGGCATCAGTACCGCGAGGGTCAACAGGATCAGCAACAGGCACTTGCCGCCCCGGACGAACAGGCGATCCCCCAGATCGCCGCGAATCTTGCCGGCGGTCAACGCCGGGCTGTGTTTCACCACGGCTTCCATCTCAGGCGAACACCTGCAGGCTGCGCGGTGGCAGCGACACCCAGATGTCCGGCGTGCCCAGGCGCGGCATGTCTTCGGGCGCGAGCTCCGCCAGCAGCGCGTGGCCGGGCAGTTGCTCCAGCTCGAAGCTCATGCGGCAACGGTTACCGAGGAAGGTGATCTCGCGGACCTGCGCGCGGAACAGGTTTTCCTGATGCACGGCGGGGTTCACGCTGATCGCCTCCGGGCGGCAGAACAGCCGGCCCGATGCGCTCGTCGCCTGGCTGTGCAGGCGCAGGTTGAGGCTGCCAACGCGGGCGTGGCCATCGCTGCCGCGCTCGAACGGCAGCCAGTTGCCCTGGCCGACGAACTCGGCGACGAAGGGCGTGCTCGGGGTGCTGTAGATTTCCTGGGCGGTGCCGTACTGCTCGATGCGGCCGTGGTTCATCACCGCGATGCGATCGGCCATCAGCATGGCCTCGTCCTGGTTGTGGGTGACCATCACGGTGGTGATGCCCAGGCTCTTCTGCAGTTGGCGCAGTTCGCCGCACAGGTGCTCGCGGACGCGGGCGTCCAGCGCCGACATGGGTTCGTCGAGCAGCAGCAACGAGGGGCTCGGCGCCAGCGCACGGGCCATGGCAACGCGCTGCTGCTGGCCGCCGGAGAGTTGGCCGGGGTACTTCTTCTCGCTGCCGGTGAGACCGACCAGTTCGAGCATCCCGGCAACACGGCGGCGCGCTTCGTCCTTGCTTGCGTTGGTCAGGCCATAGGCGATGTTCTGCTCGACCGTGAGGTTGGGGAACAGTGCATAGGACTGGAACAGGATGCCGTAGTCCCGCGCCTGCGGCGGCAGGTTCGAGACATCGCGCTCGCCCAGATGCAGGCTGCCATCGTCCTGTTGCTCCAGGCCCGCGATGCAGCGCAGCAGCGTGGTCTTGCCGCACCCGGAGGGACCGAGCAGGCAGACCAGCTCACCGGCCTTGACGTCCAGCGACGCGCCGTCGAGGGCGACGAACTGGCCGAAGCGCTTGCGGATGTGGCGCACGCTGAGCGGTGTGCCGGTGAGGGTGGGATGCATGGCGGTACCTCGTCTTCTTGTGGTCCACGCCGCGTGAGCCATGGCGTGAAGGAACGAGGTCCATGCTAGGGACGGATTGCGACGGCACTATTGCCAAAGGGCCAAGTGCGCCGATAGATCCATAGGCAGATTTGGGTATGGGGGTGAAAAAATTTGCGTAGATGGGCCAGTCTTGCCTCCAGAACCGAAGCCGACCTGTAGGAAAGACATGCTACGGCTACGGCTTATAGAAGACTTCCAGAGAAACAGCCGCACACTCCGGACCGCCCCGTTCAGGAGGCCTCGTTGAAGCGGAGTTTCAGGGGTTGAGCGGCATGGATGCCGCGAGAGCCACGATGGGCCAGGGACGGCCCGTCGTGGCGTGCCCCTGAAACTTCGCTTCAACGAGGGAATTTTTCGCCTAGGCGAAAAACCGGATGACAGGGGCAAGACCTTTGCCTCCTTTGGGTCTTTCCAAAGGAGGTCGCCCGAGGGGGCGAAACAAGATCTCACCGCGGGCGCCAAAGCGGCGCTGAAATACAAAAGCCGAAGCAGGAAAGCCTGTGGGCACGCACCGGCTCCGCCAACGAATCGCGGGTATGGCCTGTGCCAGGAATCAGCCTCTACACCTGCGCCAACGCCAGAAACGCACTCGGCAACCGCGCCTGTCGCCGATCCTTCAGGCAATACAGGTACTCATCGATCAGGCTCGCGCCCTTGATCTGAAGCACGCACAGCTGCGGGTTATCCGGCACCTCCTGGCGAGCGATGATGCTCACGCCGAGGTTGCGGATCACCGCCTCGCGGATCGACTCGCGGCTGCCGATCTCCAGCATGGACGCCGGCGTCACCCCCGCCTGCTGCAACATCGCCTCGGTCAGCTGGCGGGTCGTCGAGCCCGCCTCGCGCATCAGCAGGCAATGGTTGCGCAAGTCGCCCAGGCTCACCGACTGCAGCGCCGCCAGCGGATGGCTGCGGTGCACCGCCAGCACCAGCGGATCGCTCCCCAGCACCACGCGGGTCAGGCGCGCATCGTCCACCTGCTGCGAGGAGGCGGCGAGGTCCACCCGGCATTCGATCAGCGACTCGAGCACCTGCTGGGAGTTGCCGATCTCCACCGACACTTCGACCTGCGGGAAGCGCTCGCGGAAGCTCTTGATCAGCCCGAGCACGTAATAAGGTGAGGTGGCACCGATGCGCAGAGCACCCTGCAACTGCCCGCAGTTGCGCAGGTAGAACTCGATGTCGGCTTCCTGCTGCAGCAACGCCTCGACCATTGGCAACAGGCGCACACCCTCGTCGCTCAGGGTCAGGCGACGTCCGCCGCGATAGAACAGCTCCACCGCGTACTGGCTTTCCAGGTTGCGGATCTGCGTGGTCACGGTCGGCTGACTGAGACCGAGCTTCTTTGCCGCCTGAGTGATACTTCCGAGCTTTGCAACTCGATAAAACGCTTTCAGTTCCGCGCTGAGCATCTACGTGACCGGCCTCTCGAAAAATTTGCCCATAATTTTCCTGCACGACGGCGGAAATTCGGCGCCAGCCCACTGACGACGGGGCCTGCAGCGGGGCGACAGAAGACCTTAAAAGGTCAATATGCCTGACCTGAATCACTGGCGCGCCCCATTGCGGCTGGACAGCCCGGACTTGAGCGACTTTTATTGCCCTTGGAAAAATCCCACACGGAAAACCGAAGGCGGCCTCACAAGGGTGCGCCCAAGGAGCAATTGATGAAGTACAAAGTCACCATGGTTTTCGGAACCCGCCCGGAAGCCATCAAAATGGCCCCCCTCGCCCGCGTCCTCCGCCGCACTCCCGAAATCGAACTACGCATCTGCTCGACCGGCCAGCACCGCGAGATGCTACAGCAAGTGCTGGACTCCTTCGAACTGCAGGTGGACGAAGACCTCGACGTCATGACCCAGGGGCAGACGCTCAATAGCCTGTCCCTGCAAATGATGGGCAAGCTGGACGACAGCTACGACCGTCATCGGCCGGACATCGTGCTGGTCCACGGTGATACCACCACCAGTTTCATCGCCGCCCTCACCGCCTTTCACCGGCAGATCCCGGTGGGGCACGTCGAGGCCGGCCTGCGTACCGGCAACATCCACCAGCCCTGGCCGGAAGAAGCCAACCGCCGCCTCACCGCGGTGATCGCCGACCTGCATTTCCCGCCGACCAAGGCCTCGCGCGACAACCTCCTGCGCGAAGGGGTGAACATCGACCAGATCGAGGTCACCGGCAACACGGTGATCGACGCCCTGCTGTGGATGCGCGAGCACCTGCACGAAACCCACTGGACACCCGCCGCCGACTCGCCCCTGGCCAAGTTCACCGGGGATCGCCGCGTGGTGCTGATCACCGGCCACCGCCGGGAGAACTTCGGCAAGGGTTTCGAACGCATCTGCCAGGCCCTGGCCGAGCTTGCCCAGCGCTTCCCCGACGTGGACTTCGTCTATCCGGTACACCTCAATCCGCAAGTGCAGAAAGCCGTCTACGGCCTGCTCTCGGACAAGCCCAACATCCACCTGATCGCCCCGCAGGACTACCAGCACTTCGTCTGGCTGATGGACCGCGCATACATCATTCTCACCGACTCGGGCGGCATCCAGGAAGAAGCCCCGGCGCTGGGCAAACCGCTGCTGGTACTGCGCCGCGTCACCGAGCGCCCGGCCGTGCTGGAAGGCGGCACCGTGGTGCTGGTGGGCACCAACACCAGCCGCATCGTCAGCGAAGCCAGCCATCTGCTGCGCGACGAGGAAGTCTACGAGCAGATGAGCCGGGTCTTCAGTCCTTACGGCGACGGCCACGCCAGCGAGAAGATCGTTGCCCGGCTGCTCTCCTGGTTCGGTGAAACGCGCACAGCAAGCGAGTTCGAATGAGCCTGGAACTGGTCGATATCCTCACTTACGTTCTCTATGCCCTGAAGTACCTGGCGATCATCCTGGCCGCGCTGATGTTCCTGCTCGGCCTGGACGACCTGTTCATCGACCTGGTGTATTGGGGCCGGGTGCTGGTGCGGCGCTTCCGCATCTACAACCGCTTCGACCGGGCCGACGAGGAGCGTCTCTTTGCCGCCCCGGAGAAGCCGCTGGCGATCATGGTGCCAGCCTGGAACGAGGTCGGCGTGGTGGGCGAGATGGCCCGCCTGGCGGCCTCCACCCTGGACTACGAGAACTACCAGATCTTCGTCGGCACCTACCCCAACGATCCGCAGACCCAGGCCGACGTGGACGCGGTGTGCCTGCACTACCCCAACGTGCACAAGGTGGTCTGCGCGCGCCCCGGGCCCACCAGCAAGGCGGACTGCCTGAACAACATCATCGACGCGATCCTGCGCTTCGAGGCCGATGCCCGCATCGAGTTCTCCGGCTTCATCCTGCATGACGCCGAGGACGTCATCTCGCCGCTGGAACTGCGCCTGTTCAACTACCTGTTGCCGGCCAAGGACCTGATCCAGATTCCGGTGTACCCCTATGCCCCGGAGTGGACCGGCTTCACCGCCGGCCACTACGTCGACGAGTTCGCCGAGAACCACGGCAAGGACGTGCCGGTGCGCGAGGCGCTGACCGGCCAGGTGCCCAGCGCCGGCGTCGGTACCTGCTTCAGTCGCCGCGCCATCGCCGCGCTGCTGGAAGATGGCGACGGCATTGCCTTCGACGTGCAGAGTCTCACCGAGGACTACGACATCGGCTTCCGCCTCAAGCAGAAGGGCATGAAGTGCATCTTCGCCCGCTACTCCATCACCGACCCGCAGCTGGCGCTGAAAAGCGACTGGGTGCCGGGCATGGACCGGCGCTTCTCCCAGGTCATCTGCGTGCGCGAACACTTCCCGCGCACCTGGCAGCACGCCATCCGGCAGAAATCCCGGTGGATCACCGGCATCGTCTTCCAGGGCACGCGCAACCTGGGCTGGAGCAGCAAGACCATGCTCAACTACTTCCTCTGGCGCGACCGCCGAGGGCTGATCGCCTATCTGCTGAGCTTCCTGGTCAACCTGTTGTTCCTGGTGCTGATCACCCTGTGGCTGATCACCACCCTGGCGCCCAACGCCTGGCACTTCCCGTCGATCCTCGAGGGCAGCCGGCTGCTGGTGGTACTGCTGTTCCTCAACGGGCTGATGCTGCTCAACCGGCTGTTCCAGCGCTTCTGGTTCGTCACCCGCTTCTACGGCATCTTCGAGGGGCTGCTGTCGGCGCCGCGGATGATGTGGAGCAACTTCGTCAACTTCTTCGCCAACCTGCGCGCCCTCAAGCAAGTGATGGAAATGGGCGACTCGCGCCGGGTGGCCTGGGACAAGACCACCCACGAGTTCCCCGCCCTCGCCGGCCCGCAGCGCACGCCGCTGGGCCAACGCCTGATCCAGCAGGGGCTGATCACCGAGGAACAGCTGCAATCGGCACTGACCAGCCCGGTGCGCCGGCGCCTGGGCCGCGAACTGCTGCTGCGCGAGCTGATCACCAGCACCCAGCTGGTGGAAACCCTGGCTGAGGAGCTGGGCGAGGAATGGGCGCCGCTCAACCCCTTCACCCTCGACGAGAAGCTGATCCAGGCGCTGCCGCGCAAGCTGGCCCTGCGCTACGCGGTGCTGCCGGTGGCCATCGAGGGCGACACTCTGGTGCTGGCCAGCGAACAGCAGATCAGCCAGGTCTCCCTTGGCGCCATCAGCCGCCAGCTCAAGCGCCCGGTACGCGGCCGCCTGGCTCCCCAGGGGCGCGTCACCCTCGGTTTGCGGCACTGGTACGGCGGCCGTAACCAGACCGACGAAACCCGCGCCATCATCGACGTGCTCAGGCAGCGCCAGGGCGACGAAGCCCTGATGGAGCGCCTCAGCGGGCACGTGGTGATGTTCGGCGCCCTGCTGCAGGTGCGCGGGATGGTCCCGCCCAGCCTGTTCAACCAGGCTTTGATCGACTTCGACCCGGAGCAGGACTCCCTCGGCGAACACCTGATCAGGCGCGGCATGATTACCCAGCAGGTGCTCGAGGAAGCGCTCCAGGAACAGGCCAGCGAACAGCACGAGGCCTATCGCATCGCCCGGGAGGCCGTGTGAAACCGCAACAAACCCTGCTTTACTGCCTGATCCTGGCGAGCATCGCCGCGCCACTGGCGCAGGCCGCCGACGATCAGCTCAGCGAATTCCAGCGTTTCCGCAGCTTTCCCTACCTCGACAAGGGCTACAAGGAAGCGAAGAAGAACAACTGGGCGGAAGTCGAACGCCTGATGCGCCACCTGCTGGACCGAGTGCCGAACAACACCGAGGCGCGCTCCCTGCTGATCCAATCCCTGGCCAAGCAGCAGCGTTTCGCCGAGGCCGAGCAGGAAGCCCAGGCCCTGGCCGGCACCGTCACTGGCGCGCAGGCCCTGACCGAACTGCGCCTGGACCTGATCGAGAACGGCCCGCCACCCGAAGCCCAGATCAACCAGTGGCTGGCCCACACCAGCAACGCCAACGAGCGCGTACGCCTGTGGCAGGCCTACAGCCTCAAGCTCGGCCAGACCCAGGGCGCCGCCAAGGCGCTGGACTGGCTCGGCACCCTGCCGCCGGGCAACGACGGTCGGGTGCTGCGCGAGGCCCGCGCCAACTGGGCCGAACAGCTGCGCGACTGGGACACCACCATCGCCCAGCTCGCCCCGCTGGCCACGGCCCATCAGCTTTCGACCGAGGACTGGCGGCGCCTGGCCAATGCCTACGCCCAGCGCCTGGATGAAAAGCCGCTGGAGCAGCTGATCCAGCAGGCTCCGGATGCCAACGCCGCACGCCAGGCGCGACTGGCGATCATCGACCGGGCCATCGCCGTCGAGCAGACTGAAGTCGCCAAGCGCTGGCTGCTCACCCTGCCCGAGCAGGACCGCAACGACCCGGCACGCCAGGCGCAACT
This sequence comes from Pseudomonas sp. DP-17, assembly GCF_022380625.1. Classification (NCBI taxonomy): domain Bacteria; kingdom Pseudomonadati; phylum Pseudomonadota; class Gammaproteobacteria; order Pseudomonadales; family Pseudomonadaceae; genus Pseudomonas; species Pseudomonas sp. DP-17. The sequence continues at coordinate 71,509 of NZ_JAKSXG010000019.1, forward strand.
GCTGGAGGTCGCCCGTGACAGCAGCGACACGGCGCTGGTGGAAAAACTCAGTGACGCACAGAACCGCCCCTGTCTGGAAACCACCGAATGGCTGTCGCGCCATGACCAGGCCGCAGCGCTGCAGAAGCTTGCGCAGTGCAAGCCCGCTGACGACCCGAAGACCTGGCTGGTGCTGGCCCAACGCCTGGACGCTACCGGCCTGCTGGAAACCACCCGTCTGCCCGAGCCCTGGGACACGACCCGGCGCAACCAACTGGTGGACTCCTGGCGCCGTCTGGGGCGCACCGACCTGGCACTGGCCTGGCTTTCGCGCCAGCCACAGACACCCGATACCGTACGCCAGCGCGCCGAGCTGCTGCAGGCCCGTGGCCGCACCGGCGAAGCAGCGGCACTGTGGGAGCAACGCTACCGCCAGACCGGCGACCTCAAGGCGCTTGATCAGGCCAGTTACCTCGCCCTCAACGCCGGGCGAACCGAGCGCGCCAGGCAATTGCTGGAAAGCGCCTACGACCGCCGCGGCGGCAACCTGCCGCCTGCACTGCTGCAACGCCTGGCCAGCATCCACGCGCGCAGCGAGACCCCTCTGGATGTCGCACGTATCGAAGCCCTGCTGCCCAAGGCCGACCCGGTCTCGCGCGGCTACCTGCTTGGTCGTCTGGCCGAAGCCGGGCGCTGCGACGCCCTGCAACGCTATCTGAGCCCGGATTCCAACACCCCCGGCGAACTGCGCGCCCTGGGCCGCTGTTCCATGCCCGCGCGCCCCGGCGAAGCGGTGGTCTACTACCAGGCCGCCCTCGCCCAAGGCGACAAACAAAGCCAGCTGCCACTGGCCTACGCCCTGGAAGCCGCCGGCGACCCGGCCGGTGCGCTGCGCATCTTCAACGCCCTGCCCGCCAACGAACTCAACGACAACGCGCGCCTCACCGCCAGCCGCGCCGCGCTGCTCACCCACGACAATGCCGGCGCCGAGCGCTACTGGCAGCAGGCGAAGAAAGGCAGCGCGAATGACTGGGCCCTGGGCGCCAACATCGCCGACGCCCGCGGCGACTATTCTCAGGCACTTTCGCGACACCGCGAGGCGCTCAAACACGAGCCCGGCGGCCAGCATTTCTACAACGCCGCCGGCAGCGCACAGAAGGCCGGCGACAAGCAGCAGAGCAAGCTCTGGCTGGCCGAGGCAGTACGCCGCGAACCGGACAACCCACGCTTCCGCGCCGACTACGGCATGCGCCTGGCCGGCACCGACACGCCGGAAGAGCGGCGTACCGCGATCCCCTATCTGGAGCGCGCCACCCGCGATTACCCCGAGGACTTCCGCCTGGGCGAAACCCTCGCCTGGCGCTACGACGAGGCCGAGGACAGCTTCGCCGCCCGGCGTGAACTGCGCCGGGTGATCGACCTGGAACAGGACCCGGTCGCCGCCGACGACGAATATGGCAGCCTGGAGGCCCGTCGCTTCCGCCAGCGCCGCGCACACCAGGTGATGTCCCAGCGCGACAACCTGACCATCGCCAGCACCTGGTCGCCCGCTGGCGTCACCACGGTGCCGATCCTCAATGGCGACAACCAGACCGGCGACCGCCGACGCGCGCAATCGCAGAACCTGCAGACCTTCATCTGGGACCACGCCCTGGGCGAGGAACCGACCCGCAACGGCAGCACCCTGTCGGTGTATGGCCGGGCGATTGCCGGAAATGAAGGGCGCAAGCAATACACCCAGACCCTCGCCGCCGGTTTCGGCCTGCGCTACAAGCCCTTCGGCGACTACAACCTCAACCTCTACAGCGAGCTGTACAAGCAGAACACGGTGAAGAACGACGGCGATTCGGAAGACGCCTTCGACGGCATCCGCCTGCACGAGATCGGCACGCCGGAGAAGTTCGAGCGCTACGTACGCCAGCGCGACAAGTACGGCCAGACCTCCACCGACATCCTGCTGCGCGCCACCGCCTCCTTCCTCGATCAGGGCGAGTACCGCAACGACTGGCGCGTGGACGAGAGCGACTGGGACGAGCGATTCCTCTACACCGACTTCGCCTGGTGGACCCATGCTGGCGATCACCAGTGGGTCTCGCGCTACCAGCAGGGCCACACCTGGAAGTTGCCCGTGGATTCGCCGCAGACGATCATGCCCTACGGCTTTGCCGAGTTCTCCGCCCAAGACCCGAGCAACGACTGGCGCCAGGACCTGCGCAGCGGCGTCGGCCTGCGCTGGCAGTACTGGTACGGCGAGGACCGCTACAACGCCTACCGCGCCCACGTCACCGTGCGCACCGAATACCAGCTGGGCATGGCCGGCAATCTCTATGAACAGGCCAACGGCTGGCTGGTGGGACTGGAGGTGAACTTCTGATGCGCCGTCTGATTTTCGCGCTCGCCCTGCTCTTTTCCACTGTCTCGGCGCAGGCCGATGAACGCCTGTTCTATCAGCCGCTGAATGTCGATGCCGCGTTGAGCGACGCGCAGTGGCAGCAAGTCTGGCGCGCCAGCGCGGCGCAGGGTGCGAAGACCCTGATCGTGCAATGGACCGCCTATGGTGACTCCGACTTCGGTGGCGCCAACGGCTGGCTCGCACGCTCCCTGAAAAGCGCCCACGACAACGGCCTGCAACTGGTCCTCGGGCTGTACATGGATCCGGCCTACTACCAGCGCCAGAGCGAGCTGGACACGCCCAGCCTGGAAGCCTACTGGCAGCACCAGCTGGGCCGTTCCCTGGCGCAGCAGCGCAAGATCAGCGAGCAATGGAAACTGCCGGTTTCCGCCTGGTACCTGCCGATGGAGCTGGACGACTGGAACTTCCAGGCCGCCGAGCGTCGCCAGGCACTGCAACATCAGCTCAGGGATTTCTTCGGACAGCTGAAGGCGCCGCTGCAACTGAGCGCCTTCACCGGCGCCAAACTGGCGCCGCAAGTGTACGGCGACTGGCTGGGGCAGATTGCCGGGCTCGGCGTGCAGGTCTGGTGGCAGGACGGCACCGGCACCGGCGCGCTGCCCGAGCGCGTGCGCCAGGCTTATGCCGCGGCCCTGCCCTGCCCGGTCGGCATCGTCCGCGAAGCCTTCCGCCAGACCAGTACCGCCGGTCAGCCGTTCCATGCCGAGCCTGCCGCGCCTTCCAGCGCGTCCACCGGCTGCCACGCCAGCGCCGTGTTCGAGGTGCGCTACCGGCCCTGGGGCAAGGTGCTGCTGGACAACCAGCGCGCCCACCCCAGCCCTTCCGCCACGCCCTGAAACATTGCCGCTGAAACATCGCCACCACGATTCGCCCCGCCCGCTTGGGCGGGGCGGTTGGGGTTCGGCTATGCTCGCGCGAGCGACCCCACACCCCCAGGGCGGTTCATGTTCAAGACCATTGAATCCGAAGTACTCAAGCAAAGCGTCCCGGCCGGGATCAGGGCTGAATTCCTCCAGCACGATTTCGAGCGACTCCATGGGCTCAGCCTGCTGATCTTTGCCGTGAGCGCCGGCATGTGGCTGCTCTTCGACCTCATCGTCAGCTTCCAGGCCGGCCAGGGCTTCACCTATGTCTCGGTGATCTTCCTCGGCATGTTCTTCCTCATCACCGTGATGGCCAGTTTCGTGCGCAAGGCCACGCACTTCCATTGGCTCAACCTGGCCTTCGTCATCACCTTCAGCTTCGGCGCGCGGCTGGTGATCGACGGCCTGCCGGAAATCCTCCGGCCGGCCTGGCTGGTGATCGCCGCCGCCACGGTGCTCTATAGCGCCACCGCTATGCCACTCAACGCTGTCGCCTTCTACTCGGTGTTGGCAGTGACCTGGACCTTCCTCAACCCGCTGCTGGGCGACGTGCCGGCCCTGGACGCGCGGCGCAGCATGCTGGTCTGCTACCCGCTGTTCATCAGCGCGCTGTCGATCTACATCTTCCACCACCTGAGCAAGGCCAAGCTGTACAACTACGCCATGGCAAGGCTGCTGCTGGATCAGGCGTACCTCGACGTGCTCACCAATATCCCCAACCGCCGCTCCTTCATGACCCGCGTAGGCCAGCGCCTGGAGGGTGACGGCGAGCAGCGCTACCTGGCGATGGTCGACATTGACCACTTCAAGCGGGTCAACGACACCTATGGACACGACGTCGGCGATGAAGTGCTTGCCCGGGTCGCACGCACCATCGAGGAGGAAATGCAGGACTTCGAGTTCGCGCGCCTGGGCGGCGAGGAGTTCGGCCTGTACCTGTGGGGGATCAGCGCGGAGGACGCACAGTCGCGGGTCGAAAAATTGCGCCGCCTCACCGCCGAGTTGCCCGGCACGCCCAAGGTCACCATCAGCCTGGGCCTGGCCCATGTCACCGCCGATGGAACCCTCAGCCAGGCCCTGATCAAGGCCGACCAGGCGCTCTACGAGGCCAAGCACAAAGGGCGCAACCGGGTGACCTACTCGCCTTGAGCGATAGCCGAAAACGACAAAGGCCCGCAGATGCGGGCCTTGGCGTTCTGGTGTCCCGGAGAGGGGTCGAACCTCCAACCTTCCCCTTAGGAGGGGGACGCTCTATCCAATTGAGCTACCGGGACAATCGGGTCGGCATGTTAACCACCGACGGACGATTTGTCATGCCGCCGCCACCGACCCGGTTCATAATTTTGCCGTCAGCCGGAGAAAGACCATGACCACAGACGACGGCGCCCTGCCCGATTCCCCCTTTGCCACCTTCGATGTACGCGTCGCTTCGGCCGGTGATGCGGTGGCCCTCGCGCCGCTGCTCCAGCAGTTGGGCGCGAGCGACCCGCTACCCGACACCGCACTGCTGGCGCTTGCGCTGGACAACCAACAGCCGTCGCGGGTGACGCTGGTCGCCGAGCGCGATGGCGCCTTGCTGGGCACCTGCACCCTGCATCTGATCGAACACATCGCCCACGGCTTCGCCCGCTCGGCGATCCTCGAGGACATGGTGGTGGACAGCCGCGCGCGCGGCCAGGGCATCGGCCAGGCGCTCATTGGCCGGGCCGTGGAATGGGCGCGGGACTGGAAGTGCTACAAGCTGGCGCTTTCCAGCCACCAGGACCGGGAAATGGCGCACCGCTTCTACGCAGCGATGGGTTTCGAGCCCCACGGCGTCAGTCTGTCGCTGAGCCTGGGCTGAGCTCAGCCGGCCTGGGCGTCCGGCGGGGCGAGCAGATCGAGCAAGTGGCTGACCGTCACCTGCAGGGACACCGAGTTGTCCAACTCCACCAGCGGCCCGGGCAGGCCATCGGCGAAGTGCGCATTGCGCGCGAGGCGTTCTTCGATTTCCACCGGCGTCTCCCGGCCTCGCCTGATCAGGCGTTGACGCAACACCGCGGAATCGACCCTCAGCAGCACCGCGATCAACTGTGGGTAACGACGGCGCGCCTCGGGCAAGTATTTCCGCGAGCCATTGACCAGCACGTCGTGGCCCGCGGCGAGCCAGTCATCGATGTCGCGAGGAATGCCATAGTGCAGGCCGTTGGCGCGCCAGCTCATGGCGAAGGCGCCGGAGCGCTCCAGGGCGTTGAATTCTTCGGCGCTCACCGAGTGCGCTTCTTCCCCGCGCGCCTCGGCAGAGCGGGTGATGACACGCCGGACGATCCGGCAACCCATCTGCGCCAGCGGAACGCTGGCGGCTTGCAACACGCTGTCCTTGCCCGAGCCGGAAGGGCCCATCAGGTAAATCAGTCTGCCAGGGATCATATGACTCTCGGTTCGCCGGCGGCTCGGCGCTACTTCAATTCTGACCCGCGCGGGGGATAATACTCCGCGCCTTGTGCGATATCGGTGAAAACATCCTGCCAAATCCCGCTTCGGATGGCTGCCCCGCCTCGCTGTTTCGAGCTGTGCCATCATGCCCATCCGCGACGAAATACCCTTATCAGACTGCTCAACGGCAGGCAGGGGCTTCACACCTATCGACTACGCTGAGGGAAGCGGCATATCGCCATTTTTTCCTTCAGGTCCCATCCAAAGAAGGGTCTGCCTAAGCGGTCTCATTTCGGACGATTGGTGCTGGCATTTAGCCTTCACTCGAGACACAATATGCCGAAGGTTTGACGTCAAGTTATTGGATTATTTTTCAAAAGCTTTGACGACGCGCTGAACGGCCATTGGAAATCGCTGTCAAAGGGCCTGAACCAACGCTGACCCATGGCATCGGCCTCCCTGACTTACAGGTTTAAAGTATGCGCCCATTGAAACAGGCAACCCCCACCTACTCCAGCCGTACTGCTGACAAATTCGTCGTACGTCTGCCCGAAGGCATGCGTGAGCGTATCGCCGACGTCGCTCGCAGCCACCACCGCAGCATGAACTCCGAGATCATTGCGCGTCTCGAACAGAGCCTGCTGCAGGAAGGCGCGCTGCAGGACAACCTCGGTATCCGTCTGGACAGCCCCGAACTCAGCCTGCACGAACGCGAACTGCTGCAACGCTTCCGCCAGCTGACCCACCGTCAGCAGAACGCGCTGATCGCCCTGATCGCGCACGACGCCGAAATGGCACAGAACGACGCCTGAATCGTTCGCGACACCCGAAACAGCCGGCCTCGAGCCGGCTTTTTCATGCTCGCGATCTACGGCTGTCACGGGAACGCGAGGCACAAAAAAGCCGCCTGGCAGGCGGCCTTTCGGCGGAGCTGGCGTCACATCAGGAACAGCGTGGCCAGTCCCAGGAAGATGAAGAAACCGCCGCTATCGGTCATGGCGGTGATCATCACGCTGGAACCCATCGCCGGATCGCGCCCCAGGCGCAGCAGTGTCATCGGAATCAACACGCCCATCAGCGCCGCGAGCAGCAGGTTCAGCGTCATGGCGCCGGTCATGACCGCGCCCAGTTCCCAGTTGCCGTACAGGTAGAACGCAACCAGGCCGATCACACCGCCCCATACCAGGCCATTCACCAGCGCTACACCGAGCTCCTTGCGCAGCAGGCGGTTGGCGCTGCTGGTCTGGATCTGGTCCAGTGCCATGGCGCGGACGATCATGGTGATGGTCTGGTTGCCGGAGTTGCCGCCGATGCCGGCGACTATGGGCATCAGCGCGGCCAACGCCACCAGTTTCTCGATCGATCCTTCGAACAGGCCGATCACCCGCGAAGCGATGAAGGCTGTAACGAGGTTGGTGGCCAGCCAGGCCCAACGGTTGCCGACCGACTTCCAGACGGAGGCGAAGATGTCTTCCTCTTCGCGCAGACCGGCCATGTTCAGGACTTCGCTTTCGCTCTCCTCACGGATCAGGTCGACCATTTCGTCGATGGTCAGACGGCCGATCAACTTGCCGTTCTTGTCCACCACGGGAGCGGAAATCAGGTCGTAACGCTCGAACGCCTGGGCGGCATCGTAACCGTCCTCGTCGGGGCTGAAGGTCACCGGATCGGTGGCCATGACTTCGGCTACGTCCTTGTCCGGATCGTTTACCAGCAGGCGCTTGATCGGCAACACACCCTTGAGCACGCCGTCATAGTCGACCACGAAGAGCTTGTCGGTATGGCCGGGCAGTTCCTTCAGGCGGCGCAGGTAGCGCAGTACCACTTCCAGGCTGACGTCATCGCGGATGGTGACCATCTCGAAGTCCATCAGCGCGCCGACCTGGTCCTCCTCGTAGGACAGAGCTGAACGAACACGCTCGCGCTGCTGCTGATCGAGGGTCTCCATGAGCTCATGAACGACGTCGCGAGGCAGTTCCGGCGCCAGGTCCGCCAGTTCGTCGGCGTCCATCTCCCTGGCTGCGGCAAGGATCTCGTGATCGTCCATGTCGGCGATCAGGGTTTCCCGCACGGAATCCGATACTTCGAGAAGGATGTCGCCGTCGCGCTCGGCCTTGACCAACTGCCAGACCGTCAGGCGGTCGTCCAGCGGAAGGGATTCGAGGATATGGGCGATGTCGGCCGGGTGCAGCTCGTCCAGCTTGCGCTGGAGCTCCGCCAGGTTCTGGCGGTGCACGAGGTTTTCGACGAGGTCTTGATGCTGGCCTTCCTGACGGTGCGTCAGGTCTTCCACCAGCTTGTGCTTGTGCAGCAGGTCGACCACCTGGTTGAGGCGGTCCTGCAGGCTTTCCTGCGGCTTCTTGGCTTCTACTTCGGTCATAGCACGCTCCACCCCCAGTGGCAGAACGGGCCAGAGGGGATCAATACATCAGGTCGTGTGTACGCAATCGGGGTTCTGAGTAACTACTGGGTAAGTCCATGGTGGTGTCCCATGCGCCCATCGAGGGCAGATGCGGGAAATGATAACACTCCGGGGTGTATTAGGCGTTACAAAATGGCGGCAAGAACAATCGCTTGCAGGCGAAAGTTCACTGCTGAATCACTGCCCGGTTCGACGCCCGAAAGCTCCCACAGGACACCCGGCTGCGACTGACAATTTCCACTCCTAGGCTGCAGGCAGGCCCGCCATCCCGGAGGAAACCATGCGCCTGCCCGCCCTGCTCTGCTCACTCCTGATTCCCCTGGTACCGACCAGCGAGGCGGCCTCGGTGTTCCGCTGCACGGCGGCTGACGGCAGCGTGCTGTTCAGCCAGTATGGCTGCCCCGTGGAGCGCCAGCAGGAAATCCAGGAAGCAAGCAATCCCACACCCGGCAGCGGCGAACCGGTGCCGATGGCGATCCCGCAGGAAACCGTCGTGCAGAAGCCTGTGGCGCGCAGCAGAGGCGCGAGCAAGGAAGCCGAGCGAGAGTCCGTCGTGGTGGTAGGCGAGCAGCAGAACGGCTGCGGCAACCGCGTCACCGGCAGCGCTCGGCGCAAGGCGATCATCGAGGGGCGCATCAGGACAGGAATGACGCGCAGCGACGTGGAGAGTGCCCTGGGACGACCCGACAGGGTCAGCCAGCACAACGAGACGCTGCGCTATCACTACGAAGCGGATAAGAAACACGGCGCTCGCACCGTCACCTTCGATGAAGACGGCTGCGTGCAGGGCAAGGCGAAGCGTTGAGCAAAGCCCGAACCTTTTCGAAGGCAAAGAAAAAGGGGCCTGCATTTCTGCAGGCCCCTTTCGGCATATGGCGCACTCAGGAGGATTCGAACCTCCGACCGCTCGGTTCGTAGCCGAGTACTCTATCCAGCTGAGCTATGAGTGCGTCGATGGTAAAGTTTAACCAGATTCACCAACTGGTTGCAGCTAATGGCCTTTCAGCCCTTTCGCCACCGAAGCCCCGCTTTCGCGTTGCCTCTTATATGGCGCACTCAGGAGGATTCGAACCTCCGACCGCTCGGTTCGTAGCCGAGTACTCTATCCAGCTGAGCTATGAGTGCGCTGATGAGGGCGCAAATTCTAGAGCGATTTTTCTGACCTGTCAACAAGATTTTTCAATCTTTTCAGCCACTTACGTAACCGGACAACTCATCGCACCAGAGGATGCAATGGCGGAGAGGGGGGGATTCGAACCCCCGACACCCTTTTGAGGTGTACTCCCTTAGCAGGGGAGCGCCTTCGGCCACTCGGCCACCTCTCCGCAACACGGGGCGCATGATATCCATGTTTTCCCCGTTTGCAAAGAAAAATTTTAGAAAAATTAATGGTTTGGTTCTTGGTCTTTCTCTTTCTGGATGCGCTGGTAGATTTCCTCACGGTGCACAGCAACTTCCTTCGGCGCATTCACACCGATACGCACCTGATTTCCTTTGACGCCCAATACAGTCACGGTGACGTCATCACCGACCATCAGGGTCTCTCCGACCCGGCGAGTCAGAATCAGCATTCCTTTCTCCTTACGTGTTACGGGATAAGCAGTCTGCAAAAAAAGAAATGGTGGCAGATTCGTATAGATCAAGTGCGCGAATCCTTCACCCAAGTATTGACCAGTCCTGCCGGAAAGAAAGTTCCTGTCAGACAGTCAAAAACGACAAAAGGCGCGGGGTAGCCGCGCCTTTCGATATCTCCCGCCTTACTCGCCCTGTCGGGCGGGGGCGTCGAGTTCGAAAGCGGTGTGCAGGGCACGGACCGCCAACTCGAGGTACTTCTCTTCGATAACCACGGAAACCTTGATTTCCGAGGTGGAGATCATCTGGATGTTGATGGTTTCCTTGGCCAGGGCTTCGAACATGCGGCTGGCGACACCGGCGTGGGAGCGCATGCCGACGCCGACGATGGAAACCTTGGCGATGTTGGTGTCGCCGGTAGCTTCGCGCGCACCGATGGCGATGGCGGTCTGCTTGAGGATTTCCAGGGCGGCCTGGTAGTCGTTGCGGTGCACGGTGAAGGTGAAGTCGGTGGTGTTATCGTGCGCGACGTTCTGCACGATCATGTCGACTTCTACATTGGCGGCACTGATCGGGCCGAGAATCTTGAAAGCAACGCCGGGGGTATCCGGTACGCCACGGATGGTCAGCTTGGCTTCGTCGCGGTTGAAGGCGATGCCGGAGATGATCGGCTGTTCCATGGATTCCTCTTCATCAAGGGTAATGAGGGTGCCCGGACCCTCCTGGAAGCTGTGCAGCACGCGCAGCGGGACGTTGTACTTGCCGGCGAATTCCACCGAGCGGATCTGCAGCACCTTGGAGCCGAGGCTGGCCATTTCCAGCATCTCTTCGAAGGTGATCTTGTCCAGACGACGAGCCTGCGGCACGACGCGCGGGTCGGTGGTGTAGACGCCATCGACATCGGTGTAGATCTGGCATTCGTCGGCCTTGAGTGCCGCCGCCAGCGCCACGCCGGTGGTGTCGGAGCCGCCACGGCCAAGGGTGGTGATGTTGCCCTGCTCGTCCACACCCTGGAAGCCCGCGACCACTACTACGCGGCCGGCTTTCAGATCTGCGCGAATGTTCGCATCATCGATGCTCAGGATACGCGCCTTGGTGTGGGAACTGTCGGTCAGGATGCGGACCTGGTTACCGGTGTAGGAAATCGCCGGCACGCCACGCTTCATCAGCGCCATGCTCAGCAGGGCGATGGTCACCTGCTCGCCGGTGGAGACCATCACGTCCAGCTCGCGCGGAATCGGTTGGTCCATGATCTGTTTCGCCAGACCAATCAGGCGGTTGGTCTCGCCGCTCATGGCGGACACCACCACGACGATGTCGTCGCCCGCTTCACGGAATTTCTTCACCTTCTCGGCTACCTGCTCGATTCTCTCGACGGTGCCGACGGAGGTCCCTCCAAACTTCTGTACGATCAAAGCCATTTCAAAAGCCGCCTGATTCCTGAAGGGCGCCCATTAAACATGCATCACCGCATGCTGCCAAGGCCCGCCGGACGCGCTGCGGGCCCCGTTTTTCAAGGCCTTTAGAGACCCTGCTCGACAAACTTCACGGCCAGCGCCAGAGCTTCGTCCAGCTTGCCGGCATCGACACCACCGCCCTGGGCCATATCCGGGCGACCACCGCCCTTCCCGCCCACGGCCGCAGCGGCCTGTTTCATCAGATCGCCCGCTTTCAGCTTGGCGGTCAGGTCCTGGGTCACGCCGGCGACCAGCACGACCTTCTCCTCGAACACGCCGCCCAGCAGGATGACACCACTACCCAGCTTGTTCTTCAGTTGATCGACCAGCGCCAGCAGCGCCTTGCCGTCCAGACCATCGAGGCGCGAGGAAAGCACCTTCACACCACCGACTTCCACGGCGGAGCCCGCCAGGTCGTCACCGGCTGCACTGGCCGCCTTGGCCTTGAGCTGTTCCAGCTCTTTTTCCAACTGACGATTGCGCTCGATCAGGCCGGAGAGCTTGTCCAGCAGGTTGTCACGGCTGCCCTTGACCAGGCCGGCCGCTTCCTTGAGCTGCTCTTCGGCACCGTTGAGATAGGCCAGCGCAGCGCCGCCGGTGACCGCTTCGATACGGCGCACACCGGAAGCCACGCCGCCTTCGCTGGTGATCTTGAACAGGCCGATGTCGCCGGTGCGGGATACGTGGGTGCCGCCGCACAGCTCGACGGAGAACTTGCCGCCCATGCTCAGCACACGCACCTGATCGCCGTACTTCTCGCCGAACAGCGCCATGGCGCCCTTGTTCTTGGCCGTTTCGATGTCGGTCTCTTCGGTCTCGACCTCGGAGTTCCTGCGGATCTCGGTGTTGACGATGTCTTCCAGCTGCTTCAGCTGTTCGGGCTTGATCGCCTCGAAATGGCTGAAGTCGAAGCGCAGGCGCTGGCTATCGACCAGCGAGCCCTTCTGCTGGACGTGATCGCCCAGTACCTGGCGCAGCGCAGCGTGCAGCAGGTGGGTGGCGGAGTGGTTCAGCGCGGTTGCCTGGCGCACGGAAGCGTCGACTTCGGCCTTCACGGCGGCGCCAACAGTCAGGCTGCCCTGGGCAACCACACCGTGGTGCAGGTGAGCGCCGCCAGCCTTGGTGGTGTCGCGCACGTCGAAGCGCACGCCGGCCGCTTCAAGGAACCCGCTGTCGCCCACCTGGCCGCCGGATTCGGCGTAGAACGGAGTCTGGTCGAGGACGACCACGCCCTCCTCGCCTTCGCCCAGTTGTTCGACGGCCTTGCCATCCTTGAACAGGGCGATGATCTGGCCTGCACCGGAAACGCCCTGGTAGCCGAGGAAGCGGGTGTCACCATCCACTTTCACCAGGCTGTTGTAGTCCATGCCGAAGGCGCTGGCGGAGCGGGCGCGCTCGCGCTGGGCCTCCATTTCGCGCTCGAAGCCTTCCTCGTCGAGGGTCAGGCTGCGCTCGCGGGCGATGTCGTTGGTCAGGTCCACCGGGAAGCCGTAGGTGTCGTACAGCTTGAATACCACGTTGCCGGGGATGACGCTGCCCGTGAGCTCGGAAAGGTCCTGCTCGAGGATCTTCAGGCCCTGTTCCAGGGTCTTGGCGAACTGCTCTTCCTCGGTCTTGAGCACGCGCTCGATGTGCGCCTGCTGCTGCTTGAGCTCGACGAAGGCCTCGCCCATCTCGCCGACCAGCGCGGCGACGATCTTGTGGAAGAAGGTCCCCTTGGCACCCAGCTTGTTACCGTGGCGGCAGGCGCGACGGATGATGCGGCGCAGCACGTAGCCACGGCCTTCGTTGGACGGTAGTACGCCGTCGGCAATCAGGAAGCCGCAGGAACGGATGTGGTCGGCGACCACTTTCAGCGACGGCGCGTCGTCATTGGCGCAGCCGATGGCATCGGCCGAAGCCTTCAGCAGGCTCTGGAACAGGTCGATCTCGTAGTTCGAATGGACGTGCTGGAGCACGGCGCTGATGCGCTCGAGGCCCATGCCGGTATCCACGCTCGGCGCCGGCAGCGGGTGCATGACGCCGTCCGCGGTGCGGTTGAACTGCATGAAGACGTTGTTCCAGATCTCGATGTAGCGGTCGCCGTCTTCTTCCGGCGAGCCGGGCGGGCCGCCCCAGATGTCGGCGCCGTGGTCGAAGAAGATCTCGGTGCACGGGCCGCACGGACCGGTGTCGCCCATCGCCCAGAAGTTGTCCGAAGCGTAGGGAGCGCCCTTGTTGTCGCCGATGCGGACCATGCGCTCGGCCGGAATGCCGACCTCTTTGGTCCAGATGTCGTAGGCCTCGTCATCGCTGGCGTAGACGGTAACCCAGAGCTTTTCCTTGGGCAGGTTCAGCCATTTGTCCGAGGTCAGGAATTCCCAGGCGTAGGTGATGGCGTCGCGCTTGAAATAGTCGCCGAAGCTGAAGTTGCCCAGCATTTCGAAGAAGGTGTGGTGGCGCGCGGTATAGCCGACGTTTTCCAGGTCGTTGTGCTTGCCGCCGGCACGCACGCACTTCTGGCTGGTGGTGGCGCGGGTGTAGGCGCGCTTTTCCAGGCCCAGGAAGCAGTCCTTGAACTGGTTCATGCCGGCGTTGGTGAACAGCAGGGTCGGGTCGTTCGCGGGGATCAGCGAACTGGACGCTACGCGGGTGTGCCCCTTCTCTTCGAAGAAGCGGAGGAAGGCTTCACGGATTTCAGCGCTTTTCATAGGTTCTTCCACGGAAAAATGCGGCCACGAATCGCCGGCAAAGGGCCGCATTATATCGGCCCCGCATCAAGGTTGTAGTGTCTTTGCGCGATAGTTAACCGCTATCGCGCAATAATTTCTGTCAGGAACGACGAAAGGCGGCAAAAGCTTCGACGATACGCGGGATATCGGCGTTTTTCACATCGAGGTGGGTGACCAGCCGCAGGCGCGCCGCCGGGCTGACGCGGATGCCCCGTTCGGCCAGGTGCGCACCCAGCGCGCCGGCCTGCTCGCCGATGCCGACGTAGACCATGTTGGTCTGTACCGGCTCGATGGCGTAGCCCAGTTCAGCCAGGCCGCGGCCGAGCGCTTCGGCGTTGGCGTGGTCCTCGGCCAGGCGCTCGACCTGATGGTCCAGCGCATACAGCGCGGCGGCTGCGAGACCACCGGCCTGGCGCATGCCGCCGCCGACCATCTTGCGCAGGCGACGCGCGCGGCCGATCAGTTCGGCATCGCCACAGAGCACCGAACCCACCGGCGCGCCGAGGCCCTTGGACAGGCACACCGAGACGGAATCGAAGTGGCGGGTGATCTCCCGAGCATCCACGCCCAGCTTCACCGCCGCGTTGTAGAGGCGCGCGCCGTCCAAATGCAGTGCCAGGCCGCGGCGGCGGGTCATTTCCCGTGCGGCAGCGAGGTAGGTGAGCGGCAGGACCTTGCCCTGCATGGTGTTTTCCAGCGCCAGCAGGCGGGTGCGGGCGAAGTGGAAATCGTCCTGCTTGATCGCCGCCTCGACCTTGGCCAGGTCCAGCGAACCATCCGCCTCGCCATCGATGGGCTGCGGCTGGATGGAGCCCAGCACGGCGGCGCCACCGCCTTCATATTTATAGGTGTGCGCCTGCTGGCCGACGATGTACTCGTCGCCCCGGCCGCAATGGGCCATCAGGCCAAGCAGGTTGCTCATGGTGCCGGTGGGCACGAACAGCGCGGCGGCGAAGCCCAGGCGCTCGGCCAGGGTCGCTTCCAGGCGGTTCACCGTCGGGTCTTCGCCGTAGACGTCATCGCCCAGTTCGGCCCGCGCCATGGCCTCGCGCATGCCGGCGGTGGGCAAGGTCACGGTGTCGCTGCGAAGGTCGATGATGGACATGGCGGAACTCCTCGGGCATCAGGCGGAAAAGGCCCGATGCTAAGCGCTCGCCGGAGGGGAAACAAGGCGCGCGATGGGCGCGCGCCGGGGAGGTCAAAGTTCGGTGGGGACAACCAGAATGCCGGCGCGCAGGCCATTCTTCACCCGCGGGTTGGGGAAGATGATCCGCGCGCCCTGCTCTTCCACGATCCAGCGGGTGCCGCCGATGTCCTCGGCGAGCAGGAAGCCATGGTCCAGTTCGGTGAAGTTGTCCACCGCGTCGTCCAGGTGCAGGCGGAAGTGGTCGCTGTGCTTGATCACTTCGCGGGATACGGCGAACAACTGCAAGCCGTCGATCTGTGCGCCGTCGGCTTCCTCGCCGCTGATCACGCCCTGCAGCATGGCCTCCAGGCGATCCAGGTTCACCGACTGGTTCTGTCCGAAGGGCCGGGCCTTGCCCAGCTCCAGGGTGAACGCCTCGGCGCCGAGCTGGCTGTAGGTGTAGGCGCTGAAAGTGATGCCCGGCTTGCTCTGCAGCAGCACCGCATCGATGCCGGCGCTCCGCAGGCGCGCCAGCTCATCGCGGGAATGCTCGCGACCACTGGCCCAGGGATAGAGCGCGAACTGCTCGATCTTCGAGCCACGGATGGCCGTGTGCAGGTCGTAGTGCAGGCGCGCTCGCCCTTCACGGGCGAAGAACGCGGCGGCCAGACGCTCCAGCTCCGACGCACGCAGGGCCTCATTGCCGCTGCCCTCCTCGTGGCGGCCGCAGAACAGGCGGTTGATGTCCTGTTCCAGGTAACGTTCGCCGCGGCGCATGGCCTCGGGGTTGCCGAGCAGGAACAGTACCCTGGCCGCCGGTTTCAGCTCGCCACGGGCGATGCGGTGTACCAGGCGATCGAGTAGCTCGATGGGGGCCGTCTCGTTGCCGTGGATACCGGCCGAGAGCAGCAGGTCGCGGCCATTGTCGCGCGCCACCGGCGGAGTGACTTCGAGGGCACCTTCAGCCAGCCAGTGCAGACGGGTGCCGTCCGCGGTGAGCTGGATCTTTTCCGTCGGCTCACGGCCGGCGAGGGTCAGTTCGAGCAGTTTGCCCAGAGCTAGCATGCGGACGCCTCCATCATTCCCCGCGGCCGGAGCGGCCGCGGGCTCCGCGATCAGTGGTGATGGTCACATCCACAGTCTGGACCATGTTCGTGGACTTCGGCGGCCTCCAGTTCAAGGCTCAGCCCCAACTGGTTCACTGCCTGCGGACGCACCACCAGCAGCGGGATCTCGGTGTCGTCGTCATGGGAGTCGGCGTAGATCGTAAGGCCGCCCTTGCCATCGGCCTCCAGCCACAGCTCGCGCCCTTCCAGGCGGATGGCCAGGCGCGCGGTGTGGGTCTCGCGGCGCTCGCCCTTGTTGTCTTCGAGAATCAGCGGGAGGCTTTCGGTCATTTCGGTCACTCAGATCTGCTGGAAAGGATAAACCGAGCCCAGTTTAAGGATCTGGCTCAATTCATCCAACGCCGTCCGGCACTCGACGAGCAATTGCGGATCGGCCAGGTCGGCTTCGGCCAGGCGATCGCGGTAGTGCTTGTCGACCCAGGTGACCAGGGTGTCGTGCAGGGTCGGGGTCATGATCACGCCCGGGTTGACCGCCGCCAGCTCCTTCTCGGTCAGCGCCACGCGCAGACGCAGGCAAGCGGGGCCGCCGCCGTTCTGCATGCTCTGCTTGAGGTCGAACACCTTCACCTCGCGGATCGGGCCGTCCTCGGCGGTCAGGCGCGACAGGTAGCTCCAGACGCGCTCGTTCTTGCGGCACTCTTCCGGGACGATCAGCAGCATGTTGCCATCGGCGCGGGTAAGCAGCTGGCTGTTGAACAGGTAGGACTTCACCGCGTCCTCGACCGTGACCTGGTCGCGCGGCACACACACGGCGCGGAACCGGCCGCCACGACGGCCCAGCTTGTCGTGCAGCTCGGCGAGCACGCGCTCGGTGTCGAGGAAGGCGTCTTCGTGGTGGAACAGCACCTCGCCGTTGCCGACCGCGATCACGTCGTTGTGGAACACACCCTGGTCGATCACCGCCGGGTTCTGCTGGGCGTAGACCACACCGTCATCGCTCAGGCCGTGCAGGCGGGCAACCGCCTGGCAGGCTTCCAGGGTCTGCCGCGCCGGGTAGCGCTGCGGCGCCGGGAAGCGGCTGTCGAAGGCACTGCGACCGAACACGAAGAACTCGACACCGGCTTCGCCGTAGGACTTGCAGAAGCGCGTGTGGTTGGCCGCGCCCTCGTCGCCGAACTGGGCGACTGCCGGCAGCGCGGCGTGGTGGGCGAAGTGTTGTTCGTCGTTGAACATCGCGGCGAGGATGCGGCTGGTCTGCGGATGTTCGATGGAACGGTGGAACTTGCAGTTCAGGTTGGCGGCAGTGAAGTGCACGCGGCCATCGGCGGTGTCGGCGCCGGGGCTGACGGTGGCGGCGTTGGCGGTCCACATGCAGGACGCCGAGCTGACCGCGGCGAGCAGCGGCATGGCGTCTTTCGCAGCCTTGGCGATCACTTCGGCGTCAGTGCCGGAGAAGCCCAGGGCGCGCAGCGAGGCAACGGCCGGACGCTCCTGCGGGGCGAACACGCCCTGCTTGAAGCCCATCTCCATCAGTGCCTTCATCTTCGACAGGCCCTGCTTCGCCGCTTCGCGCGGATTGGACGACGCCTGGCTGTTGCTCTGCGAAGCGACGTTGCCGTAGGACAGGCCACCGTAGTTGTGCGTCGGTCCGACCAGGCCGTCAAAGTTCATTTCATAGGCGGTCATCACAGGCTCACTCCCGGAGTCAGGGTTGCAGGCAGGCTCAGGCTGTCGCTTTCCAGCGAGGCGACCGGGTACGCGCAGTAGTCGGCTGCGTAGTAGGCGCTCGGGCGGTGGTTGCCCGAGGCGCCGATGCCGCCGAACGGCGCGCTGCTGGCGGCGCCGGTCAATTGTTTGTTCCAGTTGACGATGCCGGCGCGGCTCTCGATGAGGAAGTCCTCATAGCGCTCGCGGGAGTCCGACAGCAGGCCGGCGGCGAGGCCGTACTGGGTGGCGTTGGCTTCGCGCACGGCGGCATCGAAGTCGGCGTAGCGGATCACCTGCAGCAGCGGGCCGAAGAACTCTTCGTCCGGACGCTCGGCAACAGTGGTCACATCGAGGATGCCGGGGGTCAGCAGCGCGGCAGTGTCCAGCGGCTGGGTCATGACCAGCAGCGGCTTGGCGCCCTTGGCCAGCAGTTGTTCCTGGGCCTTGATCAGGTGCTGCGCGGCAGCCAGCGAGATCACCGAGCCCATGAAGGGCGCCGGTTGTTCATCGAAACGGCCGACCTTGATGGTCGAGGCCACGGCCACCAGGCGCTCGATCAGCGCATCGCCCCAGGCGCCCTGCGGCACCAGCAGGCGGCGGGCGCAGGTGCAGCGTTGGCCGGCGGAGATGAAGGCGGACTGGATGATGGTGTAGACGGCCGCGTCCACGTCCTTCACTTCGTCGACGATCAGCGGGTTGTTGCCGCCCATCTCCAGCGCCAGGATCTTCTGCGGACGGCCGCCGAACTGGCTGTGCAGCAGGTTGCCGGTACGGCTGGAGCCGGTGAAGAACAGGCCATCGATATCGTCGTTGCCCGCCAGCGCCACGCCGGTATCGCGGGCGCCCTGCACCAGGTTGATCACGCCGGCGGGAATCCCCGCCTCGATCCAGGCCTGCAGGGTCAGCTCGGCGACCTTCGGGGTCAGCTCGCTGGGCTTGAACACCACGGCATTGCCCGCCAGCAGGGCCGGCACAATGTGGCCGTTGGGCAGGTGGCCCGGGAAGTTGTACGGGCCGAACACCGCAACCACGCCGTGGGGCTTGTGGCGCAGCACGGCGGTGGCGTCGGCCAGCGGGCCGCTCTTCTCGCCAGTGCGTTCACGGAAGGCCTGAATCGAAATGGCGACCTTGTTGACCATGCTGGTCACTTCGGTGGCGGCTTCCCACAGCGGCTTGCCGGTCTCCTCGCCAATGGCGCGGGCCAGCGCCTCGGAATGGCCCTTGAGGGCGGCAGCGAAGCGCTCCAGTACGGCGATGCGCGCTTCCACCGGGAGACGGGCCCAGGACGGGAAGGCATTGCGCGCCGCGGCGACGGCGGCGGCGACCTGCTGCTGCGAAGCAGCACGGCCGGACCAGACCACGGCCTGGCTGACCGGGCAGAGCGATTGCAGCGGCTCGCCTTCGCCCGCCAGCCACTGGCCGGCAATGTAGTGGGTATTCATCATCAGGCTCCCCTGACGCCGGGCGGCGTCAGTTGCGTTTTCCGGAGAGGGGCACCGCACGGACCGAAGCTCCGGCGGACAGGCGCAGACGCTTGGCGGTCTGCGCATCGACCACCAGCGAGCCGGCGGCCACGCGCGCCGGGGCTGCGGTGATGCGGCACTCCTCGCGCTTGCGGTTGTGGATCAGGTAAGGCTCGGCGTCGTCACCCGGCGTGCCGATGGCCAGCACCAGGCTCTGGCTGTCGGCGATGGCGCGGATCTTCTCGGTCGGCGCCTCGATGGCGGGGCCGGCGTCGAAGATGTCGACGTAACCCTGGTAGCTGAAGCCCTCGGCCTTGAGCATGGCCAGCGCCGGCTCGGTGTGCGGGTGCACGCGGCCGATCACCTCCCGCGCATCCGCGGAGAGGAAACAGGTGTAGAGCGGGAACTTGGGCATCAGCTCGGCGATGAAGGCCTTGTTGCCCACGCCGGTCAGGTAGTCGGCCTGGCTGAATTCCATCTTGAAGAAATGTCGGCCCAGGCTTTCCCAGAACGGCGAGCGGCCATCCTCGTCGGACATGCCGCGCATCTCGGCGATCACCTTGTCGCCAAACAGTTCGCGGAACTCGGCGATGAACAGGAAGCGCGCCTTGGACAGCAGGCGACCGTTCAGGCCGGCACGGTGGTCGGCATGCAGGAACAGCGAGCACAGCTCGGACTGCCCGGTGAGATCGTTGGCCAGGAACAGTGTGGGAATCTCGCGGTGGATGCCCAGTTCCTGGGAGGCACTGACGGTCAGGCCGACGCGGTAGTTGTACCAGGGCTCGCGCAGGCCGACGGCGCCGGCCACGGCGGAGATGCCGACGACCTTGCCGCTGTCGTCCTCGAGGACGAACAGGTAGTCGGCGTCAGCGCGCTCGGCTTCGCCGCGGAAGGCCTTCTCGGCCCAGCTCACGCGGTGCTGCAGGCGCTGCTCGTTGGCCGGCAGCGTGGTCAGGCCGGTGCCGGTGCTGCGCGCCAGGTCAAAGAGAGCCGGCAGGTCTGCGCTGGTTACGGGACGGACGATCATGCTCTCTCCCCTCAGATCGCGACCAGGCGCACGCTGGCGCCCTCGCCGATGCCCAGGGCTTCGGCGGTTTGCTGGTTCAGGGTGACGGGCTTGCCCGGTACCCAATCGAGTTCGGCGACGACGGCGCGGAAGTCCTGCAGTTGGCCATTGGTGACCAGGTAGCCGCGGCTGCCCTTGGCGCCTTCGCCGATGCGCACCGGCACCTGCCGGCTCTGCGCGATGGAGCGGATGCTGCTGGTGCGCGCATGCAGCGCGGGGCCGCCGTCGAAGATATCGACATAGTTGTCGGACTCGAAGCCGTCGCGCATCAGGATGTCGAAGGTAATCTGCGCACGCGGGTGCACCTGGCCCATGGCTTCCTGGGCATCGTCCGGCAGCAGCGGCACGTAGATCGGGTAGTGCGGCATCAGCTCGGCGAGGAAGGTGCGGCTCTTCAGCCCGGAGAGCTTCTCGGCCTCGGTGTAGTCGAGGTCGAAGAAGTTGCGACCGATGGCGTTCCAGAACGGCGACTCGCCCTGCTCGTCGCTGTAGCCGACGATTTCCACCACCACTGCATCGGCGAAGCGTTCCGGATGGCTGGCCATGAACAGCAGGCGACCACGGGAGTTGAGCTCGGCGATCGGCGTATTCACCAGGTCGCGCTCGACATAGAAGCTGGTCAGCAGGCTGTTGCCGGTGAGGTCGTGGCACAGCGAGAGGACGTGGATCTTGTTGTGGATCTTCAGCTCGCGGGAGGCGTGCACGAAGGTCTCGTTGCGGAAGCTGTAGAACGGCTCGGAGAAGCCGGCCGAAGCAACGATGGCCGAGCAGCCGACCAGTCGGCCGGTCTCGCTGTCCTCGAGCACGAAGAAATAGCTCTCTTCACCGTTGAAACTCACCTCGGCGGCGAACGAAGCCTCCGAAGCGAGAATCTTCTCGCGCAGGCGTTCCGCGTCGTCCGGCAGCGACGTGACGCCGACCGGGCTGTCCGCGGCGAGACGCTGCACTTGCTGCAGGTCGGCCACTTGGGCGGGGCGCATCACCAGCATGGCGTCACTCCTCTAACCAGACAAAAGTTCGTGATTCTTGCTTTCTGATTCGCGGGCGCGACACAGCCTGTGCCGCGCTCATCAGGGCATTCTCGGAAACCGGCCGGGACGATCCGGCCGGTTGAGCGGCGAAGCGCGAGCCTCGCCGGTTCAGCGTAGCCGGGGGATCAGCCGCGGGTCAGCTTGGCGATGGCGCGCTCGAGGCGATCCAGCCCTTCGTCGATGTCCGCGTCCGGAATCACCAGGCTGGGGGCGAAGCGCACCACGTCCGGGCCGGCCTGCAGGACCATCACGCCTTCCTTCTCGGCGGCGTTGAGCACGTCCTTGGCCTTGCCCTTGAAGGCATCGTTGAGCACCGCACCGATCAGCATGCCCATGCCACGTACCTGGGTGAAGATGCCGTACTCGGCGGCGATCTTCTCCAGGCGGACCTTGAAGCGCTCGTGCTTGGCCTTTACGCCTTCGAGCACTTCCGGGGTGTTGATCACGTCGAAGGCCGCACCGGCGACGGCGCACGCCAGCGGGTTGCCGCCGTAGGTGGTGCCGTGGGTGCCGACGACCAGGTGCTCGGCGATCTTCGCGGTGGTCAGCATGGCGCCGATCGGGAAGCCGCCGCCCAGGCCCTTGGCGCTGGACAGGATGTCCGGGGTCACGCCGTAGTACTGGTGGGCGTAGAGGTAGCCGATACGACCGAAGCCGCTCTGCACTTCATCGAAGATCAGCAGCGCGTTGTTCTCGTCGCACAGCTTGCGCACGCCTTCCAGGTAGGCCTTGTCGGCCGGCAGCACGCCGCTCTCGCCCTGCACCGGCTCGATGATCACGGCGCAGGTCTTGTCGGAGATGGCGGCCTTCAGGGCTTCCAGGTCATTGAACGGAATGTGGGTGATGCCTTCGATCTTCGGGCCGAAACCATCGGAGTACTTGGCCTGGCCGCCGACGTTGACGGTAAACAGGGTGCGGCCGTGGAAGCTGTTGACCATGGAGATGATCTCGAACTTCTCGGGGCCGTAGACGTCATGGGCATAGCGGCGCGCCAGCTTGAGCGCAGCCTCGTTGGCCTCGGCGCCGGAGTTGGCGAAGAACACGCGCTCGGCGAAGGTGGCGTCGATCAGCTTCTTGGCCAGGCGCAGCGCCGGCTCGTTGGTGAAGACGTTGGAGACGTGCCAGATCTTGCCGGCCTGCTCGGTCAGCGCCTGCATCAGCGCCGGATGGGTGTGGCCCAGGGAGCTGACCGCGATCCCGCCAGCGAAGTCCACCAGCTCTCGGCCGCTCTGATCCCAGACTCGGGAACCCTCGCCACGCACCGGAATGAAGGCAGCCGGCGAATAGTTGGGAACCATGACCTGGTCGAAGTCGGAGCGTTGGACCTGAGCTTGCGGAGCGGACATCGGTGTTCTCCTGCCTGGTTGAGGCGGCTATCGATGGATGGATTGTAGGGACGAACAGCGGGCCGGCATTGCCGCCATGCGACAACTTGTTATAGCGCCAACCCGCGAATTGCCGAGGCTTACGCAAATGCGACAGAAAGCGTCGGGAAGGCGCAGTGTAAGGCCTGCGACCCGCTGCGGGTACAAGCTACCGTGGAATTTGTTCGCCCGGCGAAGGGCGGGAAAAGGAATAAGCCACGAGATAGGCGGTTGGCGTTCGCAGGATGGCGTGGAGCACAGCGATACCCATGCTGCCAACGAACCGGCCGAGGACTTTTTGCACGCCGAAGGTAATGGTGGGGGCGGCGTTCGGCGCAAACCCATTGATGGGTATCGCGGCGCTCCACGCCATCCTACAAAAGCGCGGACTCAGCCGCGTTCGGCGGCCACCGGAGCAGCTTCCGCGGCGCTCTGCCCACGACGCTGGTTGCGGTCTTCGCGCGGGGTCACGCCGAAGAAGTTGCGGTAGGCGCTGGAGAAGTGCGGGCCGCTGGAGAAGCCGCAGGACAGGCCGATCTGGATGATCGACTTGCTGGTCTGCATGAGCATCTGCCGCGCGCGGTTCAGGCGCAGTTCCAGGTAGTACTGGCTGGGCACGCGGGTCAGGTACTGCTTGAAGATGCGCTCCAACTGGCGGCGCGAAACGCACACGTGCTGGGCGATCTCGTCGGTGGTCAGAGGCTCCTCGATGTTCGCCTCCATCAGCAGCACCGCCTGGGTAAGCTTCGGGTGGCTGGAGCCGAGGCGGTTCTTCAGCGGGATGCGCTGACGTTCGGAGCCTTCGCGGATGCGCTCCACCACCAGCTCTTCGGAGACCGCGCCCGCCAGCTCGGCACCATGATCGCGCGACAGCACGGCCAGCAGCAGGTCGAGCACTGCCATGCCGCCGCAGGCAGTCAGGCGATCACGGTCCCATTCGAAGAGGTGGTTGGTCGCGATGACCTTGGGATAACGCTCGGTGAAATCGTCGTGCCAGCGCCAGTGCACGGCGGCACGGTAGCCGTCGAGCAGGCCCAGTTGCGCCAGCGGATAGATACCGGCGGACAGCGCGCCGATGCTTACGCCGCTGCGCGAGAGCTGCTTGAGGGTATTGGCCAGGGGCGCGGAAACAGCCTGCGGAACCTCGTCGGCCACCAGGAAGATGCGCTGGCACTGTTCCAGCGCGCCATTCCAGGGCTGCCCCGGAAGGCGCCAGCCCTCGGCCTCGGCCACCGTTTCGGCGCTCATGAACACCGGTTCGTAGAGCGCCTCGGGGTGCAGCCGGCGGGCGACCCGCAGGGCCTCCTCGGCCAGACCGAGCGTCAGCGCCCGCGTGTGCGGCCAGAGCAGGAATCCGATGCGTTGTGCGGTCATGCGGCTAGATCACCAGGCGACGGTAACAGACAGCTTACTTCAAGCTGCCGGAAAGGAACTGCTTCAGGCGGTCCGATTGCGGATTGGCCAGGACTTCCTTCGGGCAGCCCGCCTCTTCCACCAGCCCCTTGTGCAGGAACACCAGCTGGTTGGAGACCTCTCGGGCAAAGCCCATCTCGTGGGTCACCACCACCATGGTGCGGCCTTCCTGGGCCAGGTCCTGCATCACGCGCAGGACTTCGCCGACCAGCTCGGGGTCGAGCGCCGAGGTCGGTTCGTCGAACAGCATCACTTCCGGCTCGACTGCCAGGGCACGAGCGATGGCCACGCGCTGCTGCTCGCCGCCGGACATGTGGGCCGGATAGGCATCCTTGCGGTGCGCCACACCGACTTTCGCCAGGTAGTGCTCGGCCTTTTCCAGCGCTTCCTTCTTCGATACGCCCAGCACGTGGACCGGCGCTTCGATGACATTTTCCAGGGCGCTCATGTGCGACCACAGGTTGAAGTGCTGGAACACCATCGACAGGCGCGAGCGCATGCGCTGCAGCTGCTTGGCGTCCGCGGCCTTGAGCGCGCCGTCCTTGTTCGGCACCAGCTTGAGTTCCTCGCCGTTGAGCAGGATCTTGCCGGCGTGAGGTTGCTCGAGCAGGTTGATGCAGCGCAGGAAGGTGCTCTTGCCCGAACCGGAGGAGCCGATGATGCTGATCACGTCGCCCGCCTTCGCCGCCAGGGAGACACCCTTGAGTACCTCGTGGGTGCCGTAGCGCTTGTGCAGGTCCTGGATTTCCAGTTTGTACATGGTGTCGGTTCTCGAATTCAGTCGTTGATCAGCCGGCCCTTGCGGAACGGCTCACGCCCGGCCACCTTGGCCAGCCAAAGCCCCGGCTGGGCGTAGCGCCCACGCTCGATGGCGAACAGCACGCCGGACGTCCCGGCGCAAACGGTGCTGACCTGGTCGTTCAGCGGGTCGACGACCTCGAACAGCGCGTCGCCCTTCTCCACCCACTCCCCCGCCTTGCGCAGGAAACTCACCACGCCAACGTGGGGTGCGTAGAGGTATTCGGTGCCTTCGAAAGGCATGCCTTCGCAGCATTCGGCCGGTGCCGCCGGCCAGTCGCCGCCGATCAGGCCTTGCTCGGCGAGGAAGCCGAGGATGGCTTCGGCGTTGGCCTGCCCCTGCTCGACGCGGGTATCGCCCACGCCGCCCAGTTCGACGGTAGTCGCCAGGCACGCCAGGGGAATCGCCGCCTGCGGGAAGGCCTGCGCCAGGCGCAGCCAGGGCAGCGAGCAGGACTCGTCGAAGGAGCTGCCACCGGAATCTTCGGCGAGCAACGCCACGCCGGCTTTCAGGCGTGCAGCCAGGGATTTCCAGCGCGGCCAGTGCTGCGGGATCGCGTAGACATGGATGGCGGCGTCGAAGTCGCAGTGCAGGTCGAGCACCACCTCGGCATCGCAGGCGTGGCGCAGCAGGATGCGCTGCATGCCCTGCAGCTCGGACGAGGCCGGCGGCAGAGCGTCGAGAGCATCGCGCATGGCCTGGCGAATCAGCTCGACGTTGGCGGCTTCGTCGGCGCCCAGCTGGCTGCCGACACGCTCGGCCACCAGGGCGGAGAGTTCGACGAAGTCACGGTTGAAGTTCTTCCCGCTGCCGAACTCGAAACGGCCCAGGTGACTGGCCTGCAGGGTCTGCCCCAGGCCGATGGGGTTGGCCACCGGCACGAGTTCGACGACGCACTTGAGCTGCCCGCGCGACTCGAGGTCGGCCAGGCGCTGCTTGAGCTCCCAGGCGGTGCGCATGCCCGGCAGCTCGTCGGCGTGCAGGCTGGACTGGATGTAGACCTTGCGCGGCCCCTTGCCGTAGCGGAACACGCTCAGGCGGCGCTCGCTACCCAGGCTGCTCCATGGCAACAGATGATCGATACGTTCCACGGTCTTTCCTCAGTGCTTGCGCGGCGCGAGATAGGCCAGCCAGCGGCGCTCGGCCAGCTTGAACAGGCGCACCAGGGTGAAAGTCATGATCAGGTAGAAGATGCCGGCGGTGATGAACGCCTCGAACGGCAGGTAGTACTGCGAGTAGACGGTGCGCGCGGCGCCGGTGATGTCCACCAGGGTCACGATGGACGCAAGGCTGGTGGTCTGCAGCATCATGATCACTTCGTTGCTGTACTGCGGCAGCGCGCGGCGCAGGGCCGAGGGCAGGAGGATGCGGCGGTACAGCTTGATCCGCGACATGCCCATGGCCTTGGCCGCTTCGATCTCGCCGTGCGGGGTCGCA
The DNA here is from genome assembly GCF_022380625.1 of Pseudomonas sp. DP-17. NCBI lineage: Bacteria > Pseudomonadati > Pseudomonadota > Gammaproteobacteria > Pseudomonadales > Pseudomonadaceae > Pseudomonas > Pseudomonas sp. DP-17. The sequence continues at coordinate 97,814 of NZ_JAKSXG010000019.1, forward strand.
CGGATGCTGCCGGCGAGGATCTCGGCGGTGTAGGCGCTGGTGTTGATGGCGAACGCCGCGCAGGCGCAGAAAGTGGCGTTGGACAGCAGCGGCCACATCGCGCTTTCACGCACGAACTCGAACTGCGCCAGGCCGTAGTAGATGAGGAACAGCTGCACCAGCATCGGGGTGCCGCGGATCACGTAGGTGTAGAGCCAGGCTGGCAGGTTCACCGCAGGGTTCTTCGAGCAGCGCATCAGCGCCAGCGGTACCGCCGCGAGCAGGCCGAAGAACAGCGAGATCGCCAGCAGCTTGAGGGTCACCAGCAGGCCGCTGAAGTAGAGCGGCAGGCTGTCCCAGATGACGGAGAAGTCGAAAATCATGATCAGGCTCCCGGTCTCAAAGCTCGGCGACTTTCACGCCGACCGAATAGCGGCGTTCGAGCATGCGCAGCAGTACCAGGGAGACGGTGGTGACCACCAGGTACAGCGCCGCCACGGCGAGGAAGTAGGTGAAGGGTTCGCGGGTGGCGTCCGAGGCCTGCTTGGCCTTGAACATCATGTCCTGCAGGCCGACCACGGAGATCAGCGCGGTGGCCTTGACCAGCACCAGCCAATTGTTGGTGAAGCCGGGAATCGCCAGGCGGATCATCTGCGGCACCTGGATGCGGAAGAACACCTGAAGCGGGCTCATGCCGTAAGCGAAACCGGCTTCGCCCTGCCCTTTCGGAATGGCCATGAAGGCACCACGGAAGGTCTCGGACAGGTAGGCGCCGAAGATGAAGCCCAGGGTGCCGACGCCGGAGGCGAAGGGGTTGAGGTCGATGTAGTCGTCGTAGCCGACCATCGGCGCCACCCAGTTCACAGCAGCCTGGCCGCCGTAGAAAATCAGCAGGATCAGCACGAGGTCCGGTACGCCGCGGATCACGGTGGAATAGAGGTCGCCGCACCAGGCCAGCCATTTCACCGGCGACAGGCGGATGGCCGCACCGAGCAGGCCCAGGGCGATTGCCAGGGCCATCGACAGCAACGACAGCTGAAGCGTCAGCCAGGCACCATCGACGATGGTGGCTCCGTAGCCATTGAGCATAATTTCGTACCTCGTGAAACCGGACGCCGCCCGCAACGACACGGACGCTCAGGGCAAGCGCGACTGCAGGCTCACCCCCAATAAAAAAGTGGCACAAACTTCAGGACCGGGCCTGGGTTTGCGCCACTTCTGGACGTGGATCAGTTCTCGCCGTAGACGTCGAACTTGAAGTACTTGTCCTGTACCTGCTTGTACTTGCCGTTGGCACGGATGCCGGCGATGGCCGTGTTGAATTTCTCGGCCAGGGCGGTATCGCCCTTGCGCACGGCGATGCCGGCACCGCCACCGAAGTACTTCGGATCGTTGTATTCCGGACCTACGAAGGCGTAACCCTTGCCGGCGTCGGTTTTCAGGAAGCCGTCGTCGAGGTTGACCGAGTCGGCCATGGTCGCGTCGATGCGGCCGGAGACCAGGTCCATGTTGGCTTCGTTCTGGGAGTTGTAGCGCACGACTTCGATACCGGCCGGGGCCAGGACGTCGGTGGCATAGCGGTCATGGGTCGAGGCGCGCAGCACACCGACCTTCTTGCCCTTCAGGTCCGCCAGCGGATCGTTCAGGGTCACGCCTTGCTTCATCACGAAGCGCGCGGGGGTGTGGTAGTACTTGTTGGTGAAGTCGACGGACTTCTTGCGCTCATCGGTGATGGTCATGGACGAGAGAATGGCGTCGATCTTGCGAACCTTCAGCGCCGGGATCAGGCCGTCGAATTCCTGCTCGACCCAGGTGCACTTGACCTTCATTTCTTCGCACAGGGCGTTGCCGATATCCACGTCGAAACCGGCGAGCTTGCCGTCGGGAGTCTTGAAGGAGAAAGGCGGATAGCCGGCTTCGATGCCGATGCGGACCGGCTTCTCGTCAGCGTGGGCAACCAGGGAAAGCGCGGACAGGGCCAGCGCACCGAGAAGTGCAAACTTCTTCATCAGTAACTCCTTCGAGGGTAGGACTTCGATTGGCAGGAGAAAGGGGTTGGCCCAGGCTGCCCGTGCAGAAGTGAAGGTTATTGTTCGTCTGCGCATTGCCGGCGCGATTCTTGTGAAAGGCGCGCCTACCGGGGTGAGCGGCATTCTAGCGACAGCCCCCGAGCGGTTATTTCTTCAATGCGACAAGTAATTATAGAAGCGCTGGGGGCGGAGCCCCGATGGCTTGACGGCGCGGATTTTACGTGATCTGAAAGCGGATAGTAAAACCCAATGTTCTTGCAGTAATTGGGCCACAAATATCAGAACCCAGCCCCTGCGCGGGGTGCGCGATATTGACTCATTCTGTGCGCAGAGAAAAGACGCACCGAAGCTGTGCGAAATGTTTCCTGCCGCCTCATTTTGTCGCGGGGAAATGTTACCGGTGGGCAGGAAGCACACTGCTTTTGGCTCTTGGGCTTTTCGCAGGGGCGAGCCTGCTCGCGAACCGCATCGCACCCTGGCCGGAACTGATGGGTATCGCTGCGCTCCACGCCATCCTGCGCTCGCGCTCGGCGGGTATTCCGGTATCGGCCGGCCATTGGAATAAGAACGCGGAAATGAAAAACGCCCCGGCAAGCGGGGCGTTTTCATCAAGCGGCGGTCAGGCCGCGCGCATGGCCTGGTGCGTATCGATCAGATGCTGCACCACACCCGGATCGGCCAGGGTGGAGATATCACCCAGGGTGTCGTACTCGGCCGTGGCGATCTTGCGCAGGATGCGGCGCATGATCTTGCCCGAGCGGGTCTTCGGCAAGCCGGGCGCCCACTGGATAACATCCGGGGTGGCGATCGGGCCGATTTCCTTGCGCACCCAGGCACGCAGTTCCTGGCGCAGCTGCTCGCTGGATTCCTCACCGGCATTCAGGGTGACGTAGACATAGATGCCCTGCCCCTTGATGTCGTGCGGTACGCCAACCACCGCGGCCTCGGCCACTTTCGGGTGGGCGACCAGGGCGCTCTCGATCTCGGCGGTGCCCATGCGGTGGCCGGAGACGTTGAGCACGTCATCCACGCGGCCGGTGATCCAGTAGTAGCCGTCCTCGTCGCGACGGGCGCCGTCGCCAGTGAAGTACATGCCCTTGAAGGTCTTGAAGTAGGTGTCCACGTAGCGGTCGTGGTCGCCGTACAGGGTGCGCGCCTGGCCCGGCCAGGAATCGAGGATCACCAGGTTGCCCTCGGTGGCGCCTTCCAGGATGTTGCCCAGGTTGTCCACCAGGGCCGGCACCACGCCGAAGAACGGCTTGGCGGCGGAGCCCGGCTTCAGGCCGTGGGCGCCCGGCAGCGGGGTCATCAGGCAGGCGCCGGTTTCGGTCTGCCACCAGGTGTCGACGATCGGGCAGCGCGACTGGCCGACGGTCTCGTAGTACCACTGCCAGGCTTCCGGGTTGATCGGCTCGCCGACCGAACCCAGCAGGCGGAGGCTGGAGCCGTCGGCGCCTTCGACCGCAGCCTTGCCCTCGGCCATCATGGCGCGGATGGCGGTCGGGGCGGTGTAGAGGATGTTGACCTTGTGCTTGTCGACAATCTTTGCGACGCGGGAGATGTCCGGGTAGTTCGGCACGCCCTCGAACAGCACGGTGGTCGCGCCGTTGGCCAGCGGGCCGTAGACGACATAGGTGTGGCCGGTGACCCAGCCGATGTCGGCGGTGCACCAGAAGACTTCGCCCGGACGGTAGTCGAACACGCGCTCATGGGTCAGCGAGGCGTAGACCAGGTAGCCGCCGGTGGTGTGCAGCACGCCCTTGGGTTTGCCGGTGGAGCCGGAGGTGTAGAGGATGAACAGCGGGTCCTCGGCGCCCATTTCCTTCGGTGCGCAGGTGGAGCCGGCGACCTTCATCAGGTCCTCGAACCACACGTCGCGGTGCTGGTTCCACTTGATGTCCGAACCCGTGCGCTTGCAGACGATGATCTTCTGCACGCTGTTGGTTTCCGGGTTGGTCAGGGCGTCGTCGACGTTGGCCTTGAGCGGCGTCTTCTTGCCGCCACGCAGGCCTTCGTCAGCGGTGATCACCACCTTGGAACGGCAGTCGATGATGCGGCCGGCCAGGGCTTCGGGGGAGAAGCCGCCGAACACCACGGAGTGGATCGCACCGATGCGGGCGCAGGCCAGCATGGCGACCACGGCTTCCGGAATCATCGGCATGTAGATGGTCACCACGTCGCCACGGTGAACATCCTGGCCGCGCAGGGCGTTGGCGAACTTGCAGACCTGCTCGTGCAGTTCGCGGTAGGTGATTTCCTTGTGCTCGGAAGGATCGTCGCCTTCCCAGATGATGGCGAGCTGGTCGCCGCGCTCGGCCAGGTGGCGGTCGAGGCAGTTGTAGGAGAGGTTCAGGGTGCCATCGGCGAACCACTTGATGTCCACGTGATGGTCATCGAAGGAGGTCTGCTTGACCTTGGTGAACGGCTTGATCCAGTCGATGCGCTGGGCCTGTTCGCGCCAGAAGCCGTCGGGGTTGACTACCGACTGCTGGTACAGCTTCTTGTAGGTGGCCTCGTCGGTCAGAGTGGTCGCGGCCACTTCGGGACGCACGGGGTACACGGATGCCGCTGTCATGGCGTTCTACCTCGGTGAAGAGTGTTGTTTTTGTTGCCACCAGTTGTAACGGCGACACCCTCCTCCGAACCATACGACCATGGTCTTACCAATCCTTAGTCGTAGTGATGGGCCCCATAAGCCGTTGTTTTGGCAACGGACTCAGGGGGCCGCGACAACCTGTCACATGCCAAGGGCGTGGGGCAGCGCCAGCGAAATATAGGGGACGTAGGTCACCAGGATCAGGAACAGCAGCAGGATCATCAGCCACGGCAACGCCGCTCGGATGGTCGCGCCCAGCGGCATGCCGGTGACCGCCGAGGTGACGAACAGGTTGAGCCCCACCGGCGGATGCACCAGGCCGATCTCCATGTTCACCACCATGACGATCCCCAGATGGATCGGGTCGATCCCCAGGCGCATGGCGATGGGGAAGAAGATCGGCGCGAGGATCAGCACGATGGCCGAAGGCTCCATGAAGCTGCCGGCGACCAGCAGCACGATGTTGACCATCAGCAGGAAGCCGATCGGCGTCAGTCCTTCCTGCATCACCCACTCGGTGATCTGCTGGGGTAGTTGCTCGGTGGTCAGCACATGGGCGAAGAGCATGGCGTTGGCGATGATGAACATCAGCATGATGCTCAGCCGCCCCGATTCCACCAGTACCTTGGGACAGTCGCGCAGGCGCATGTCCTTGTAGACGAACAGCGCGACGAAGGCCGAGTAGACCGCCGCCACCGCCGCCGCCTCGGTGGGCGTGAACAGTCCGGAGTAGATACCGCCGAGGATGATCACCAGCAGCAACAACCCCCAGATCGCCCGGCGCGCGGCGGACAGCCATTCACGCAGGCTGGCGCGCGGTTGCGCTGGCAGCTTCTTCACCCGCGCGACGATGTAGATCACCACCATCAGGATCACGCCCAGCAGCAGACCCGGCACCACGCCGGCGACGAACAGCTTGCCCACCGAGGTCTCGGTGGCCGCGGAATACACCACCATGACGATCGACGGCGGGATCAGGATGCCCAGGGTACCGGCGTTGCAGATGATCCCGGCGCCGAACTCGCGCGGGTAGCCCGAACGCACCATGCCGGCCACGGCAATCGAGCCCACGGCCGCCACGGTCGCCGGCGAGGAACCGGACAGTGCCGCGAACAGCATGCATGCCAGCACCGCGGCGATAGCCAAACCGCCACGGATGTGGCCGACGCACGCATTGGCGAAGTCGATCAGCCGCCGCGCCACGCCGCCGGTGGTCATGAAGGCACCGGAGAGCAGGAAGAACGGGATCGCCAACAGCGTGTAGGCCTCGGACGTCTCGAACAGCTTGATCGCCAGCGAGCGCACCGAATCCGGGCTGAACAAGAGAATCGTCAGCGCGCCAGACAGGCCCAGGGAAATCGCGATGGGCACCCCGATGAACATGAAGACGAACAGCAGGAGGAACAGCATCATCACGGTCATGGACGATTCTCCGCGGCTTCTTCGCCGGCCAGCTTCGAGGCTTCCGCGGCCTCGTCGGCAAGGCCCAGGCCGAGCTGGCGGCCGCGCAACAGGTTGACGAGGATTTCCAGGTAACGCAGGAGCACCAGGCCGAAACCGATGGGCACTATCACCGCGATGTAGGCCTGGAGGATGCCGAAGTGGTCGAGGTCTTCCGCGCCGATGCCGGCATTGAACAGGGTCTTCACCCAATCGAAGCTGGCGACCATGAACAGCCCGGCGTAGCCCAGGCAGCAGAGGCAGGCGAGTACGCCGATGCAGCGCTGCACCCGGCGTGGCGCCAGCTTCACCAGCGCGTCCACGCCCAGGTGGCCGGCGGTGCGCACGCCATAGGCAATGCCGAAGAAGATCAGCCAGCCGAACAGCGCCTTGGTCAGCGCGTTGCTCCAGGACATGTCCTGGGCGACACCAAGGATCGCGTCGCCGATGCCGTAGAACGGCCCTTGCAGCGAGGGCAGGCGGTCGCCCAGGTCATAGAACAGGGTGAAGACGTTGGTCATCACCACGTAGACGAAAGTCACCAGCGTCATGGCCGCCAGCAGGAAGGCGATGGCGCCCTCCTCGAAGTGGTTCCAGACGCGCACGAGTCGGTTCATGGGAAAGGCTCCAGAAAGCCCCGCCATCCGGCAGGGCCGGACGGATCAATGGGGACGGTTGGAGGCTTCAGCGGCCTGGATGAGATCGGCGCCGACGTTGTCGCGGAATTTCCGCCACACCGGCTGCATCGCCTCGCGCCAGTCGGCGCGCTGCTGCGCAGTGAGCGAATGGATCTCGCTGCTGCCGCTGGCGAGGATACGCTGGCGGGCATCGCGGTTCAGCCGCTCGGCCTCCTGGTTCACCTGCACGGTGACCTCGGCCATGATCTGCTCCAACTCGGCACGCAGGTCCGGCGGCAGGCCGTTCCAGAACTTGGCGTTGGTGATCACCATGTAGTCCACCAGGCCGTGGTTGGACTCGGTGAAGTACTTCTGCACCTCGTTGACCTTCTGGCTCTCGTAGTTCGACCAGGTGTTCTCGGTGCCATTGACCACGCCGGTCTGCAAGCCCTGATAGACCTCGGCAAAGGACATCTTGCGGGAGATCGCACGCAGCTGGCGGAACTGCTCGTTGAGCACGTCGGAAGCCTGCACGCGGAACTTCAGCCCGCGCGCATCGCCCGGTTCCAGCAGCAGGCGATTGGCCGACAGCTGCTTCATCCCGTTGTGCCAATAGGCGAGGCCGAGAATGCCCTTGCCTTGCATGCTGGTCAGCAGGCCCTGGCCCTGCGGGCTGCGCTGGAATCTGTCGACGGCATCGATGTCGTCGAAGAGGAATGGCAGGTCGAATAGCTGCACTTTCCGGGTGTACTGCTCGAACTTGGCCAGGGACGGCGCAAGCATCTGCACGTCGCCCAGCAGCAGCGCTTCCATCTCCTTACCGTCGCCGAACAGCGAGGAGTTCGGGTAGACCTCCACGCGCACCCGGCCGGGCAGGCGCTCCTCGGCCAGGCGCTTGAACATCAGCGCCCCCTGCCCCTTGGGCGTGTTCTCCGCGACCACGTGGGCGAACTTGATCACTATCGGTTCATGAATAGCCGGTTCATGAACAGTCGGTTCATGGATAGTCGGTTGATTGGCAGTCTGCGGTTCATCGGCAGCCTGTATGACAGAAGCGCAGGCCAACGCCAGGACGGCGAGCAACGCCCGCCCCGTCGATCCGAACATCGATCCAAACATCGCGTCACCCTCAATTTGTTCTTGTGCTTGCGAGGTGAGCCCGGTGGCAGGCCCGTGAGGAGACTGACGCAAATATTCGCGTTCGGAGAATTCGTCTTTTCCCAAAGCGGCGTTCGACAAAGCAGAACGCAAGGTACGAAAAAGACGCGCCCGGCGAGGGCCGGGCGCTTGGGGTTTCCACAGCATGCCGCTATGCGGCGGTGGGTCAGGCAGGCACTCGGGCGCGGTGCTCGAGCATCATCCGCTCGTGTTCTTCGAGCATGCCGGGCACGCAGTCGCGGAGGAACTCCACCCAGGTGCGGATCTTCGCGTCGAGGTACTGGCGCGACGGATACAGCGCATAGACGTTGAGGTGGAACAGGCTGTAGTCGGGCAGCACGCGCACCAGGCTACCGTCCTTCAGCCCCTGCACGGCGGAGTAAACCGGCAGCGCGCCGATCCCCATGCCGGCGCGTACCGCCTCGGTCATGGCGTCGGCGGTGTTGACCTGGAAATGGGTCTGGTTGATGCCGACCATTTCCTGGCCATCAGGACCGTCGAACAGCCACTTGTCCAGCGACATCACCGAGTTCACCAGGCGCAGGCAACGGTGCTCGGTCAACTCGCCGAGCTTCTTCGGCATGCCATGGCGCGCCACGTAGTCGGGCGAGGCGCAGAGCACGCTGTAGGTCTTGCCGATGCGCTTGGAAACGAAGCCCGAATCCGGCAGCTCCTGGGCGATGACCACGGAGATGTCGTAGCCCTCGTCGAGGATGTCGGTGATGCGGTTGGCCAGGGTCAGGTCGAAGGTGACCTCCGGGTAGATCTCGCAATACTGGGAGATCGCGCGGATCAGGTAGTGCTGGCCGATGCCGGTCATCGCATGCACCTTCACCTTGCCATGGGGCCGGGCGTGGGCGTCGCCCGCCTCGGCCTCGGCTTCCTCGATGTAGCCGAGGATCTGCTGGCAGCGCAGCAGGTAGCGCTGGCCGGCTTCGGTGAGGGCGATGCGGCGGGTGGTGCGATGTAGCAGTCGGGTGCGCAGGTGCGCTTCGAGTTTGGCCACCGTCCGCGAGACGTAGGCGGTGGTGAGGTCCATGCGCTGGGCGGCGGCGGTGAAGCTGCCGGTCTCGGCGACACAGACGAAAGCACGCATATTGTGCAGCAGGTCCATCATTTCTCCTGAGAGCCTGTCCACGCCACGGCGGGCGGCCTCTGCAACGGCGCTCGAACGAGCAACGCCTTGTTACAGTTTCATGACAGGCGGCGAATTGTCGCACAGGTGCCGGGCGGGGATTATTGTACTTTCAGGTAACAATAATTCGCCCATCCGTCAGCTTATCCTGCCCCCGGCGCACTTCTAGAATCGCCGTCCCCAACGCGGTCTCCCGCAACCTCCCAGGACAAGCAGCCGTGCTCCGCCTTTCGTGCAACGTGCTTCCACCCCTTCGCTCCACTTTCGATTTACAGGGTTATCAAAACCCGATCCGCCCCAAACAACGCCTGCCGAGATAAGCCTGATGAGCAGTCTCTCCGTGCGCCTGCCCAAGGCTGCCGCGCTGCGCTTCGCCCTGTCCGACTGGGCGCACACCGACGGCGTCACCTGGATGTTCATCCTCAAGACATTGGTCACCGCCTTCACGGCGCTGTGGCTGGCCTACCGCCTGGAGCTGCCGCAGCCCAGCACAGTGCTGGTGAGCGCCTTCATCGTGCTGCAACCGCAGAGCGGCCAGGTGCTGGCGAAGAGTTTCTACCGCATCCTCGGCACGCTGGCCGGGCTCACGATGATGGTCACCTTCATCGCCCTGTTCGCCCAGGAGCGGGTGCTGTTCCTGCTCTGCGTGGCGATCTGGGTCGGCCTGTGCACCGCCGGCGCGGCGCGCTACCGGGACTTCCGTGCGTACGCCTGCCTGCTCGCCGGCTATACAGCGGTAATGATCGGCATCCCCGCCACCCTGCACCCCGAAGGCGCCTTCATGCAGGCCCTGTGGCGGGTGATCGAGATCACCCTGGGGATTCTCTGCACCGGGGTGATCAGCGCCGTGGTCCTGCCGCAGACCAGCACCGCCGCCCTGCGCAACGCGCTGAACACCCGCTTCGGCGACTTCGCCGGCCTGGCCAGCGCCGGTCTCGACGGCACCCTGGACCGTGAGCGCTTCGAACAGGCCAGCGCGCGCATCGCCGCCGAAGTGGTGGGCCTGGAAAGCCTGCGCAACGTCACCGCCTTCGAAGACCCTCACATGCGCCTGCGCAGCGGCCGCCTGGCGCGGCTGAACAGCGAGTTCATGCAGCTGACCACTCGCTTCCACGCCCTGCAGCGCCTGCTCGATCGCCTGCGCGAGCGCCAGGCCAGCAACGTGCTGGAAGTGCTCATGCCGTGCCTGATCGACGTCAGCGAACTGCTCGCCAGCTGGCATGGCCGCCCTCTGAGCGAGGCGGACGCGGAGCGCCTGAGCGTGCAGCTGGAGCTGTGCAAGCACCACCTGATGCCGCGCATCCGCGAAGCTCGCGCCACCCTCGGCCACACCTGCCCGCGGGAAGCCGATCAGCTGGATTTCGAGACCGCCGCCGAACTGCTCTACCGCTTCGCCGACGACATGCACAACTATGCCCAGACCCACGCCTCGCTGGCTGCGCACAAGCACGAACGCGAGCAGTGGAAGGAACGCTTCACGCCCAAGGCGAATGCACTCGCCGCCGCAGTCGCGGGCTTCCGTTGTGCGCTGCTGGTGATAGTCGGAGGGGTGTTCTGGATCGAGACCTCCTGGCTCAGCGGCGCGACCTTCGCGCTGACCTCGGTGCTGATCGCCGCACTCTCCTCCGCTTCGCCCAATCCCAAGCGCCTGTCGCTGCAACTGACGCTCGGCACGCTGCTCGGCGCGACGCTGGGCTTCATCCTGACCTTCCGCGTGCTCCCGCACATCGATGGCTTCCCGCTGCTGTGCTTCGTGCTCGCGCCGGTGTTCGCCCTCGGCGCCTTCCTGATTACCCGGCCCAAATGGAGCGGTTATGGCGTCGGCCTGCTGGTGTGGTTCTGCATCGCCTCGCTGCCGGCCAACCTCGCGCGCTACGACGCCTACACCTTCATCAACGAATACCTGGCGATGCTGTTGTCCATGGGCATGGCGGTGGTCGCGGCGATCGTCATCCTGCCGCCGAACCGGCCCTGGCTGTGGGAACGCCTGGAGGCCGAATTGCGCCTGCGCGTGGTGCGGGTGATCAGCGATCCGCTGAAGGGTCTGTCATCGAGCTTCGAAAGCGGCACCCGCGACCTGCTGAACCAGGCCTACGGGTTATCCACAGGCCGTCCGGACGTGCAGCGGCGGCTGCTGCGCTGGACCTTCCAGGTACAGGAGATCGGCCTGTCGATCATCGAACTGCGCCGCGAGCAGGAAGCGCTGCCGAAAGAGCCCTGGTACGCCGAGCGCATGCCCTGGCGCCGGGCCATTCGCGCGCTGGGCAGGGCGCTGATCCGGCTGTTCATCCAGCCCAGCGAGAGCAACCGCCAGCGCGCCCTGGCGGCGGTGGAACATGCCATCCACGCCACGCGCACCACGGACGACCGGCGCCCGCCGCACTTCGATTCCTCGCCCCTGCGCCGGGTGTGCAGCTACCTGCATTTCATCCGCACTTCGCTGCTCGATCCGCAGTCGCCGCTGCGCGATTGAGATCAGCGCACAGCACTGCCATCTTCCGCAGGAGCGGACCCCGTCCGCGATGTTTTCCGGCGCGATGCGGACCGATCGCGGACGGAGTCCGCTCCTACGCCGCCGGCAACCCCGCGCGAATCCCTCGAATCTGCGACAGCCCGCCGCAAGACCACTCCTCAAACCCGCACCACGTCTGGATTGTTGCCTCTGAGTACGAAGTCTTGTTGGCGCCTGGATATATGACTCAAGTCAGGCAAATTCTATTATTTCCGTGCTGTTACAGCGCGCGCCGCAACACCACCCAAGACCCGTAATCATTCCCCAACGCTTCCCGATGCAGCCATGAGCTGAACGTCACGGCCCCGTCACGTCCGGACTCCGGGAACAAGGCAGGTAAATTCATGAAAGCTGTAGTCATCCTGGCCATGCTGGGCTTCTCTTCGCTCGCCCTGGCCGAGCAGGTGAATGCCGCCGACCAGGCGCCAAGCACGGCCGTGGAGCAGTACACCTACGACATGAAAATGGACGTCGCCCACGTCATCTCGACCACCGACGTCTCCAACGCGTGCGGCATCGTGCCGGCACGCATGACCTACGAAGACTCCCAGGGCCAGCGCCACACCGTCGAATACCAGGTGTGGGGCAACGGCTGCTCCGGCGGCTAAGCGAGTTGCGCACTCCCGCCGCGGCCCACGCAGCCCCGGCGGGAATGCACACCCCTGTTACGGCTGCAGGGCCGCCTTCGCAATGTTGCGACTGTGCGCGCCGAAATGCCGGATCAATTGCACGATCTGCTCATCCAATGCCTCATCGTGGCGGAACGGCTCCGGTGAGTTCCCCGCGCTGAAATCCCCCGCCGGCGCCTTCTCGCTCTCCAGCCAATGGCCGATTGCCGCATCAAAAGCCGCGGCACGGGCATGGGACTCGCTCGCCACCACCTCGCGCAGATACTGGGTCGAATACGGCGGATAGCTGCCGTCCTCGCTCACATCCGCATAGGCCGCCAGCAACGGCGACTGCCCACCCAGGCGCAGCGTCTCGCGCAGCCAGTCCACCTCGTAGCGTTCCACGCCCGTATGCCGGTCCGCCACGCGCTGGATCGCCGCCTGCTTGTCGGCATCGAAGCCAGCCATGGACTTGCCCGCCGTCCACAGCATGCTGGCGGTGGTCTCACCCGGCAGCGGCGTCGAATGATAGGGCTGGGTCATGTCCTGGATGTAGTGCATCGCCCAGCCGAGGAAGCGGTAGCCCCAGTACGGATGCCCCTTCTCGAAGGCAAAACGCGCCAGGCCGTAGAACTGATAGGCGCGCCATTCCGGCCAGTTGCGCTCAAGGTACGGCGCGCCGGTGAAGATGATCGCGTCCTCGTGGTAGAAGCCCATGTGGAATGGCGCCTGGGAGCTGAATTCGTAGCGCGGGTCGCCGAACGGCTGGGTACCGAAGCCGTAGCGCTGGCCGGCTTCGCCGGGGTTGTCGCTGAACAGGTTGATGTCGTGGCCGAAGTCCGGCTCATCGGCGGCACTGGCCAGCACGTCCAGCGCGGGAATCTTCTCCCCCGCCTGCAACTGCACGAAGCGCCATGGGTTCCAGCCGGAGAGGTTACGGAACACCAGCACGTCCGCCGGCTGCAACGCCGCATGATTGGGCAGTTCACCTCCGGGCGGCGGCTGCACGGCAGTGGCCAGCTTGATCTCGGGATTCAGGCGCAGCGCCATGAGGAAGGCCTTGCGCAGGTCGTCACGGCCCTCTTCTGTCAGGCGCAGGTCGTCCGGGCGCGGTGGATACTGGCGAAAGTGCTCGCGGGCGTAGGCCTCCTGCTCGTCCAGCAGTTGCACCAGGCCGGCGCGCTGCTGGCTGACGAAGCTTTCCAGCGGCTCCACCTCGACTTCCGGCGCCTGGGCAAGCGCCGGCAACTGTTGCAGGGCGATGTAGCTGCCCAGGGTGTGATTGGACCAGGCCCAGAGGCTTTGCGGCAGGGCCAGCAGGCCCACCAGCAGGCAGGTGGGCAGGCTGATGGAAAGTCGCTTCATCGGCTCTTCGCTCTTATTTGGCAGTGCAATGCGGAAAATTCCGACGCAGCCTACCAATCAGAAACCCCATCGGCACTGTCCAAGCTTGCCAGCGCGTATCACCGATAACGCCACGCCTGACCATCATCAATGGCGCGAACCGCCCCAGCCACTACACTTGCCCGGCATGGAAAGGCACCGGTTCCGCAGGTGTGCCGACCACTCGAAATAAGGGCGTTCCCATGCTGCAGTCCGTTTCACCCAAGCAAGACCTCCCCCTCAAGCCCGATCCAGTCGAACCCCGCAGCGGCGTCCTCGCCCCCTTCAGCATCGCCGCATTCCGCATCATCTGGATCTGCAACCTGTTCGCCAACCTGGGCACCTGGGCACAATCGGTCGCCGCCGCCTGGGTGGTCACCGAGGCGCATGCGAGCCCGCTGATGGTGGCGATGATCCAGGTGGCGTCGGCGCTACCGCTGGTGCTGCTGTCGATCATGTCCGGGGTGCTGGCCGACAACCACGACCGGCGCAAGATCATGCTGGTAGGCCTGACGGTGGAGCTCTCCGGCGCCGCGCTGGTGACGGTGCTGGCGTTCATGGGTTACCTCGACCCCCTGATGCTGATCGTGTCGATCCTCTGGCTGTCGCTGGGCAGCTCGATCACCATTCCCGCCTGGCAGGCGGCGGTGAACGAGCAGGTGCCGCCGCGCATGCTCGGCGATGCGGTGCTGCTCAACAGCGTCAATTACAACGTCGCCCGCGCCGTCGGCCCGGCCATCGGCGGTCTGCTGCTGTCGGCCACCGGCGCCTCCTGGGTATTCCTGTTCAACTGCATCTGCTACGCCTCGCTGATCTGGGCAATCTGGCAATGGCGCCGCGACGTGCCCAAGCGCACGCTGCCGCCGGAGCACATCTTCGAGGGCGTGATCGCCGCGCTGCGCTTCACCCAGTACTCCAGCGTCACCCGCCTGGTGATGCTGCGTTCGGCAGTCTTCGGTCTTTCGGCCAGCGCCGTCTGGGCGTTACTGCCGCTGCTGGCGCACCGCAACCCGGACGGCAGCGCCTCGGTGTACGGCTACATGCTCGGCGCCCTGGGCCTGGGTGCCATCGTTGCCAGTACCGTGGTGAGCAAGGCGCGGCAGTGGCTGGGCAGCAGCCGGCTGATCAGCTTCGCCGCCGCCACGCTCGCGGTGGTCATGCTCATCCTCGGCTGGGTGGACAACCTCTGGGTGATCTTCCCCGCACTGGTACTGGGCGGCGCCTGCTGGATCGCCGCTGTCGCCACCTACAACTCCGCCGTGCAGATCCTCGTGCCCGACTGGGTCAAGGCGCGCGCCCTGGCGCTGTACCAGACCGCCATCTACGGCGGCCTGGCGGCGGGCTCCTTCCTCTGGGGGCATTTCGCCGAAACCATGGGTGTACAGGGCGCGCTGATTGCCGCCGGCTGCCTGCTGCTGGTCTCGGTGGCGCTGCTCTACAACTCCCGGTTGCCGGAGCTGGACTCGACCAGCATTGCCCGCGCGCCGGGGGGCGTGCCAGGGCAGCCGACCTTCGTGTTCAACCCCGAGCGCGGCTCGGTGCTGGTCTCCATCGAGTACCGGATCCCCGCCGAGCGCACCCGTGACTTCGTCCGCTCCGCCAAACCGCTACGCCGCCTGCGCTTGCGCAATGGCGCGGAACGATGGGCGCTGTACCGCGACGTGAGCAACCCGGAAATCTGGCAGGAGCTGTTCCTGGTGGACAACTGGATCGGCCACCTGCGGATGCTCGACCGCCTGACCATCGAGGACAAGACCATCATTGACAACGTCACCAGCCTGCACGGGGGCGACGCACCGCCGGTGATCCGCCACGGCGTGAGCTACGAATCGGGAAGTTACGAGCCGCCGCCGGAGTCCCTGGGCTGACGGGGTAGAAACAAAAACGCCTCCCGGTCAGGGGAGGCGTTTCAGGTGCCGCGACAGCGTTACTCCGCCGCCGGCTTCTTGCGCTTGAGCGGCGCCAGGCCATCCTGGCTCACGACCTTGGACGGGCCGGACTTCGGCTTCGAAGCAGGCTTCTTCTTCGCCGGTGCCTTGCTGCCGGTCTTCTTCGCATCGTCCTTTTTCTTCTTGGTGCCAGCGGCCTTGCCGGAGGCCTTGACCTTCTTCGGCCCCTTGTAGGTGCCCTTCAGCTCCTTGATGGTCCGCAGCTCGAAACGCAGTTTGAGGTAGCGCTCGATGCTCGACATCAGGTTCCAGTCGCCATGGCCGACCAGCGAAATCGCGGTGCCGGCGGCACCCGCGCGGCCAGTGCGGCCGATGCGGTGCACGTACTCGTCACCACGACGGGGAATGTCGAAGTTGATCACCAGATCCAGGCCGTCGACATCCAGGCCGCGGGCAGCCACGTCGGTAGCGACGAGAATCTTCACCGCGCCCTGCTTGAGGCGTTCGATGGCCAGCTTGCGGTCCTTCTGGTCCTTCTCGCCGTGCAGCACGAAGACCTTGTGGCCAGCGGCAATCAGACGCCCGGTCAGGCGATCGGCGGCCACGCGGGTGTTGGTGAAGATGATCGCCTTGTCGTAGGTCTCGTTGCCGATCAGCCAGTGCACCAGGGCTTCCTTGTGCGCGACGTCGTCGGTCAGGATCACCTGTTGGCTGACATCCTCGTTCAGTTCGCTGACGCGGTTGAGTTGCAGGTTCTCCGGCTCGCGCAGCACCTTCTCGACCATCTCGTGCAGGCCGCTGCCGCTGGTGGCGGAGAACAGCAGGGTCTGGCGCTGCGCCGGGCACTGCGCGGCGAGCTTGAGCACGTCCTCGGAGAAGCCCATGTCGAGCATGCGGTCGGCTTCGTCGAGGATCAGCACCTCGACGTCACCCAGCGGCAGGTTGCCGGCGTTGAACTGCTCGTTCAGGCGGCCGGGGGTGCCGATGATGATTTCCGGGTTCTTGCGCAGGCGCGCCCCCTGCACCTTGAAGTCTTCGCCACCGGTGATCAGGCAGGCCTTGATGAAGGTGAACTGGGCGAAGCGCTCCACTTCCTTGAGGGTCTGCTGGGCCAGCTCGCGGGTCGGCAACAGGATCAGCGCGCGGGCGCCGCTCTTGGGCTTTTCCTCGGCAAGCAGGCGATGCAGCAGCGGCAGTACGAAGGCCGCGGTCTTGCCGCTGCCGGTCTGCGCCGTCACCCGCAGGTCGCGTCCCTCCAGGGCCTTCGGGATGGCCGCCGCCTGGACCGGGGTCGGCTCGGTGAAGGACAACGAATCGAGCGCCTTGAGCAGGCGTTCGTGCAGGGCGAATTGGGAGAACAAGGCAGACCTCGATATCACGTAAAGACCAAATAGCTGCATAGCTTAATGTTTGCCGCGCCCGCGCGCTGGAATTATTGCCGCGCGCCCCTGTGTCCGCCGCATCGCGTCAATAACCCGACAAACGTACCGACGCGATACGAGAGGCAATGCCATGCTCTGATGGGCCTGACAAAAAGGAGAATCCAGGTGCCATCGACTCTCATTTATTACGTGGCCGCCAGCCTCGACGGCTACATCGCCCGCCCCGACGGCAGCGTGGACTGGCTCGAAGGTTACGGCAGCGAAACCGACGACCAGGGTTACTCCGCCTTCTACACGAGCATCGACGGGTTACTCATGGGCCGCGCCACTTACCTGCATTGCCTGGACGCCGGCCGATGGCCCTACCCGGACAAACCAACGCTGGTGATGACCCGCTCCAACCATCTTCCCCGGGCCGCGCCACAGGTGGAGATGCAGCACTATGCCCCGATCGACGCCCTGATCTCCCTGGAAGCCCGCGGCTGCGAGCGCATCTGGCTGGTGGGCGGTGGCAGCCTGGCGGGCAATTTCCTTGCCGCAGGCTTGCTCGACGAAGTGATCGTCAGCATCATTCCGCACCTGCTCGGTGCCGGCATTCCGCTGTTCAGCATCGGACTCGAGCAACGCCTGCAGCTGCTGGAGCAGCGCAGTTTCCCCAGCGGCATCGTGCAGATGCGCTATCAGGTTCTGAAGGAAACATCCTCGCCATGACCACCACCATTCGTATCGCCGCCGCCTGCCTGCTGGATCAAGCCGGACGCCTGCTACTGGTACGAAAGCGTGGCACCCAGGCCTTCATGCTGCCCGGTGGCAAGCACGAGCCCGGCGAGACCTCGCTCCAGGCCCTGCTGCGCGAACTGGGCGAAGAACTCGACCTTCACCTGGCAACCTCGGCACTGACGCCGCTCGGCCACTTCCAGGCCAACGCGGCCAACGAACCGGACATGCGTGTGGACGCCCAGGTCTACGTCGCAGCCCTGCCCCACCCCGTCCAGCCCGCCGCCGAGCTGGAAGAGCTGGCCTGGCTGGACCCTGCTGGCGACTATCCGCACAACCTCGCCCCGCTGCTGCGCGAACAGGTGCTTCCCGCTCTGCTTGCCCATCTGGACTGATACGTTCAGCTCAAATACCTGCATTTCGTCGGGTTTTTCCTTAAGAACTCCTTTCGTCCTGGCTTTTCGCCAGCAATTTGCGTGTGGCGTTCGCCTGCGCCGAAACCCCCGGTTTATAGGGCTTCCGGCTATAAGGTCAGGCCGTGACTGATGCGTCTGAACACATGTCACGCAGCGTCCTACAAGTCACAGGGGAATTGTCAGAATCGACAGACGGTACGAACTGTCATGAAAAGTCGTTCAGAATGCGTGGAATTTTTGAGCGGACCAAAGGAAACCACGCCGACAACAAGGGCGATCCAGCGGAGTCTGGGCGATATCAACCAGCAAGAAGACATGCCGAATGCGAAGTACCCTTTTGACATGCCTTTCCATAGGCTTGGCGACTTTTTTAGCCGCCACCGAGGCAACCGCCTCCTCCAAGATCACGCGTTCCTATCAACCCGCCCCGGTTGATCTCCGTGTCCCGGTCCAGGGCAGCGCCCTGCTGACCTTCAACGCCAAGCCGGTCAAGCAGACCAAGAGCGAGGCGCACCAGGTGACCCAGCGTGCCTACAGCATGATCGGCACGCCTTACCGCTGGGGCGGCACTTCTCCCAAGCGCGGCTTCGATTGCAGCGGCCTGGTGAACTACGTGTTCCAGAACGTCGACGAAGTCGATCTGCCGCGCACCGCGCAGCAGATGTACAGCATGCGCGGCAACTCGAAAGTGGCGCGTGGCGACCTGCAGCCCGGCGACCTGGTGTTCTTCCGCATCCACAACCGCCGCAATGTCGATCACGTCGGCATCTACGTCGGTGACAACCAGTTCGTTCATGCGCCGCGCCGCGGCCAGAAGGTCCGCGTTTCCGACCTCGGTGGCGATTACTGGAAGAAGCACTACACCGCTGCCCGCCGCATCCTGCCGGAAACCCTGGCCAAGGCTGACGTCGGCGGTCGCTTCGACTGACGCCAAGCGCTCTCCCTTCCGGGAGAGCGCTTGCTGCTCGCCGCTTTCCCTTCGCTCAAAGGCCGCGACGCGCCTGTCGGCGCAGCAGTCGCGCGCTATCCCAACCGGTCAGCAGCACGGCAATCCAGATGGGTCCGTAGGTCCAGATCTGCGCCGGGTTGAAAGCCTCGCCCAGGAACAATACGGCGATGGCGAATAGCAGCACCGGCTCGACGTAGCTCAGAATTCCGAACAGCCCCATTGGCAGCAGCCGGCTGGCCGCCATCATCGCGCCGAACGCCAGCGCGCTGATCAGCCCCAGCAGCGGCAGCAACGCCCATAGGCGCGGAAACTCCTCCAGCACCTTGCCGCTATCGGTCAGCCACAGGGTCGCCAGGGCGAACGGCAGCAGTACGATCATCTCGAACACGAAGCCCGAAAGCGAATCCACCGCCATCTTGCGGCGCAGCATGAAATACGGCGGATAGCCCAGCGCGGTGATCAGGGTGAACCAGGAGAAGGCACGGGTCAGCCACAGCTCGTGCAGCACGCCCAGCAGCGCGAAGGCGACCGCAATGGCCTGCAATGTGGTCAGGCGCTCGCCGTA
Organism: Pseudomonas sp. DP-17; assembly: GCF_022380625.1. Taxonomy (NCBI): domain Bacteria; kingdom Pseudomonadati; phylum Pseudomonadota; class Gammaproteobacteria; order Pseudomonadales; family Pseudomonadaceae; genus Pseudomonas; species Pseudomonas sp. DP-17. Next base: position 117,190 of record NZ_JAKSXG010000019.1, read on the forward strand.
GAATACCCGGCCGCACAGCACCATGGTCAGCGGCAGCAGGAAGTAGCCCAGCGACAGCTCCAGCGTGCGCCCGACCATGGGCGCCCAGATGAACACGCCCCACTGGATCAGCATCATCGCCGCCGTCAGCGGGAAGCACGCCAGCAGCCAGGGCTCACGCAGCAGGCGCCGCCCCGCGTCGCACAGCACGCCGCCCTGGCGGGTGAACAGCACCAGCAGCAGGACCATGGGAATCGACCAGACCACCCGGTGCGCGATCACCTGGATGCTGGTCAGCGGCTCCAGCGAATGGATATAACCCGGCAGGGTCACGAACAGCACGGAAGACGCCAGGGACAGCGCTACACCACGGCCGGAGATATTCATGCGAAACGCTCCCTCTGGCGACGCAGACCGAAACGGTTGACGCCCAGCGATGCCATAATGACCGCACCGCCCAGCGCAAGCCGCGGCAGGTCGGCGGCCTCGTTCCAGATCAGCAGGTTGATCAGCAGGCCCACCGGCACGTGCAGGTTATTCATCACCGCCAGGGTGCCGGCATCCACCAGCGTGCCGCCTTTGTTCCACCAGAACTGCCCCAGTGCGGTGGCCAGCAGGCCCATCCACACCAGCACGCCCCATTGCAGCTCGGTGGTTGGCAGCTTCTGCGGATTGCCGAACAGCAGCCAGCCCGGCAGCGCAATCAGCAGCGCACCGACGAAGAAGTAACCGAAGCGGCGGTACTGCGGGATGTCGGACGGATAACGTTGCACCAGGTGCTTGTAGAACACTTGGCCGGCCGCGAAGGTGGCATTGGCCAGTTGCAGCAACAGGAAGCCCTGTATGTAGTCGCCATTGACGCCGTCGTAACGGATGATCCCGGCACCCAGAACCGCCACAGCGGCCGCCAATAGCGCCCAAACGTTGAAGCGGCGGTTCAGCGCGTCATCGATCAGCGCCACATGCAGGGGCGTCAACACGGTAAACAGCAGCACCTCCGGCACCGTCAGCACGCGGAAGCTCTGGTAGAGGCAGACGTAGGTAATGCCGAACTGCAGCGCACCCGCCAGCATCACTCCGGCGATGAAGCGCGGATCGACACCGCGCCAGCGAGTCAGCGGCAGGAACACCAGAGCGGCCAGCACCACGCGGGTGAGTACGGCGAAATAGCTGTCGACCTGCCCGGCGAGGTATTCGCCGATCAGGCTGAAGGAAAACGCCCAGAGAACGGTGACAAAAAGCAGATAAGGCATGGAAAAGGCGACCGGAACGGGGCAGGCAACATAGCGTCAGACTCAGCGTAGGAAAAGCGCTGCGCGCCCGCGCCCTGCGAAAGGCAGAAACGAAAAAGGGCGACCGAAGTCGCCCTTTTCCTTGGATGGTGAATCAGGGATCAGCCCTGGTTCTCCATCTGAGCACGGATCAGATCACCGATAGTGGTCGGACCAGTGTTTTCTACGTCTTGCTTGGTGCGCAGTTCTTTCATCGCATCTTTCTCGTCATCAACGTCTTTCGACTTGATGGAGAGGGAGATGACGCGGCTCTTACGGTCGATGCTGATGATCTTGGCTTCGACTTCTTCGCCTTCTTTCAGAACGTTGCGAGCGTCTTCAACGCGGTCACGGCTGATTTCGGAGGCTTTCAGGATGCCTTCGATTTCGCCGCCCAGGCTGATGACAGCGCCTTTGGCGTCAACTTCCTTCACGGTACCGCGAACGATGGTGCCTTTCTCGTTGAGCGAGGCGTAGTTGGAGAACGGATCGTCTTCCAGCTGCTTGATGCCCAGGGAGATGCGCTCGCGTTCCGGATCAACGGAGAGGATGACGGTTTCCAGCTCGTCGCCCTTCTTGAAGCGGCGAACGGCTTCTTCGCCAACTTCGTTCCAGGAGATGTCGGACAGGTGAACCAGACCGTCGATGCCGCCTTCCAGGCCGATGAAGATACCGAAATCGGTGATCGACTTGATGGTGCCGGAGATCTTGTCGCCCTTGTTGAAGCGGCCGGAGAAGTCTTCCCACGGGTTGGACTTGCACTGCTTGATGCCCAGGGAGATACGACGACGCTCTTCGTCGATGTCCAGAACCTGAACTTCCACTTCGTCGCCAACCTGAACGACTTTCGACGGGTGGATGTTCTTGTTGGTCCAGTCCATTTCGGAGACGTGTACCAGGCCTTCCACGCCCTCTTCCAGCTCGGCGAAGCAGCCGTAGTCGGTGAGGTTGGTGACGCGCGCGGTAACACGGGTGCCTTCCGGGTAACGGGCTTTGATGGCAACCCATGGGTCTTCGCCCAGTTGCTTCAGGCCCAGGGATACGCGGTTGCGCTCGCGGTCGAACTTCAGAACCTTGACATCGATCTCGTCGCCAACGTTGACGATTTCCGACGGATGCTTGATACGCTTCCAGGCCATGTCGGTGATGTGCAGCAGACCATCGACGCCGCCCAGGTCAACGAACGCACCGTAGTCGGTGAGGTTCTTGACGATACCTTTGACCTGCTGGCCTTCCTGCAGCGATTCCAGCAGAGCTTCGCGCTCGGCGCTGTTTTCGGCTTCCAGGACGCTGCGACGGGAAACGACAACGTTGTTGCGCTTCTGGTCCAGCTTGATGACCTTGAACTCGAGCTCTTTGCCTTCCAGGTGAGTGGTATCACGCACCGGACGCACGTCGACCAGCGAACCCGGCAGGAACGCGCGGATGCCGTTGACGTCAACGGTGAAGCCACCCTTGACCTTGCCGTTGATGACGCCCTTGACCACTTCGTCGGCAGAGAAAGCAGCTTCCAGAACAATCCAGCTCTCGGCACGCTTGGCTTTTTCGCGGGACAGCTTGGTTTCACCAAAGCCATCTTCTACCGCGTCCAGCGCAACGTGGACTTCGTCACCCACATTGATGGTCAGCTCGCCCTGTTCGTTGTAGAACTGCTCGACCGGGATGACGCCCTCGGATTTCAGACCGGCATGGACGGTGACCCAGTCACCATCGATGTCGACCACGATGCCGGTGATGATCGCACCCGGCTGCATGTCGAGGGATTTCAGACTTTCTTCAAAGAGTTCTGCGAAGCTTTCGCTCATGTCTATACCTGTAGTCAAAGGCTTGTAAGCCCGATTCCGCGCCACCAGCGAACACGGTCAAGTGATGAAAAAGAAGCCAGCGGGATCAAGACTGGTATCCCGCCGGCCCCCTGTTGCGCCCGCCGAAACGGACACTCCACATTCAGATTTTAAGGGGACGCTTCGCTCAATATGGGCGAAACCCTCCCGATACAAGGTCTGGAATGGTAGCAATGGATACCGATTGCGTCAATCGGCGCCCCTGCCTTCCAAAGCCCTTCGCGACGCCAGCCTCATTCTTTTATTTTCGCCCAGCGCCAGAAACCGGGAGAGCCGCCCGTCAGATCCCTCCTGCAGAACAGCCCTCCGACATCCTTTCCCGAAAAGAAAAATCCCCGGCACGGCCGGGGATTTTTCGTTTCCGATCGATCAGTCGGCCAGCCCCAGCCGCGACACCTCGGCGAGGATGCTCTCCACCACCTCATCGATGCCCATCGAGGTGGAGTCCACCAGGATCGCCCCCTTGGCCGGCTTCAGCGGTGCCACGGCACGCTGGCTGTCACGCTCGTCGCGAGCACGGATTTCCTCTGCCAGCTGTGCCTGGTCGCTGTCGATGCCCTTGCCCTTGAGCTGAAGGTAGCGACGGCGGGCGCGCTCCTCGGCCGAAGCGGTGAGGAATATCTTCAGCGGGGCGCTGGGGAAGACCACGGTACCCATGTCGCGCCCGTCGGCCACCAGGCCCGGCGCCTCGAGGAAGGCGCGCTGGCGTTGCAGCAACGCATCGCGCACCGCCGGCAGGGCGGCGACTTGCGAGGCGCCGGCGCCGACCTGTTCGGTGCGGATGGTGTCGGTGACGTCTTCGCCTTCGAGGATGATGTGCTGGCCCTGCCCGCCCTTGGCGTGGGTGAACTGCACGTCAAGGTGAGCGGCCAGGACCTTGAGGGCTTCCTCGTTGGTCAGGTCGATGCCGTGGTTACCGGCGGCAAACGCCAGCAAGCGATACAGCGCACCGGAATCCAGCAGGTTCCAGCCCAGGCGCTTGGCCAGCAGGCCGGCGACGGTGCCCTTGCCCGAGCCGCTGGGGCCGTCGATGGCGAGGACCGGCCATTCGCCATTCATCAGTTCTTCTCCTCAGCGACGCGGATCCCTGCGCCGGACGCCAGCCCGAGGAAGTTCGGGAAGGAAGTCGCGACGTTGGCGCAGTCGTGGATGCGGATCGGCGCACCGGCACGCAGGGAAGCCACGCTGAAGGACATGGCAATGCGGTGGTCGCCGTGGCTCCAGACTTCGCCGCCGCCGTAGCTGCCGCCGTCGATGATGATGCCGTCCGGGGTCGGCTCGCACTTCACGCCCAGGGCCAGCAGGCCGTCGGCCATGACCTGGATGCGGTCGGATTCCTTCACCCGCAGCTCTTCCGCGCCGCGCAGGACGGTGCGGCCTTGCGCATTGGCGGCGGCGACGAAGAGGACCGGGAACTCGTCGATGGCCAGCGGCACCAGGTCTTCGGGGATATCGATGCCTTTGAGTTGGGCGGAACGCACGCGGATGTCGGCGACCGGCTCGCCGCCCACTTCACGCTGGTTTTCCAGGGTGATGTCGGCGCCCATGAGCTTGAGGATGTCGATGACGCCGGTGCGGGTCGGGTTGATGCCGACGTGCTCCAGAGTCAGGTCCGAACCTTCGGCGATGCTCGCGGCGACCAGGAAGAAAGCGGCGGAGGAAATGTCCGCCGGAACTTCGATGGAGGTGGCACTGAGCTTGTGGCCGGACTCGACGCGGGCGGTGGCGCCCTCGACGTCGACCGGGTAGCCGAAGCCGCGCAGCATGCGCTCGGTATGGTCGCGGGTCGGGGCCGGCTCGGTGGTGGAGGTTTCTCCGGCAGCGTAGAGGCCGGCGAGCAGCAGGCAGGATTTCACCTGGGCGCTGGCCATGGGCATGTCGTAGTGCATGCCGGTGAGTTTCTGACCGCCACGAATGGTCAGCGGCGGGCGGCCTTCGGGGCCGGTCTCGATCACCGCGCCCATTTCGCGCAGCGGCTTGGCGACACGGTTCATCGGGCGCTTGGACAGCGAGGCGTCGCCGGTCAGGGTGGTGTCGAACGGCTGGGCGGCGAGCAGGCCACTGAGCAGGCGCATGGAGGTGCCGGAGTTGCCCAGGTAGATCGGGCCGGGCGGCGTCTTCAAGCCATGCAGGCCGACGCCATGTACGGTCACGCGGCCGTGGTGCGGGCCTTCGATGACCACGCCCATGTCGCGGAAGGCCTGGATGGTGGCGAGGGCGTCCTCGCCCTCGAGGAAGCCTTCAACCTCGGTCGTGCCTTCGGCCAGCGAGCCGAGCATGATCGAGCGGTGCGAAATGGACTTGTCACCCGGTACGCGAACACGTCCGGAGAGGCGGCCACCCGGCTGGGCCAGGAAAATCAGGTCATTGTTGTGCATGGCGTCCACATAGGCCCGGCGGGCCAGGATTTTGCTGAAATGCTCGCGGGCAACGCGGGCGCGGGTGAAGACGCCCATCAGTTGTTGCCCGTCCCCTTTATCGACGGCCTCGCGCAGATCATCGAGGTCGTCACGGAATACGTCGAGGATGCGCAGCACCGCCTCGCGGTTGGCGAGGAAGATGTCGTGCCACATCACCGGGTCGCTGCCAGCGATCCGCGTGAAGTCGCGGAAGCCGCCAGCGGCATAGCGGAAGATTTCCAGATTCTCGCTGCGTTTGGCCAGTGAGTCGACCAGCGTGAAGGCCAGCAGGTGCGGCAGGTGGCTGGTGGCGGCGAGGACTTCGTCGTGGTGTTCGACGGCCATCTGCTCGACATCCGCACCCAGCTCGCGCCAGAGGCTTTCGACGCGCTGGATCGCGTCCGCGTCGGCATTATCCAGCGGAGTGAGGATGACTTTATGACGGCGGAACAGTTCTGCGTTGGCCGCTTCCACCCCGCTCTGCTCGGAGCCGGCAATGGGATGGCCGGGAATGAAGCGCGCCGGCATGCCGCCGAATACGGCTTTGGCCGCGCGCACCACGTTGCCCTTGGCACTGCCCACATCGGTGAGGATAGCGTTGCCGATGTCGAAGGTGGCGAGCTCGCCAAGGACCTTCTCCATGGCCAGGATCGGTACGGCGAGCTGGATCACGTCAGCGTCACGGCAACCGACGGCAAGGCTTTCCTCGCAGCGGTCGACTACGCCGAGCTCCACCGCCAGGCGGCGGGTTTGCGGGTCACGGTCGACGCCGACCACTTCCTCGAACAGGCCCTTCTGGCGGATGCCCTTGGCGAAGGAGCCGCCGATAAGGCCGAGCCCCACCACGACGAGGCGGCGAAGCTTGTGCGGCTGGGCATCAGGCACGGGCGAGCACCTTGGCCAGCGCTTCGAGGAAGCGGGCGTTCTCGGCCGGCAGGCCGATGGAGATGCGCAGGTGTTGTGGCATACCGTAGCCGCCTACCGGACGGACGATCACGCCTTCGGCGAGCAGAGCCTGGTAGACCGGTCCGGCATCGCGCTTGAGATCCACGGCAATGAAGTTGCCCTTGGAGGGAATCCACTGCAGGTCCAGCGCGCGCAACCCGTTTTCCAGCTGGGCCATGCCTTCGTCGTTGATGCGTTTGCCTTCGGCCAGGTACTGCGCGTCGTCCAGCGCGGCGCAGGCGGCGGCCAGGGCCAGGCTGTTGACATTGAACGGCTGGCGCACACGGTTGAGTACATCGGCCACCTGCGCCGAGGAGATCGCGTAGCCGACGCGCAGCGACGCCAGGCCATAGGCCTTGGAGAAGGTGCGCGAGACCAGCAGGTTCGGATAGCGGGCCAGGTACTTCAGGCCATCCGGCAGCTCTTCGCCTTCGGCGTATTCGATGTACGCCTCGTCGAGCACCACCAGGACACTCTGCGGAACCTGCGACAGGAAGCGCTCCAGCGCCTCAGGGCCGAACCAGGTGCCGGTGGGGTTGTTCGGGTTGGCGATGAAGACCACGCGGGTGTTGGCGTCGATGGCCGCCAGCATGGCTTCAAGATCATGGCCCCAGTCCTTGGCCGGCACGACCTTGCCCTGGGCGCCAACGGCCTGAGTGGAGATCGGGTAGACGGCGAAGGCGTACTGGCTGAACACCGCATTCAGGCCGGGCGCCAGGTAGGCGCGGGCCACCAGGTCAAGGATGTCGTTGGAGCCGTTGCCCAGGGTGACCTGCGCGGTGTCGACACCGCAGCGCTCGGCCAGGCGGGACTTCAGCTCGAAGCCATTGCCATCGGGGTAGCGGGTCAGTTCGGCCAGTTCGGCGCGGATGGCCTCGAGGACCTTCGGGCTCGGGCCCAGCGGATTCTCGTTGCTGGCCAGCTTGACGATGCCGGCGGGGTCGAGCTTCAGCTCGCGGGCCAGTTCGTCGACCGGTTTGCCCGGTACGTAAGGGGATAGCTTCTGCACGCCCGGCTGGGCTAGGGCAAGGAAATCACAGCTCATGGGGCATCTCTCTCGAGTGGGGCCGCTCAGAATGAGTCGATGTAACCGGCGACCACCATGTAATTGCAGATGCGGTCGACCGCTTCCTCGACCGTCAACGTGGATGTATCGATGGTGAGTTCCGCGGCCTCCGGGACTTCGAACGGGGAGTCGATACCGGTGAACTGCTTCAACTCGCCGGCTCGCGCCTTGCGATAGAGCCCCTTGGGGTCGCGCTCTTCGCAGACACTCAGCGGGGTGGAAACGTGAACCTCGACAAAGCACTCGGGCAGCAAGGCACGGACAAGGTCGCGGTCGGCCCGGAACGGCGAGATGAACGCCGCAATGGCGATCAGCCCCGCATCCACCATCAGCGCGCCCACCTCGCCTACCCGGCGGATATTCTCGCAGCGGTCTTCGGCACTGAAGCCCAGGTCACGATTGAGGCCGTGGCGGAGGTTGTCGCCATCGAGCAGGGAGGTATGCCGGCCACACGCATGCAGTCGATGTTCGAGAGCGTCGGCGATCGTCGACTTGCCGGAGCCGCTCAGTCCCGTCAGCCAGATCAGGCATGGACGCTGCCCCTTGATCCATGAGCGGCTCTTGCGATCGATCACCGACGGCTGCCAGCGAATATTGCGACTGCTGGGCATCAGAGCACGGCCTTGGGATAGGAACCCAGCACCTTCAGGGCAACGGCTTCGCTGTTGATCTTCTCCAGCACGTCCTTGATCAGCGGATCCTTGTGGTGGCCTATGAAATCGATGAAGAACACGTAGGTCCACTTGCCGCTGCGCGACGGGCGGGTCTCGATACGGGTCAGGTCGATGCCGTTGTTGTGGAACGGCACCAGCAGCTCGTGCAGCGCGCCCGGCTTGTTGCGCATGGAGACGATGATGGAGGTCTTGTCGTCGCCGGTGGGCGGCACTTCCTGGTTGCCGATCATGAGGAAGCGCGTGGAGTTGTCCGGGCGGTCCTCGATCTTCTCGTGCAGCTTGTCCAGGCCGTACAGGCTGGCTGCCATGTCGCCGGCAATCGCCGCACTGTTCCACTCGCTCTTCACCCGCTTGGCGGCATCGGCGTTGCTGGAGACCGCCACGCGCTCGACGTTCGGGTAGTGCGCGTCCAGCCACTTGCGGCACTGGGCCAGGGATTGGGCGTGGGAATAGATGCGGGTGATGTTGCTGGTCTTGGTGTTCTCGCCCACCAGCAGGTGGTGGTGGATGCGCAGCTCCACCTCGCCGCAGATCACCAGGTCGTGCTCGAGGAAACTGTCGAGGGTGTGGTTGACCGCGCCCTCGGTGGAGTTTTCCACCGGCACTACGCCGAAGTTCACCGCACCGGCGGCGACTTCACGGAACACTTCGTCGATGGCGGCCATCGGCGTGCTGATCACTGCATGGCCGAAGTGCTTGAGCGCCGCGGCCTGGGTGAAGGTGCCTTCCGGACCGAGATACGCCACTTTCAGCGGCTGCTCCAGGGCCAGGCAGGAGGACATGATCTCGCGGAACAGACGAGCGACTTCCTCGTTGTCCAGCGGGCCCTTGTTCAGCTCCATGATGTGCTTGAGCACCCAGGCCTCGCGCTCGGGCCGGTAGAACACCGGCTTCTCGCCTTCGGGCAGGGCGGCCATCTTCACGCGCGCCACGTCGGTGGCGCAGCGGGCGCGTTCGCTGATCAGCTCGAGGATCTTCTCGTCGAGGCTGTCGATGCGTACGCGCAAAGCCTTGAGCTGGTCAGCGTCGCTCATCAGCCGTGCTCCTTCTCGAACTCGGCCATGTAGCCGACCAGGGCTTCGATGGCGTCCAGGCCCAGGGCGTTATAGATGGAGGCACGCATGCCGCCCACCGAACGGTGGCCTTTCAGGTTGAGCAGGCCGCGCGCATCGGCGCCTTCGAGGAAGGCCTTGTCGAGCTTCTCGTCGGCCAGGCGGAACGGCACGTTCATCCAGGAGCGGGCGCTGGGCTGGATCGGGTTGGTGTAGAAGTCGCTGCTGTCGATGAAGCCGTACAGCATGTCCTTCTTCGCGCGGTTGCGCTTCTCCATCGCCTCGACGCCGCCCTGCTCCTTCAGCCACTGGAAGACCAGGCCGGAGAGGTACCAGGAGTAGGTCGCCGGGGTGTTGTACATGGAGCCGTTATCGGCGGCGACCTTGTAGTTGAGCATGGTCGGGCAGATGCTGCGGGCGCGGCCCAGCAGGTCTTCGCGAACGATGACAACGACCAGGCCCGACGGCCCGATGTTCTTCTGCGCGCCGGCATAGATCAAGCCGAACTTCGACACGTCGGTCGGGCGCGAGAGGATGTCCGAGGACATGTCCACCACCAGCGGGACATCACCGACTTCGGGAATCCAGTCGAATTCCAGGCCGCCGATGGTCTCGTTGGACGCGTAGTGCAGGTAAGCCGCGTCCTTGGACAGGTTCCACTCGTTCTGCCCGGGGATGGCGAAATAGTCGTACTTGGATGCGCTGGCAACCACGTTGACGTTGCCGTAGCGGCGAGCCTCTTCGATGGCCTTCTTCGACCAGATGCCGGTTTCCACATAATCCGCCACGCCGTCTTCGGGCAGCAGGTTCAGCGGGATCTCGGCGAACTGCTGGCTGGCGCCGCCCTGCAGGAACAGCACCTTGTAGTTCGATGGCACGCCCATCAGGTCGCGCAGGTCCTGCTCGGCCTTCTCGGCGATGGCCACGTAGTCGTCGCTACGGTGGCTCATTTCCATGACCGACAGGCCCTTGCCCTGCCAATCCAGCAGTTCGGCGCGGGCGCGCTCCAGCACCTCGGTGGGAAGCGCCGCGGGACCGGCGCAGAAGTTAAAGGCTCGCTTGCTCACATCCACTCTCGCTATCAGTCTTCGCTGGCCTGCGGGGCTTCTTCAGCCGCAGCTTCGCCTGCTTCTGGGTTCTCGTCCGACACTTCGCCTTCGATGATCTCGCCGTCGATGACGTCGTCGTCTTCTTCCACCACGGTCGGCTCCTGCACCCGCTCCAGGCCAACGACGGTCTCGTCGGCGGCCAGCTTGATGAGGATCACGCCCTGGGTGTTACGGCCGGCGCCGCGGACTTCGTCGACACGGGTACGCACCAGGGTGCCCTGGTCGGAAATCAGCATGATTTCCTCGCCGTCCAGCACCTGCACGGCGCCCACCAGGTTGCCGTTACGCTCGTTGATCACCATGGCGATCACGCCCTGGCCGCCACGGCCGCGACGCGGGTAGTCGGCCAGCGGGGTGCGCTTGCCGTAACCGCGCTCGGAGGCGCTGAGGATCTGCGCTTCGCGGCACTCGGGGATCAGCATGGAAATGATGCGCTGGCCTTCGCCCAGGCGCATGCCGCGCACGCCACGGGCGTTACGGCCCATGATGCGCACCTTGCTTTCCTTGAAGCGGATCACCTTGCCGGCATTGGAGAACATCATCACGTCCTTCGAACCGTCGGTGATGGCGGCGGCGATCAGCGAGTCGCCCTCTTCCAGCTTCAGGGCGATCAGGCCGTTGGAGCGCGGCTTGGTGAACTGGATCAGCGGGGTTTTCTTCACGGTGCCTTTCATGGTGGCCATGAAGATGTACGCGCCGGTCGGCTCGTCCTGGCTGAAGTCGGCGTCGTCGCCCTCTTCGGCCTCTTCGGCTTCCACCACTTCGGCAACCTGCTCGGCGACCACGTCATCGTCATCGGCTTCGTCACCGGCAAACTGGGCGCGCACGGCTTCCAGGTCGATCTGCAGCATCGCGGTGATGCGCTCGCCCTCATCCAGCGGCAACAGGTTCACCAGCGGACGGCCGCGGGCGGTACGGGAGGCTTCCGGGATCTCGAAGGTGCGCAGCCAGTAGACCTTGCCCTTGCTGGAGAACAGCAGCAGCGTGGCATGGCTGTTGGCGACCAGCAGGTGCTCGATATAGTCCTCGTCCTTCACGCCACTGGCGGACTTGCCCTTGCCACCGCGACGCTGGGCCTCATAGGCGGCCAGCGGCTGGGACTTGGCGTAGCCGCCGTGGGAGATGGTCACCACGCGCTCTTCTTCGGTAATCAGGTCGGCGATGGTCAGGTCCATCTGCGACGCGACGATCTCGGTGCGCCGGGCGTCGCCGAACTCGGCCTTGACCTTCTCCAGCTCCTCGCGGATGACTTCCATCAGGCGCTCGGGGTTGGTCAGGATGCGGATCAGCTCGCCGATCAGGGTAAGGATTTCCTGGTACTCGGACAGGAGCTTCTCGTGCTCCAGGCCGGTCAGGCGGTGCAGGCGCAGCTCCAGGATGGCCTGGGCCTGCTCCGGCGACAGGAAGTACTTGCCGTCACGCAGGCCGTACTGCGGGTCCAGGTCTTCCGGACGGCAGGCATCGGCGCCGGCACGCTCGACCATGGCCTCCACGGCGCTGGATTCCCAGCCGGTGGCGATCAGACGCTCCTTGGCTTCGGCTGGGGTCGGCGAAGTCTTGATCAGCTCGATCACCGGGTCGATGTTCGACAGGGCGACGGCCTGGCCTTCGAGGATGTGGCCGCGCTCGCGGGCCTTGCGCAGCTCGTAGACGGTCCGGCGGGTCACCACTTCACGGCGGTGACGGATGAACACCTCGAGCATGTCCTTGAGGTTCATCGTGCGTGGCTGGCCATCGACCAGGGCCACCACGTTGATGCCGAAGACGCTCTGCAGCTGGGTCTGGGCGTAGAGGTTGTTCAGCACCACCTCGCCCACTTCCCCGCGGCGCAGCTCGATGACCACACGCATGCCGTCCTTGTCGGACTCGTCGCGCAGCTCGGTGATGCCTTCGATCTTCTTCTCTTTCACCAGCTCGGCGATCTTCTCGATCAGGCGGGCCTTGTTCAGCTGGTAGGGCAGTTCGGTGATGATGATCTGCTGGCGGTTGCCGCCCTTCTCCATGTCCTCGATGGTGGCGCGGGCACGGATATAGACGCGGCCACGGCCGGTGCGATAAGCCTCGATGATGCCCGCACGGCCGTTGATGATGCCCGCGGTCGGGAAGTCCGGGCCGGGGATGTACTGCATCAGGTCATCGATGGACAGCTCGGGGTTGTCCATCAGCGCCAGACAGCCGTCGATCACCTCGGTGAGGTTGTGCGGCGGAATGTTGGTCGCCATGCCTACGGCGATACCGCTGGAGCCGTTGACCAGCAGGTTCGGGATCTTGGTCGGCATGACCGCCGGAATCTGCTCGGTGCCGTCGTAGTTGGGCACCCAGTCGACGGTTTCCTTGTCCAGGTCCGCCAGCAGCTCATGGGCAAGCTTGGCCATGCGCACTTCGGTGTATCGCATGGCTGCGGCGTTGTCGCCGTCCACCGAACCGAAGTTGCCCTGGCCGTCGACCAGCATGTAGCGCAACGAGAAAGGCTGAGCCATGCGGACGATGGTGTCGTACACCGCGGTGTCGCCGTGCGGGTGGTACTTACCGATCACGTCGCCGACCACACGGGCGGACTTCTTGTAGGGCTTGTTCCAGTCGTTGCCCAGTTCGCTCATGGCGTACAGGACGCGGCGATGCACGGGCTTCAAGCCGTCGCGCGCATCGGGCAGGGCACGACCGACGATCACGCTCATGGCGTAATCGAGGTAGGACTGTCGGAGTTCGTCTTCGATGTTGACCGGGAGGATTTCTTTGGCCAGTTCGCCCATGAGAAGCCTGGTTCCTTTTTCAAATGGGACTCCGCCAAGCCCGTCCTGAGCCCGGCGGAGCGCGGTGCGCCATCAAAGCGCCACCGACTCTCTACAAATCAACGACTTGGCCGCTGATCCGCGATGCTGTGGGGGGCGAAAAAAAGCCCCATCAAGAACCGTCGGAGCTTACCACAAGCCAGGGTCAAACCCTACCCTCGGCCAAGCCCCACGATGAATTGCCGCAGCCCTCGTCAGTGCAGGCGCTTGCGGCTCATCAGCTGCGCCATCCGCTCGATGTCCGGACGCTCGACGACACCCCGCTCGGTCACGATGGCATCGATCAGATCAGCCGGAGTCACGTCGAATACCGGATTGAAGGCTTCGACGTCAGCGGCGACACGTTTGCCGTCGATTTCCAGAAGTTCGCGACCGTCGCGCTCCTCGATCGGAATGTCCTCGCCACTTTCCAGGCCCATGTCGATGGTCGAACTGGGCGCCACCACCATGAAGCGCACGCCGTGGTGCATGGCGGTGACCGCCAGCTGGTAGGTGCCGATCTTGTTGGCCACGTCGCCATTGGCGGTGATGCGGTCGGCGCCGACTATGACCCAGGTGATACTTTCGGTCTTCATCAGATGCGCGGCCGCCGCATCCACGTTCAGGGTGACCGGCACGCCTTCGTTGGCAAGCTCCCACGCGGTCAGGCGGGCGCCCTGCAGCCAGGGGCGGGTCTCGTCGGCGTAGACACGCTCGATCAGCCCCTCCAGGTGCGCCGCGCGCAGCACGCCCAGCGCGGTACCGAAGCCGCCGGTGGCCAGGGCGCCGGTGTTGCAGTGGGTGAGGATCTTCTGCGGGCCGCCGTGATGCTTGCGGATCAGGTCCACGCCCAACTGGGCCATGGTCAGGTTCGCCTCGCGGTCGCTTTCATGGATGGCTACAGCCTCGGCTTCCAGCAGCGGCAGCGGGTCTTCGCCTGGTTTCAGGCGCTCCAGGCGGTCGCGCATGCGGTTCAGCGCCCAGAACAGGTTGACCGCGGTCGGGCGCGACTCCGCCAGCACGGTGAAGTCGTCTTCCAGCGCCGCGCGCCAGTCACCGCCGGCCGCTACGCGGGCGCGCAGGCCCAGCACCAGGCCGTAGGCGGCAGCGATGCCGATGGCCGGCGCACCGCGCACGACCATCTGGCGAATGGCGTCAGCCACGCCCTCGACGGTCTCGTAGGACAGCCAGGTTTCCTCCAGCGGCAGCAGGCGCTGGTCCAGCAGACGGAGTGTGCCCTTGCGCCAATCAATGGCCGTGACCCGTTCGGCCGCCAACAGTCGCTCACGCATGGAACACCTCTTCATTTCAATGGAATCGCGGGCCGCTCCGGCACCACGGAAATCGCCCCGGAAACACCGGGAAACGGCGGAGTATACCGAGCCTGAAGCCCTGGCGCTCGGCTATACTCGGCGCCTTTATCCACGCGCCCAGGATGCGCTTCATGCCGACCGAAAAAGCCCCGCTCGACCTGCTGCTCTTCCCCACCTGGATCGTCCCCGTCGAGCCCGCCGGCGTGGTCCTGCGCGATCACGGCCTGGGCATCCGCGACGGCCGCATCGCCCTGCTCGCCCCGCGCGCCGAGGCGCTGCGCCATCCGGCCACGGAAACCCGCGAGCTGCCGGGCATGCTGCTCTCCCCCGGCCTGATCAACGCCCACGGCCACGCGGCAATGAGCCTGTTCCGCGGCCTGGCGGACGACCTGGCGCTGATGACCTGGCTGCAGGAACACATCTGGCCGGCGGAGGCGAAGTGGGTCGGCGAGGACTTCGTCCGTGATGGCACCGAGCTGGCCATCGCCGAGCAGCTCAAGGGCGGCATCACCTGCTTCTCGGACATGTACTTCTTCCCGCAGGTCGCCTGCGAGGTCGTGCACAAGGCCGGCGTGCGCGCGCAGATCAGTGTACCGGTGCTGGACTTCCCGGTACCCGGCGCCCGCGACGCCGACGAGGCGATCCGCCAGGGTCTGGCACTGCGCGACGACCTCAAGCATCACCCACGCATCAAGGTGGCGTTCGGCCCGCACGCGCCCTACACAGTCAGCGACGCCAAGCTGGAGAACATCCTGATGCTCGCCGAGGAGTTGGACGCCGGCATTCATATGCACGTCCACGAAACCGCCTTCGAGGTCCAGCAGGCGCTGGAGAAGGACGGCGAGCGACCACTGGCCCGCCTGCATCGCCTGGGCCTGCTCGGCCCGCGCTTCCAGGCCGTGCACATGACCCAGGTGAACGACGAGGACCTGGCCATGCTGGTGGAAACCAACAGCTCGGTGGTGCATTGCCCCGAATCCAACCTCAAGCTGGCCAGCGGCTTCTGCCCGGTGGAACGCCTCTGGCAGGCCGGCGTCAATGTCGCCATCGGCACCGACGGCGCGGCCAGCAACAACGACCTCGACCTGCTCGGCGAGACCCGCACCGCCGCCCTGCTGGCCAAGGCCGTGGCCGGCCAGGCCACCGCGCTGGACGCCCATCGTGCGCTGCGCATGGCCACCCTGAACGGCGCCCGCGCGCTGGGCATGGAGCAGGAAACCGGCAGCCTGGAGCTGGGCAAGTCCGCCGATATCACCGCCTTCGATCTTTCCGGCCTCGCCCAGCAACCGGTATATGAGCCGGTTTCCCAGCTGATCTATGCCAGCGGCCGCGACTGCGTGCGCCACGTCTGGGTCGGGGGCAAGCAACTGCTGGACAACGGCAAGCTCACCCGCCTGGACGAAGAGCGCCTGATCGCCGTCGCCGGCGAGTGGGGCCGCAGGATCGCCGGCGCCTGAGCCCTGACCTTCCTGTCGCAGCGGCGACACGGGCCGCCGCTGCGACAATCTGTCATGCCGCGCCCCATCCATTCCGCGAAGCTGGCATCATAGTCAGCCTTCGTTTCCAGCTTTTTGATCAATAGGGACACCATGAGCAACGTCGACCACGCCGAGATCGCCAAATTCGAGGCCCTCGCCCACCGCTGGTGGGACCGCGAAAGCGAGTTCAAGCCCCTGCACGACATCAACCCGCTGCGGGTCAACTGGATCGACGAGCGCGTCAGCCTCGCCGGCAAGAAGGTGCTCGACGTCGGCTGCGGTGGCGGCATCCTCAGCGAAGCCATGGCCCAGCGCGGCGCCACCGTGACCGGTATCGACATGGGCGAAGCGCCCCTGGCGGTCGCCCAGCTGCACCAGCTGGAATCCGGGGTGCCGGTGGAATACCGCCGCATCACCGCCGAGGAACTGGCCGAGGAGATGCCCGAGCAGTTCGACGTGGTGACCTGCCTGGAGATGCTCGAACACGTGCCGGACCCGGCCTCGGTCATCCGCGCCTGCTACAGGATGGTCAAGCCCGGCGGCCAGGTGTTCTTCTCCACCATCAACCGCAATCCGAAAGCCTACCTGTTCGCCATCGTCGGCGCGGAATACGTGATGCGCCTGCTGCCGCGCGGCACCCACGACTTCAAGAAATTCATCCGCCCCTCCGAACTGGGCGCCTGGTCGCGTGACGCGGGCCTTGCAGTCAAGGACATCATCGGCCTGACCTACAACCCGCTGACCAAGCACTACAAGCTGGCCAACGACGTCGACGTCAACTACATGATCCAGACCCTGCGCGAGGAGTGAATCGCATGCTCAGAGCGGTTCTCTTCGACATGGACGGCACGCTGCTGGACACCGCGCCGGACTTCATCGCCGTATGCCAGGCGATGCTCAAGGCCCATGGCCGTGCGCCGATCGATGACCAGCGCATCCAGGACGTGGTCTCCGGTGGCGCCCGCGCCATGGTCGCCGCGACCTTCGACATGGACCCGGAAGCCCCTGGCTTCGAGGCCCTGCGCCAGGAGTTCCTCGACCGCTACCAGGAGCATTGCGCCGTTTTCACCCGCCCCTACGACGGCATGGCCGAGCTGCTGGAGAACATCGAGCAGTCGCGCCTGATCTGGGGCGTGGTGACCAACAAGCCGGTGCGCTTCGCCGCGCCGATCATGGAGCAACTGGGCCTGGCCGAGCGCTCGGCCGTGCTGGTCTGCCCGGACCACGTGAAGAACAGCAAGCCGGACCCGGAAATGCTCCTGCTGGCCTGCAGCCAGCTGAAGGTCGACCCATCCGAAGTGCTGTTCATCGGTGACGACCTGCGCGACATCGAGTCGGGCCGCGCCGCCGGGACCAAGACCGCAGCCGTGCGCTACGGCTACATCCACCCGGACGACAACCCCGCGCACTGGGGCGCCGACGTCATCGTCGATGCGCCCCGCGATCTGCTGGCAGTTCTCGACCGCGCCCTCTGCTCCTGCTGAGCCCCATTCCCGCGAGCCCGTCGTGTACCGCACTGACGGGCTCCGCCAAGGAGAAACCATGTTCGACTATTCCGCCCGCCCCGACCTGCTCAAGGACCGCGTGATCCTGGTGACCGGCGCCGGCCGCGGTATCGGCCGGGCCGCCGCGCTTGCCTACGCAGCCCACGGCGCCACCTTGCTGCTGCTGGGCAAGACCGAGGATTACCTCAACGAGGTCTATGACCTGATCGTCGCCGCCGGCCATCCCGAACCGGTGGTGATTCCGCTGAACCTGGAAACCACCCTGCCGCACCAGTATGACGAGCTGGCAGCCATGATCGAGAAGGAGTTCGGCAGGCTCGACGGCCTGCTGCACAACGCCTCCATCCTCGGTCTGCGTTCGCCCATCGAGCAGATTTCTACCGACAATTTCACCCGCGTCATGCAGGTGAACGTCAACGCCATGTTCAGCCTCACCCATACTCTGCTGCCGCTGCTCAAGCTCTCCGAGGATGCCTCGGTAGTCTTCACCTCCAGCAGCGTCGGCCGTAAGGGCCGCGCTTACTGGGGCGCCTACGCGGTGTCGAAGTTCGCTACCGAAGGCCTGATGCAGGTGCTGGCGGACGAGTGCGAGGACATCACCCGCGTGCGCGCCAACAGCGTCAACCCCGGCGCCACCCGCACCGCCATGCGCGCCCACGCCTACCCGGGCGAGAACGCCTACAACAACCCCGCGCCCGAAGAGATCATGCCGGTCTACCTGTACCTGATGGGCCCGGACAGCAAGGGTGTGAACGGCCAGGCCTTCAACGCCCAGGACTGATTTCCACCGCACAAATCGGTACTGACGTACCAGCGGCGTCGAGGTGCAGCCCAGCAACGACGCCGCTTCCCGCCATTTTTCTGGCTCCGTCCCACTCACTGCTCCGGCAAAGTGCCACTACTTCGCCAGACTTCTGGCGAAACCTTTCCGCCTTCGGGAACCCTGACCACCATCGGTCGGTCAATACGGCGTCTTTTCAGGCCTTTCCGTGCCCTGGCACGGAAATCGCTGAGTCCCTGCAAACGCCGTAAAAAATGGTCACCGCCATGGTTCCTCCCAAGCAGTCCAACACCATCGATTTCGATGCTGCCAAGCTCCAGCGCGCCGCCAGCCAGGACCCCCGCACTTCTTCGCGGCGTCCGCTGGACCTGCTGGAGTTGCGCCAGCAGCTGAATCTGCAATTGCAGGTGAGCCTGGAGGCCGACCGCATCCTGGCGGTGTTCTTCCGCGAGATCCAGCAGCTGCTGCCGGTGGAGTACCTGGCCTATTACCACGCCGGGGCCGACCTGCGCCTTGAGTTCGGCGAAGCCGGCAAGCACTGCGCCGACTACCGCCTGACCCACGCCAACGAGTACCTCGGCGAAATCAGCTTCCGCCGCGCCCAGCGCTTCTCCGAGGCCGAACTGGCGCAGCTGGAATCACTGATGGCCTGCCTGCTCTACCCGCTGCGCAACGCCCTGCTCTACCGCGCCGCCGTGCAGTCGGCATTGCGTGACGCGCTGACCGGCACCGGCAACCGCATCGCCATGGACCAGACCCTGAGCCGCGAGGTCGAGGTGGCGCGCCGCCATCTGCTGCCGCTGTCGATCCTCATGCTCGACCTGGACCACTTCAAGCGAATCAACGATGAGCACGGCCACAGCGTGGGCGACGATGCCCTGCGCGCCGTGGCCACGGCCCTGAAGAACAGCCTGCGCAACGTCGACATGGTGTTCCGCTTCGGCGGCGAGGAGTTCCTCGTGCTGCTCTCCAATACTCCCGGCGCCGCCGCCGTGCAGGTGGGCGAACGGCTTCGCACTGCCGTGGAGGAGCTGGACCTGGCCGCCAACGGCAAGCACTTGCCGCTGTCCATCAGCCTGGGCTGCGCGACGCTCAATGGCGGCGAGTCGGTGGATGACCTGCTGCGCCGCGCCGACAGCGCCCTGTACGAAGCCAAGCGCGACGGGCGCAACCGGCTGGCCTGCGCCAGCTGAGCCCCTGCGGGAGAGCCGATCCGCAGGATGGGTGGAGCCTAGGCGATACCCATGCTGCAAATGCCAGTTTCGATGGGTATCGCTTCGCTCCACGCCATCCTACGTGCCAGAAACCGACGCATACCGCTCCTACAAAAACCGTCAGATCACAGGCAATAAAAAAGGGCTCCGAGGAGCCCTTTTCCATTTATCGCTGTCGTTTAGCGCTTGAAGCCCGGACGCATGCCGTCACCGGCAGCCTGCGGACGACGCTTGGCGATCGGCTTGCGGGCGACCGGCTTGCCGGGGCGCTCGGCCAGCGGGGCGCCTTTCTCACGCGCCGGACGGTCGCTCGGCGCCTTGCGCGGAGCACGGCCTTCGCCGGCATCACTGCGCGGAGCACGGGCCGGACGATCGGCACCGTCACGCGGAGCACGGGCCGGACGATCACCACCGGTGTCACGCGGCTTGCGCGGGGCGCGGCTGTCGGCCGAATCGCTGCGCGGGCCACGGGCCGGACGATCACCCGCATCACGCGGAGCGCGAGCGGGACGATCACCACCGGCGTCACGCGGCTTGCGCGGAGCACGGCTGTCAGCGGAATCGCTGCGCGGGCCACGGGCAGGACGATCACCGGCATCACGCGGAGCGCGAGCCGGGCGCTCGTCGGAATCACGCGGACCTCGAGCCGGACGCTCGCCAGCCGCCGGACGCGGAGCACGCTGCGGACGCTCGCCTTCGGCGCGTTCGGTGCGGGTACGCGAGCCACGGCCCGGACGCTCGCTGGGCGCCAGCTTCTTGCCGAGCTTGCGCTCCTGGCGCTCGACCTTTTCCTTGGTCTTGGTGGAAACCGCCGGCAGGGCGACCGGAGTCAGGCCGACTTCCTCGCTGAGGATGTCCAGCTCGCGCTGCCCCATCTCGCGGTAGCGGCCCATGGTCAGCTCGGAGGTCAGGAAGACCGGTCCGAAACGCACGCGCTTCAGGCGGCTCACCACCACCCCCTGGGACTCCCACAGGCGGCGGACTTCGCGGTTGCGGCCTTCCATCACCACCACGTGGTACCAGTGGTTGAAGCCTTCGCCACCCGGCGCTTCCTGGATGTCGCTGAACTTGGCCGGGCCGTCTTCGAGCATCACGCCAGCTTTCAGGCGCTCGATCATCTCTTCGTCGACTTCGCCGCGCACGCGCACGGCGTACTCGCGGTCCATCTCGTAGGACGGGTGCATCAGGCGGTTGGCCAGTTCACCGTCGGTGGTGAACATCAGCAGGCCGGTGGTGTTGATGTCCAGGCGGCCGACGTTGATCCAGCGGCCGCTGCGCAGGCGCGGCAGGCGGTCGAACACGGTCGGACGGCCTTCCGGATCGTCGCGGGTGCAGACTTCGCCTTCAGGCTTGTTGTAGATCAGCACGCGACGGACGTGCTCTTCGATCTTCTCGCGCTTGAGCAGGCGGTCATCGACGGCGATGGCGTCGCGGTCGCCCACGCGCTGGCCGAGGGTCGCCACGGCGCCATTGACCTTGACGCGGCCTTCTTCGATCCAGGCCTCGACGTCGCGGCGCGAGCCGACGCCCATGCGGGCGAGGACTTTCTGCAGTTTCTCGCCGGCCGGGGCTGGGGTAAGTTCTTCGAGGTTTTCGTGCGTGTCGGTCATCTGGGCACCTCCCGGTGTGGCATGCAACGAATAAAAAGGTCGCGCATCATACGCGCTCGCGGGCGGTAAAGCACCGTCCGCAGTCGGGAAAGACTAGTCGAGTTACGGGGGAACGCGTCCATGCGGCACGAAGACGACTTCACCGGCGCCAAGCTTGCGCTGTTCCACGCCGGGCAACTGGTGGTCTACAAGCGCGACGACAAGCCGGGAATTCCCTACCCCGGCTGCTGGGACTTTCCCGGCGGCGGCCGCGAGCGCGGCGAGACACCGGCACAGTGCGCCCTGCGCGAGCTGGAGGAAGAATTCGCCCTGCGCCTGGACGAGCAGCGCATCGAATGGCAGCGCCGCTACCCCGCCACCCACGGCCCGGCACCCTGGGCGTGGTTCCTGGTGGCGCGCCTGGAACAGGCCGAGTTCGATGCCATCCGTTTCGGCGACGAAGGCCAGTACTGGCGCCTGATGCGCGTCAGCGAATACCTCGCCCACGAGCAGGCGGTGGATTACCTGCAGGAACGCCTGCGGCATTTCCTCGCAGGGCGGCTGGACATCACCTGATTCCGCACCGCCAGCCGCTGATCCGCATTTGCGTGGTCCATCTGAATCTGTTTCCTGCCCGCGCATTTTCCTAGATTGCCCGCTCACCGGAGCGCGCCGGATTTGCCGTCCATGGCGCGCCCGGACGTTCTGTCACAAGCGGGAATCGAGCATGAACACGAGAAGCACGGAGCAGGCGTACAACTACAAGGTGGTCCGCCAGTTCGCCATCATGACGGTGGTCTGGGGGGTGGTCGGCATGGCCATGGGGGTGCTGATCGCCTCCCAACTGGTCTGGCCGCAACTGAACCTGGACCTGCCATGGACCAGTTTCGGGCGCCTGCGCCCGCTGCACACCAGCCTGGTGATCTTCGCCTTCGGCGGCTGTGCGCTGTTCGCCACCAGCTACTACACGGTGCAGCGCACCTGCCAGGCGCGGCTGTTCTCGGACAGCCTGGCCGCCTTCACCTTCTGGGGCTGGCAGGCGTTGATCGTGGTGATGCTGATTACCCTGCCACTGGGCTACACCACCACCAAGGAATATGCCGAGATCGAATTCACCGGCGCGGTATGGATGGCCATCGTCTGGGTCGCCTACGCGGTGGTGTTCTTCGGCACGCTGATGAAGCGCAGGACCTCGCACATCTACGTGGGCAACTGGTTCTTCGCCGCCTTCATCCTGGTCACCGCGATGCTGCACATCGTCAACCACCTGTCGATTCCGGTGGACTGGTTCAAGTCCTACCCGGTGTATTCCGGCGCCACCGACGCCATGGTGCAGTGGTGGTACGGGCACAACGCGGTGGGCTTCTTCCTCACCACCGGCTTCCTCGGGATGATGTACTACTTCGTGCCCAAGCAGGCCGGGCGCCCGGTGTACTCCTACCGGCTGTCCATCGTCCACTTCTGGGCACTGATCACCCTGTACATCTGGGCCGGCCCACACCACCTGCATTACACCGCCCTGCCCGACTGGGCGCAGTCGCTGGGCATGGTGATGTCGCTGATCCTCCTGGCACCCAGCTGGGGCGGCATGATCAACGGCATGATGACGCTCTCCGGCGCCTGGCATAAGTTGCGCACCGACCCGATCCTGCGCTTCCTCGTGGTCTCCCTGGCGTTCTACGGCATGTCGACCTTCGAAGGCCCGATGATGGCGATCAAGACCGTCAACGCCCTGTCTCACTACACTGACTGGACCATCGGCCACGTCCATGCCGGCGCGCTGGGCTGGGTGGCGATGATTTCCATCGGCTCGCTCTATCACCTGATCCCCAAGGTCTTCGGTCGCGAACAGATGCACAGCATCGGCCTGATCAACGCACACTTCTGGCTGGCCACCATCGGCACGGTCCTCTACATCGCCTCGATGTGGGTCAACGGCATCACCCAAGGGCTGATGTGGCGGGCGGTGAACGCCGACGGCACGCTCACCTATTCCTTCGTCGAAGCGCTGCAGGCCAGCCATCCCGGCTTCGTGGTGCGCATGACGGGCGGGCTGATGTTCCTCAGCGGCATGCTGTTGATGGCCTGGAATACCTGGGTAACGGTGCGCCAGGCGCGTCCCGAGGCGATGCGCGTCGCCGAGCGGATGGCCTGAGATGACGCTCTGGCTGGGGTTGGTCGGCCTGCTGGCGCTGTACTTCGGCGTCGGCTGGTGCCTGCAGGCGCATCGCGGGCGCGGCATCGAGGAAGCCAGCATGCTGCCCTTCGCCGATGACGAGGAAGTCGCCCGGCGCATGGAGAAGGCCACCGGGCGCAGCCGCACCGGCTGCGCCTGCCCAGGCCCCTGCCAGGGTGACTGCGAGCACTGGCGCGACTGGCAGCCCTAGCGCGCCATCTCACGCAAAGGCCTGCGTCAGAGCGCCGCATCACCTCCATCAATTTTCATTAGCAAGCACATCAATTTCCCGGCGGGCGGCCCGAGGAGGAATATCACTCCCGTGCCCCGCCACTGATGGACGCCTGAAGCATCGTCCCCTGTCCTGTCTGGACCCCAGGACAGACATCATCGATGCCAGTGCTCCCCGGTGGGGCTTTCAAACCCATTCAAGGGCCAAAGGCCCTTCACCGAGGAAATACAGAATGAAGCTTGCCTCTGTCGTGTCGGCTGTCATCTCCAGCCTCGCCCCGATGGCTTTTGCCCAGGACGCAATCAAGAACCCCGGCGCCGACCTGCCGGCCACCGAATACCACTACGGCATGTCCCTGGACGTCGACAAGGTCCTGCACCGCACCGACAACTCCGGCAAGGTCGGCATCGTGCCGGCTTACATGGTCTACCAGGATCACAACGGCGAGACCCACAAGGTCCGCTTCCTCGAATGGGGCGGCAGCACCAGCCAGGGCTGAACCGCGAAGCACATCGTCCTCCAGCCGTCTTGGCCAACCCCGCGAGCCAGTGGTGGCGGTTGGAGGGCGATCCTACAAAGAAAAGGCGCGCCCATTGGCGCGCCTTTTCATGCAACGAAACTCAGATTTCCACCTGTGTCCCCAGTTCGATCACCCGGTTCAGCGGCAAGTTGAAGTAGCGCAGGTTACCGTTGGCATTCTTCAGCAGGAAGGCGAACAGCGCCTCGCGCCAGCGCGCCATGCCGATCAGCTTGGACGGGATCACCGTCTCGCGGCTGAGGAAATAGGTGGTGCGCATCGGGCTGAAATCCAGTTCATTGAGGTGGCACAGCTTGAGCGCCTGCGGGATGTCCGGGTCCTCCATGAAGCCGAAGTGAAGCACCACGCGGAAGAAGCCCTCGCCGTAGGCATCCACCTCGAAGCGGCGGTCCGGCGCCACGCGCGGACTGTCTTCGTTGACCACGGTAAGCAGCACCACCTGCTCATGCAGCACCTGGTTGTGCAACAGGTTATGTAACAGCGCATGGGGCACGGCGTCGGTGCGGGCGGTGAGGAACACGGCGGTGCCCTGCACGCGGTGCGGCGGCTGCGAGCGAATGCTGGAGATGAACAGCGGCAACGGTAGCGAGCCCTCGTCCAGGCGGTCCACCAGCAGCTGGCGGCCGCGCTTCCAGGTGGTCATCAGGATGAACAGGCCGATACCGGCGATCACCGGGAAGGCACCACCCTGGACAACCTTGGGCAGGTTGGCGGCGAAGAACAGGCTGTCCACCAGCAGCATCATCAGGAAGAACGGAATGGCCAGCCACAGCGGCCACTTCCACAGCAGCCAGACCACCACCCCCATCAGCAGGGTGGTCATCAGCATGGTCCCGGTCACCGCGACGCCGTAGGCCGAGGCCAGGGCGGCGGAGGATTCGAAGCCCAGCACCAGCAGGACCACGCCGACCATCAGCGCCCAGTTCACCATGCCGATGTAGATCTGCCCCTGTTCGTGGCTGGAGGTGTGCTGGATCACCATGCGCGGCACGAAGCCGAGCTGGATGGCCTGGCGGGTCAGCGAGAACGCACCGGATATTACCGCCTGCGAGGCAATCACCGTGGCCGCGGTGGACAGCGCCACCATCGGCACCAGCGCCCAGCCCGGCGCGGTGAGGTAGAAGGGGTTACGCGCAGCTTCCGGGTTGACCAGGATGGTCGCGCCCTGGCCGAAGTAGTTCAGCACCAGCGCCGGCAGCACCAGGGCGAACCAGGCGCGGGCGATGGGCTTGCGGCCGAAGTGACCCATGTCTGCGTACAGCGCTTCGGCACCGGTCAGCGCCAGCACAGTGGCGCCGAGAATGGCCACACCGATGCCGGGATGGGACACGAAGAAGTTGACCGCCCAGCCCGGGTTCATCGCCTTCAACACTTCCGGCTGCTGCGACACGCCATAGGCGCCCAGCGCCGCCAGCGCCACGAACCAGGCCACCATCACCGGGCCGAAGAGAATGCCGATGCGCGCGGTGCCATGCTTCTGGATCAGGAACAGGCCGACCAGCACGATCAGCGACAGCGGCACCACCCAGCGCTCCAGACCGTCGAAGGCGATTTCCAGGCCCTCGATGGCCGAAAGCACCGAGATCGCCGGGGTGATCATGCTGTCGCCATAGAAGAGCGCTGCACCGATCAGGCCGGCGATCACCACCATCGCCTGCAACCGGTGCTTCCCGGTGGCAGCGCGGCGGGCCAGCGCCGACAGCGCCATCACGCCGCCCTCGCCCTGGTTGTCGGCGCGCAGGACGAAGATCACGTACTTGATCGACACCACCCAGATCAGCGACCAGAAGATCAGCGAAAGCACCCCGAGCACGCCGTCGTGGTTGGCCTGTACGCCATACCCGCCGACGAAGACTTCCTTGAGGGTGTACAGCGGGCTGGTGCCGATATCGCCGTAACAGACGCCCACGGCGCCGACCATCAGGCCGATCGCGGAGCTCGAATGGGGCTGTTCATGCTCAACGGTGCCGGCGCTTGCATCGGACATGTAACAAGATTCCTCAAAAAAATTCGGCGCATCCTGCTCCGACCCTTTCGTCGATGCAAGAGCCGGGTATGCAGGTTCTGAATGACTATAGAGCCTGTTGCCTGGAATTACCGGTCGGACGGGGCTGTCCGGCGGCCTGCGACAGCTTGTCCCAGAGAGGCTGGTCAAGTGCGCGGGACGCCGCTAGAATTGCGCACTTTTTGATCAGAGGCGCCGCCAGCGCGCCCTTCGAGGTTAGCCGCACATGTCCACCGCCACACCCAAAGTCGGATTCGTCTCGCTCGGATGCCCGAAAGCGACCGTCGACTCCGAACGCATCCTCACCCAGCTGCGCATGGAAGGGTACGAAATCGTTCCCACCTACCAGGACGCAGACGTGGTGGTGGTGAACACCTGCGGCTTCATCGACAGCGCCAAGGCCGAATCCCTGGACGCCATCGGCGAAGCCATCGCCGAGAACGGCAAGGTGATCGTCACCGGCTGCATGGGCGTCGCCGAAGACAGCATCCGCGATGTGCACCCCAGTGTACTGGCCGTCACCGGCCCGCAGCAGTACGAACAGGTGGTCAATGCCGTCCACGAGGTGATCCCGCCCAAGGCCGAGCACAATCCGCTGATCGACCTGGTGCCACCGCAAGGCATCAAGCTGACTCCTCGTCACTACGCCTACCTGAAGATTTCCGAAGGCTGCAACCACAGCTGCAGCTTCTGCATCATTCCGTCCATGCGCGGCAAGCTGGTCAGCCGCCCGGTCGGCGACGTGCTCAGCGAAGCCCAGCGCCTGGTCAAGGCCGGGGTCAAGGAGCTGCTGGTCATCTCCCAGGACACCAGCGCCTACGGCGTGGACCTGAAATACAAGCTGGACTTCTGGGACGGCCAGCCGGTGAAGACCCGCATGCTGGAACTGTGCGAGGCGCTCTCCTCCATGGGCGTGTGGGTGCGCCTGCACTACGTCTACCCGTACCCCAACGTCGACGACGTGATCCCGCTGATGGCCGCGGGCAAGCTGCTGCCGTATCTGGACATCCCCTTCCAGCACGCCAGCCCGAAAGTGCTGAAGTCCATGAAGCGCCCTGCCTTCGAGGACAAGACCCTGGCGCGCATCAAGAAATGGCGCGAGATCTGCCCCGAGCTGACCATCCGCTCCACCTTCATCGTCGGCTTCCCCGGCGAGACCGAGGAAGATTTCCAGTACCTGCTCGACTGGCTGACCGAAGCCCAGCTCGACCGCGTCGGCTGCTTCCAGTACTCCCCGGTGGAAGGCGCGCCGGCCAACGATTTGGGCCTGGACGTAGTGCCGGACGATGTGAAGCAGGACCGCTGGGAACGCTTCATGGCGCACCAGCAGGCGATCTCCGCCGCCCGCCTGCAACTGAAGATCGGCAAGGAAATCGAAGTGCTGATCGACGAAGTGGACGATGAAGGCGCGGTCGGCCGCTCCTACGCCGACGCCCCGGAAATCGACGGCGCCGTGTACGTCGACAGCTTCGACGTGAAGCCGGGCGACAAGGTGCGCGTGCGCATCACCGACGCCGACGAGTACGACCTCTGGGCCGAACTGGTCTGATCCGCAAGAGCCCCGCAACAGCGGGGCTCTTCATTTGGATGGAAAGCACATGACCAACAACGACGTACTGCGCAGCCTGCGCTACCTGCTGGACATCCGCGATGCCCAGGTGGCCGAGATCACCGCGCTGGCCGGCTTCAATGTCAGCGCCGAGGAAATCGGCGCCTACCTCGCCCGCGACGACGAGCCGGACTTCAAGCCGTGCAGCGACCGCGTGCTGGCGCACTTCCTCGACGGCCTGATCGTGCATCGCCGGGGCCGCGACGAATCGCGTCCGCTGCCGCCGGTGGAACTGCCGCTGACCAACAACATCACCCTGAAGAAGCTGCGCGTCGCCTTCGAACTGCGCGACGACGACATCCTCGCGATCCTCGACAGCGTCGGCTTCATCGTCACCAAGACCGAACTGGGCGCGCTGTTCCGCAAGCCCGGCCACAACAACTACCGGCCCTGCGGCGACCAGCTGCTGCGCAACTTCCTCAAGGGCCTGACCCAGCGCCAGCAGCGCTGAGACCGTCGTGCTCTACCGCCTGGCCGCCGACGCCGTCGTCCTGCTGCACCTGGGGTTCATCCTCTTCGTGCTACTCGGCGGCCTGCTGGCGCTGCGCTGGCCGCGCCTGGCCTGGCTGCATGTGCCAGCAGCGGCCTGGGGCATGGCAGTGGAGTTGCTCCACCTCTACTGCCCGCTCACCCCGCTGGAAAACCACTTCCGCGCCCTGGCCGGCGGCCACGGCTATGATGGCGGCTTCGTCGAGCACTATCTGATCCCGCTGATCTACCCAGCCGGCCTGACCGAGGCGACCCAGGTCGTCCTCGGCCTCGTCGTGCTGGCGGTCAATCTGCCGCCGTACCTGCTTCTGCTGCACCGGGCGTTGCGTTCGCGCTGAGCGGCTTGCCCACGGGCAAGTAGGCCAGGCTCGCCTCCTGATTCTTCGAGTGCCCCAGGCGCTGGCCATTGTTGGGCCTCGACTCGATCAGCCGGTGATCCGCCGTCAGCCAGTTCAGCGGCTGCTCGCCTTGGTGCGTGACCTGGGAAAGGATCAGGGTGCGCGCCGGGTCCCACTCCTCACCGGTACTCTGGCGCAGCCAGGCAAACAGCGCCGCGCTGTCGCCCTGTGGATAACCGGAATGGACATAGAGGAACGGATGCGCCTGCCGTTCGCCGCGCTGCTCCAGGTACATCGGCAGGCGCGCATCATCATTCCCGAGGATCAATACCCGCCACTGCGACCAGGGCGCGGTCTGCTCCGCTGCGGCGCGCACCTCTTTGGCGAAGACCGGAATCCCGCCGCCACCATTGCTCCACGGATAAGCGATGCCCACCACCAGCAGCATCAACACCGCCCCCGCTCCCACCACCCGCGGCCAGACGCGTCCCAGCCCGGCGAGCCCACGCTCATGTCGGGATTCGACCACCCACCAGGCCGCCAGCAACTGGGCGAACGGCACCAGTGGCAACACGTAATAGCTACGCCGGCCACCGCTGGCGGTGAAGAACGCGAACAGCAGCACCAGCGCCCAGACCAGCCAGCGCGCATTGGGCTCCAATTGCTTCCAGCGGCGCACCGCGAACCACAGGCCAAGCATCCACAGCGGTGCCCAGGGCAAGGTGTAGGCCGGCAGGTACAGCAAATAGGTATAGATCGGCCCCTCATGATCGAAGGGCTGGAAGAAGCGCACCACGTTTTCGCGGAATACCAGCGCCAGGCCACTCTCGCCATAGCTGGGCTGGCCGTAGAAGTGCGACAGCACGAAGGGAATCGCGTACACGCCGCCAGCCACCACCAGCGCCGCCACCCATCGCAGGTTCAAGTGCCGGCGCCAGCGCCCCTCGCCGAGCAGGTGCGGCAGCAGCACCAGCCCCGGCAGGACGAAACCGATCAACCCTTTGCACAGCGAGGTCAGCGACAGGATCAGAAAGAACCCCAGGTAGCCGGAAAATCGCGTGTCATCCGGGTCACGCCAGTACCAGGCCAGCGCCGCCAGTACGCCGAACACCGTGAGCATGTCCGCCGTGGCCACCCGCGCCCAGAACAGGAAGTAGAAGGTGGTCGCCAGCAACCAGCCGGCCAGCACTCCGGTGCCCTTGCGCAGCAGGCGCTCGCCCAGCCACCAGGTCAGCCAGACGCTGCCCAGCCCGGCCAGCACAGTGCTCAGACGCAGCGTCCAGTGATTCAGGCCGAACAGACTGGCCGGCGCGGTGATCAGCCAGTAGGACAGCAGCGGCTTGTCGTAGTACGGCTCGCCACGCAGATAGGGATCGAAGTAGTCGCCCGACTGCAGCATCTGCAACGAAATATCCGCCCAGCGCACCTCCGGCCCCCAGACCTCGCGCGCCCACAGCCCGCACAGCAAAAGCAATGCCGTGGCGCCGAGCAACAGCGCCAACGCCTTCCGATCACGACTCCAGTCCTGCATCACCTGCCCTCGGCCGACCCAATGTGCGCGGGACACTAGGGGAACTCCGGTTATGCGAAGGTTAAGGAACTGCCGGAATTTCGTAATACGCCTTCATTTGCCAGCTCGATAGTGCTCGGAGCGCCACGGCGATGTCGCTAGGGTGAGGCGAAAACCCAGCCAGGAGAGGCTCATGCACCCGTACTTTTCCCTCGCAGGCAAGACCGCGCTGGTCACCGGCGGCACCCGTGGCATCGGCCGGATGATCGCCCAGGGCCTGCTCGAAGCCGGCGCGAAAGTCATCATCTGTGCCCGCGATGGCGCTGCCTGTGCCGACACCGCCGCCGAACTGTCGCAGTACGGCGAATGCATCGGCCTGCCGGCCAACCTTGCCACCGAGGAAGGTGCCCGCGTGCTGGCCGCCGACCTCGCCGAACGCCTGGACCACCTCGACATTCTGGTGAACAACGCCGGCACCACCTGGGGTGCACCGCTGGAAAGCTACCCGGCCTCGGGCTGGGAGAAAGTCATGCAGCTCAACGTCACGGCCGTGTTCAGCTGTATCCAGCAATTGCTGCCGCTGCTGAAGAAGGCCGGCAGCGCGCACAGCCCGGCGCGGGTGATCAACATCGGCTCGGTGGCCGGCGTCACCTCCCACGGCGAGAACGCCTACGCCTATGGCCCGAGCAAAGCCGCGCTGCACCAGCTGTCACGCATGCTCGCCCGCGAACTGGTCAAGGACCACATCAACGTCAACGTCATCGCCCCCGGCCGCTTCCCCAGCAAGATGACCCGCCACATCGCCAACGACGAACAGGCCATGGCCGAGGACACCGCCGTCATCCCCATGGGCCGCTGGGGGCGCGAGGAAGAGATGTCCGCCCTGGCGATCAGCCTGGCGAGCACCGCCGGCGCCTACATGACCGGCAACATCATCCCCATCGACGGTGGCTTCCACCTCGGCTGAGCCCCGCTATCAGGGGAATCGGGTACCATGGCGGCCCTTGCAACAGCCCGTGCCGCCATGTCCCACCTTATCTCGCCGATCGGTTACGTTCGCTCCTGCTTCAAGGAGAAGTTCGCCATTCCGCGCCAGCCGCAACTGGCCCCGGCCGCGACCGGCGTGCTGGAGCTGCTGCCGCCGTTCGACACGGGCGATGCAGTGGCGGGCCTGGAGCAGGTCAGCCACGTCTGGCTGATCTTCCTCTTCCACCAGGCGCTGGAAGACAAGCCGCGACTGAAGGTGCGTCCGCCGCGCCTGGGCGGCAACCAGTCGATGGGCGTGTTCGCCACGCGCGCCACCCACCGGCCAAACGGCCTCGGCCAATCCGTGGTGAAGCTGGAGAGGGTCGAGGCCGGCCGCCTCTGGCTGTCCGGCATCGATCTGCTGGACGGCACCCCGGTCATCGACATCAAACCCTACGTGCCCTACGCCGACATCGTGCCGGACGCACGCAATGCCATCGCCGACGCCCCTCCCGCCCCCATCGCCGTGCACTGGAGCGATGAAGCCCTGCGCCAGGCCCATGAACATGGCCTGCGTCTGGGCCAGCCAGTTCGCGATCTCATCGAGCAATGCCTCGCCCAGGACCCACGCCCGGCCTACCAGAAGCCGCCGCCCGAGCGCCGCTATGGCGTGCGCCTGTGGGACCTCGACGTACACTGGCACTACCCCGCCGACGGCGAGATCCGCGTGCTCGACCTGCAACGCGCCGCCAACTGAAACCCGCATCAGTCCACCGGATTGAGGGCGATCACGTCGCTCTCGAAGCACTCCTGCTCGACGATCAGCGGCTCCACCAACGGGCGGCTGTCACGGAAGTGCGCGGTTTGCGTGTGCGCCTCGTAGGCCGCGTCGTCGCGGTAGATCTCGTAGAGGTAGATCACGTCCGGATCGAGGCGATCCTGAGACACATCGAAAACCAGGCAGCCCGGTTCGCTGGACACGGAAGCGGCGGCATTGGCCTTGATGGCATAGAGAAAATCCTGGGCGCTGCCGGGCTTCACGCGGGTCTTGATGAACAGACTGTACACAGGGCGTTCCTTTTGTTTTAAATTTGAAAACAAATTGTATACAAAAAAGGAACTGCGTCCATGTCCGATCTCCCTGCCCGCCCCGGCCGCCTCAACGGCCTGCGCCACCTCGCCCTGCTGGTACCGAACCTCGAAGAGTGCGAGCGCTTCTATGTCGACGTGCTCGGCATGGAAGTCCTCAACCGTGCCAACGAAGACCTGGTCTACCTCACCTGCGGCAACGACAACCTCTCGCTGGGACGAGGCTTCGGCGCGGCGAACGGCCTGCAGACCCTGGATCACTATGGCTTCGTGGTGGACAGCGTGGAGGAGCTTGAAGCCTGGTACCAGTACTTCAAGGCGCGCGGCGTGACGTTGCTGGACCGCCCCTTCGATCATGGCGACGGCGCACGCAGCTTCCACCTGCTGGACCCGGCGGGGAACAAGGTGCAGCCGCTGTATCACCCGGCGGTTTCGGGACAGCGGCTGGCTTGAAGCACTTGTAGGAGCGGACTCCGTCCGCGATGAGTCCGCACCGCGCCGGAAACCATCGCGGACGGAGTCC
>NZ_JAKSXG010000020.1:0-86623 GCF_022380625.1 Pseudomonas sp. DP-17
CGATTACATCGAGATGTTTTATAACCCCAAACGCCGGCACAGCAGCGCTATGCAGCTATCGCCAGTGGAGTTTGAAAAGCGCTATTTCCAAAGCTTGGAGAGTGTCTAGGAAAGCCGGGGCGATTCAGGCGCCTTGCCTGAGGCAGTGAAGAAGCTGTCGATGTCCTTCTTCTGGACTTTGTAGCCCTCGGCGTAGAGCTTGCACTGGATGGCATGGAACTCGCTCGTGCCCTGGGTGCGCGCGACCAGATCGATACCGGTGTCGCGACCGTCCAACCCCTGCTCCTTGGCCCAGTCGGCATACATCCATACCTTGTCGTAGAGATCTCTGTAAGTGGACTCGTTACGCAGATAGGTGACGATCAGCTCTTCGAAGTAGGTGCCTTTTTCACGCTCAGTGAGGGATGCAGTGCGATAGGTATCCAGTAGGAGATGGAGGGCGGTCATTTGAGAAAAATTCCTTTTACGATAGGCGTTGCTCTGACGCCAAATCGCAGCAGTCTAACAATCGTGGCAGATTGCTTCAGCCCAATGTGGGGCAAGAGTGGCGAGGGGCAGTGATTCTCATAAAAAAGGCCGGCGGGCTTTAGCCCGCCGGCCATTCGACTGCACCCTTTCACTCCATCCTTGGTAGCTACAAGGCTCTTGCTTGTTACACTCCAAACTCGTTTTGTAATCGCTTCGCCGTGAAGTGACTCAGTGCGTGCGCCTCGGGTGAGTGGCGACGTTTCACAATAAGTGAGTCAGTTTTACGCCTGAGTGAGATTGAGCGACTACTTCCGTCAGTCCCAGCTCAGCGCGCCGCCGGTCTGGTACTCGATCACGCGGGTCTCGAAGAAGTTCTTTTCCTTCTTCAGGTCCATGATTTCGCTCATCCACGGGAACGGGTTGCTGGTGCCCGGGTATTCCTCTTTCAGGCCGATCTGGGTCAGGCGGCGGTTGGCGATGAACTTGAGGTAGTCCTCCATCATCGCCGCATTCATGCCCAGTACGCCGCGCGGCATGGTGTCGCGTGCGTATTCGATCTCCAGCTGGGTGCCCTGGAGGATCATCTGGGTGGCCTCGTCCTTCATCTGGGCATCCCACAGGTGCGGGTTTTCGATCTTGATCTGGTTGATCACGTCGATGCCGAAGTTCAGGTGCATGGATTCGTCGCGCAGGATGTACTGGAACTGCTCGGCGGTGCCGGTCATCTTGTTGCGGCGGCCCATGGAAAGGATCTGGGTGAAGCCGCAGTAGAAGAAGATGCCTTCCAGTACGCAGTAGTAGGCGATCAGGTTGCGCAGGAACTGGCGGTCGGTCTCCGGGGTGCCGGTCTTGAACTCGGGGTCGGAAATCGAGCGGGTGTACTTCAGGCCCCAGGAGGCTTTCTTCGCGACCGAAGGAATCTCGTGGTACATGTTGAAGATTTCGCCTTCATCCATGCCCAGCGACTCGATGCAGTACTGGTAGGCGTGGGTGTGGATCGCTTCCTCGAAGGCCTGGCGCAGGATGTACTGGCGGCACTCGGGGTTGGTGATCAGGCGGTACACGGCCAGCACCAGGTTGTTGGCCACCAGGGAGTCGGCGGTGGAGAAGAAGCCGAGGTTGCGCATGACGATGCGGCGCTCGTCTTCGCTGAGGCCGTCCTTGCTCTTCCACAGGGCAATGTCGGCGTTCATGTTCACTTCCTGGGGCATCCAGTGGTTGGCGCAACCATCCAGATACTTCTGCCAGGCCCAGTCGTACTTGAAGGGTACGAGCTGGTTGAGGTCGGCGCGGGCGTTGATCATCTGCTTGTCGCCGACCTGTACGCGGGCGGCGGAGCCTTCCAGATCGTCCAGGCCTTCCTGGATGTCCAGGGCGTCGAGGGCCTGCTTGGCGCGGGCGACGGCGTCGGAGTCGTCGGCGGATACGGCGCGTGCTTCCTCGACGGAGCCTGCGGCGTCGGCGTCGAGTTTGTCAGCGTTCTGCGCGGCGGCCTGGGCGACGGCCGGGGCGGCCTTGGCTTCGGTGGCGTCTTCTTTGTCGAATTCGTCCCAGCTCAGCATGGGCTTCCTCTCCTGGTTCTGTGGGCTGCTCTGTGGCGGCCTGATGTCTGATGGCGTGGTGTGCACGCTAAGAGCTTGTGCGTCTTCCGTTCACGACGGAGGAGGCTGTTGTTCTTAGGGAGCAGGGGCCCTGAAGAGCCCCTCACCCTAGCCCTCTCCCAGAGGGAGAGGGGACTGTGAAACTGCGGAGTTCTGGCGGTGCCTCGGAGCGAGGCCGCGCTAGGCGCCGGGTAGGTCGGAGCCCCTGAGCGTACGACTGTACGTGATGGGGGCCGACCTGCCGGGCAACGACGCGCGGACCGTTCCGAGGACCGCTTACTCTTTTACTGGCAGGCTTCGCAGTCCGGGTTGTCGATGGAGCAGGCTTGCGGCACCGGAGCCGGTTGCGGCTCGGCGGCGGCGGCTTGCAGGCCATCGTTGCCACCCGCGGACACGGCGTTGAGCTTGCCGGTGTTGATGGTGGACTTCTCGGTGCTGGTGGCGGCCAGGGCACGGAGGTAGTAGGTGGTCTTCAGGCCACGGTACCAGGCCATGCGGTAGGTCACGTCCAGCTTCTTGCCCGAGGCGCCGGCGATGTAGAGGTTCAGGGACTGGGCCTGATCGATCCACTTCTGGCGGCGGCTGGCGGCGTCGACGATCCACTTGGTCTCGACTTCGAAGGCGGTGGCGTACAGGTCCTTCAGGTCTTGCGGGATGCGCTCGATCTGCTGCACGGAGCCGTCGTAGTACTTCAGGTCGTTGACCATGACCGGGTCCCACAGGCCGCGCGCTTTCAGGTCGCGAACCAGGTAGGGGTTGATCACGGTGAACTCGCCGGAGAGGTTCGATTTCACGTACAGGTTCTGGTAGGTCGGCTCGATGGACTGCGATACGCCGGTGATGTTGGCGATGGTCGCGGTCGGCGCGATGGCCATGATGTTCGAGTTACGGATGCCTTTCTGTACGCGGGCACGGACCGGAGCCCAGTCGAGGGATTCGGTGAGGTCGACGTCGATGTACTTCTGGCCACGGGCTTCGATGAGGATCTGCTGGGAGTCCAGCGGCAGGATGCCCTTGGACCACAGGGAGCCGTCGAAGGTCTCGTAGGCGCCGCGCTCGTCGGCCAGGTCACAGGAAGCCTGGATGGCGAAGTAGCTCACCGCTTCCATGGACTTGTCGGCGAACTCGATGGCCGCGTCGGAGCCGTAGGCGATGTGCTGCAGGTACAGCGCGTCCTGGAAGCCCATGATGCCCAGGCCGACCGGACGGTGCTTGAGGTTCGAGTTGCGAGCCTGCGGGACCGAGTAGTAGTTGATGTCGATAACGTTATCGAGCATGCGCACGGCGGTCTTCACGGTCTTCTCGAGCTTGGCGGTGTCCAGCTTGCCGTCGACGATGTGGTTGACCAGGTTGATCGAGCCCAGGTTGCAGACCGCGATCTCGTCCTTGTTGGTGTTCAGGGTGATCTCGGTGCACAGGTTCGAGCTGTGGACCACGCCCACGTGCTGCTGCGGGCTGCGCAGGTTGCACGGGTCCTTGAAGGTCAGCCACGGGTGGCCGGTCTCGAAGAGCATGGAGAGCATCTTGCGCCACAGGTCCTTGGCCTGGACGACCTTGAACACCTTGATCTTGTTGTACTCGGTCAGGGCTTCGTAATACTCGTAGCGCTCTTCGAAGGCCTTGCCGGTCAGATCGTGCAGGTCCGGTACTTCGGACGGGGAGAACAGGGTCCACTTGCCGTCGTCGAAGACGCGCTTCATGAACAGGTCCGGAATCCAGTTCGCGGTGTTCATGTCGTGGGTGCGGCGACGGTCGTCACCGGTGTTCTTGCGCAGCTCGAGGAATTCCTCGATGTCCAGGTGCCAGGTTTCCAGGTAGGCGCAGACGGCGCCCTTGCGCTTGCCACCCTGGTTCACGGCGACGGCGGTGTCGTTCACCACCTTCAGGAACGGAACCACGCCCTGGGACTTGCCGTTGGTGCCCTTGATGTAGGAGCCCAGCGCGCGCACCGGAGTCCAGTCGTTGCCCAGGCCACCGGCGAACTTCGACAGCATGGCGTTGTCGTGGATCGCGTTGTAGATGCCCGACAGGTCGTCCGGCACGGTGGTCAGGTAGCAGGAGGACAGCTGCGGACGCAGGGTGCCGGCGTTGAACAGGGTCGGGGTGGACGACATGTAGTCGAACGAGGAGAGCAGGTTGTAGAACTCGATGGCGCGAGCTTCACGGTCCTTCTCTTCGATGGCCAGGCCCATGGCCACGCGCATGAAGAAGACCTGCGGCAGTTCGAAACGGATGCCGTCCTTGTGGATGAAGTAGCGGTCGTACAGGGTCTGCAGGCCGAGGTAGGTGAACTGCTGGTCGCGCTCGTGGTTGATCGCGGCGCCCAGCTTGGCCAGGTCGAACTCTTTCAGCTTGCTGTCGATCAGCTCGAACTCGGCGCCTTTCTCGACGTAGGCGGCCAGGGCCTTGGCGTACAGGTCGGCCATCTCGTGGTGGGTGGCGCTGTCGGCCACGCCGAGGAAGCCCAGCGCTTCGGCGCGCAGGGTGTCCATCAGCAGGCGGGCGGTGACGTAGGAGTAGTTCGGCTCGCGCTCGACCAGGGTACGGGCGGTCATCACCAGGGCGGTGTTGACGTCCTTCTCGGCCACGCCGTCGTACAGGTTCTTCAGGGTCTCGCGTTCGATCAGGGCGCCATCGACTTCGGCCAGGCCTTCGCAGGCTTCGCGGATGATGGTCTGCAGGCGGCCCATGTCCAGCGGCTGGGTGCTGCCGTCGGCCTTGGTGATGCGGATGCTCGGGTGCGGCTGGGCGATGTCGCTGGCGCTGCCTGCGGTCTTGCGCTCGTTGGCACGGGCTTCGCGGTATATCACGTAGTCGCGGGCGACTTTCTGCTCGCCGGCGCGCATCAGGGACAGTTCGACCTGGTCCTGGATTTCTTCGATGTGGATGGTGCCACCGGAGGGCATGCGGCGCTTGAAGGTCGCGGTGACCTGTTCGGTCAGGCGGCGCACGGTCTCATGGATGCGCGACGAGGCGGCGGCGGTGCCGCCTTCCACGGCGAGGAACGCCTTGGTGATGGCTACGGTGATCTTGTCGTCGGTGTAGGGAACTACGGTGCCGTTGCGCTTGATCACGCGCAGCTGGCCGGGCGCGGTGGCAGCCAGATCCTGGGCGGATTCGGCGGCCTGCGGCGCGTTGGCCTGCGGGTTCTCGCGAGTGGTGTCGATTTGCATGGGTGGTTGTCTCCACGTTCTCGTAATGGGTTTGTTGCCGGCGCCAGGGGCGCCATCTCAAAAGCAAGGAGCGAAATAAA
Organism: Pseudomonas sp. DP-17; assembly: GCF_022380625.1. NCBI lineage: Bacteria > Pseudomonadati > Pseudomonadota > Gammaproteobacteria > Pseudomonadales > Pseudomonadaceae > Pseudomonas > Pseudomonas sp. DP-17. The sequence goes on from NZ_JAKSXG010000020.1 coordinate 5,323, forward strand.
GAACAAAAAGAGCAGTCGCCCGCGGATGCAGCCGCAAGCTGGAATTCTTCTGGAACAGGGGGAGATGACCCGAAGCGCCTCCCTGGCCCGACTCGGGTGCCGGCTTTACGAGCCGGGACCACAATACCTAGTGGTGTTGAACGTTACGTTGCAACACCCGTACCGCATTTCCATCGACATGAATCGCTCCTTGCGGGCGGGGCCGCGTGGCACATCAGACCGTCTGGAATACGCTGTGGTGGAACCGGAGGAGCCGTGGAACAGGCTCGGGATTTCGACTTTCTTCTTGTGTCCGGTTCGCTGCTGTAACCCCAAGATGTAGGGGTCTACCGCAACGGGGATACAAGATAATGCGCTAAGGGGGTGTTTGCAAGGCGGGAGGTCGGGGAAAAGCTGTGGATAAAATGTGCATGGAATGTGGGTGAAGCGGGGTAACTCGCGCTATCCCTGATGCTGACTGCCTTTCACCGTTCGTCGTGGTTGGTGACAGATTTTTCACACGAGTCAGGGGCGCTGCGCGGGGAGGAACACTACCACAATATGTAGTGTTTCTATCGCAGCAACCCTTGACCTTTTTGCGCAATGCCGGTTTACGCCGCTGGCGTGCGGCCGCGCTGGCAATCTGGCTACAATGCCGGCCGCTTTTGCGGGCTCTCTACAGTCGCTCTCTATAGTAGGGTGGGGCCCGTGCTCGCTCATGGCGCATCAGGAGGCAAGGTGGAACAAGAAGCGCGCATTCTCATCGTCGAGGACGACCAGCGATTGGCCGAGCTGACCCAGGACTACCTGGAGAGCAACGGCCTGGCGGTGTCCATCGAGTCCCATGGCGGCAAGGCGGTGGAGCGGGTGCTGGCCGAGCGGCCGGATCTGGTCGTGCTCGACCTGATGCTGCCGGGCGAGGATGGGCTGTCCATCTGCAAGCGCCTGCGCCCGGATTACGACGGGCCGATCCTGATGCTCACCGCACGCACCGACGACATGGACCAGGTGCAGGGCCTTGAGATGGGCGCCGACGACTACGTGTGCAAGCCGGTGCGCCCGCGCGTGCTGCTGGCGCGAATTCGCGCCCTGCTGCGCCGCAGCGAGCCGGCCGAGGCCGCGCCGGCGCCGGGTGGCAAGCGCCTGACTTTCGGCAAGCTGGTGATCGACAACGCCATGCGCGAGGCCTGGCTGGACGAGCAGACCATCGAGCTGACCAGCGCCGAGTTCGACCTGCTGTGGCTGCTGGCGGCCAACGCCGGTCGCATCCTCTCCCGCGAGGAGATATTCAACGCCCTGCGCGGCATCGAGTACGACGGCCAGGACCGCTCCATCGATGTGCGCATCTCGCGTATCCGCCCGAAGATCGGCGACGACCCGATGCACCCGCGCCTGATCAAGACGGTGCGCAGCAAGGGCTACCTGTTCGTCGGGGAGCTCTGAGCCGTGAGCGCCGTGCAACCCTTCCCCGAGCTGCACGGCGAACGCTTCCGCCTGCGCGCCTTCACCGACGCCGACCAGCCGGCGGTGTTCCGCGCGCTGTCGCATCCCGAGGTGATCCGCTACTACGGCGTCTCCTATGCGTCGCTGGAAGCCACCCGCGAGCAGATGGAGTGGTTCGAGCGCATCCATAAGGAGCGCAGCGGCATCTGGTGGGCGATCTGCCGGCCGGATGCCCCCGAGGCTGTAGTCGGCGGCTGCGGCTTCAACAACTGGCAGCAGGAGCACCGTCGTCTGGAACTGGGCTACTGGCTGCTGCCCGAGCACTGGGGGCAGGGCGTGATGAGCGAATGCCTGCCGCTGATCTTCCGCCACGCCTTCCGCGACATGAACGTGCACCGCATCGAAGCCGAGGTGGAGCCGGCGAACCTTGCCAGCGGCCGTTTGCTGCTGCGCCAGGGCTTCACCCTGGAAGGCCGGCGCCGCGAGTGCGAGGTGAAGGACGGCGCGTTCCTCAGCCTGGACTGCTACGGGCTGCTCGCCCCGGCGGCAGAGCCCCGGCCATGAAGTCCATCTTCCTGCGCATCTACGGCGGCATGCTGCTGACCCTGGTGGCGGTCGCCGCGCTGGCGGTGCTGACCCTGCACCTGGTCAACGACGTGCGCGGCGAACGCTACCGCGAGGACCTGGCGCGCGGCACCTTCCGCCTGATGGCGGACGAGCTGCTGCCGATGAGCGAGGTGGACCGCAAGCGTGCGCTGAGCCAATGGAGCCGCCTGCTGGGCATACCGCTGAAACTCACCAGCCTGGACGCCCTGGGCATGGAAGGACGCAGCCGGGCGCGGCTGATGAACGACCAGGTGCTGGTGCAGGCCAGGGCGCCCCATGAAGTGCAGGTGATGACCCAGGTGAGCGCGGCGGAGGGGCTGGTTCTTGCCGGCGAGGTGGAGCAGGTCAGCGAGCAACTGGCGCGCGCCACCATCTACCTGCTGATGGACGAGCTCAAGCGCTACCCGGCCAGCGAGCAGCCCTACCACCTGGCGCGCATCGTCCGTGACAAGCGTTTCGGCTTCGAGGTGCATCTGCTGCGCCTGAAGGAGGTCGACCTGGACGACGACCAGAGCCGTCGGGTGGAGGAGGGCGATACGGTGATGGCGCTGGGCAAGGGCGGCGATTCGATCCGCGTGCTCTCGGGCATCCTCGACACGCCCTGGGTGCTGGAGCTGGGGCCGATCTACCAGATGAACCCCTACCCGCCGCAGTTGCTGACGATCATTGTGGTGGTCGCGCTGACCCTGATCGGCCTGACGCTCTACCTGCTCATCAGCGGCCTGGAACAGCGCCTGCGCGGCCTCGAATCCGCCGCCACGCGCATCGCCCGCGGCAGCCTGGATACCCGCGTGGAAGTGCGCGGCGCGGACTCCGTGGGGCGTCTTGCCGGGGCCTTCAACCACATGGCCGAGCAGTTGCACCTGTTGCTGACGGTGCAGCGCGAACTGGTGCGCGCGGTGTCCCACGAACTGCGCACGCCGGTGGCGCGGCTGCGCTTCGGGCTGGAGATGATCGAGTCGGCCGAGACCGACAAGGCGCGGCGCAAGTACATGGAGGGCATGGACGGCGACATCCAGGACCTCGACCAGCTGGTGGACGAGATGCTGACCTACGCGCGCCTGGAGCAGGGCTCGCCGGCGCTGAGCTACCAGCGCATCGAACTGGGCGCGCTGGTAGAGCAGGTGGTGTCGGAGATCGCCCCGCTGCGCCGGGAAATCACCGTCACCTGCGAGCCGGGTTCGCTGGTGCCGTTCGACCAGGGCAGCTGGATCGAGGCCGAGCCGCGCTACCTGCATCGCGCACTGCAGAACCTGATGACCAACGCGCTGCGCTACGCCGAAGGGCGGGTGCGGATCAGTTACCGGGTGAGCGTGGACCGCTGCCAGGTGGACGTCGAAGACGACGGACCCGGCGTGCCGCAAGCGCAGTGGCACCGGTTGTTCCAGCCGTTCTTCCGCGCCGATGACAGCCGCGCGCGGGTGACCGGCGGGCACGGGCTGGGGCTCTCCATCGTGCGGCGGATCATCCACTGGCACGGCGGCCGTGCGCAGATCGCCAAAAGCGAAGTGCTGGGCGGTGCCTGCTTCACGCTGATGTGGCCTCGCCGCCAGGCGCCGAAGGTCGACGACAGTATTTGACCTTTTGGTCAGGAAATGCAGAATGCTGCGCTGCTATCGCCGGCTGATGGCGAACCTGCCACGCCCTGATTTCTCGCACTGATATTGCTATCCCATGAGGGGTATTGCAGAGTCGCCGCTATCGTTATGTAATTTTTGTTATAGCGGGCGTGCAGGTGCTGTCATCGGCCGGGGCGACGCTTGAAAACAACAGCCACTGGAGCCTCAAGATGAAACACCGCTTCGCAAGCCTGTCCCTGCTGGTTGCTTCCTGTTTCACCCTGCACTCGGCGCTGGCCGATGAAGTGCAGGTGGCCGTCGCCGCGAACTTCACTGCGCCGATCCAGGCCATCGCCAAGGACTTCGAGAAGGCCACCGGTCACAGGCTGGTGGCCGTCTACGGCGCGACCGGACAGTTCTATACCCAGATCAGGAACGGCGCGCCGTTCGAAGTCTTCCTCGCCGCCGACGACAGCACGCCGAAGAAACTCGAGGCCGAGAAGGCAATCGTCCCCGGTTCGCGCTTCACTTACGCCATCGGCACCCTGGCGCTGTGGTCGGCCAAGGACGGCTACGTCGACGCCAAGGGCGACGTGCTGAAGAAGAACGACTACCAGCACCTGGCTATCGCCAACCCGAAAGCGGCACCCTATGGTTTGGCCGCCACCCAGGTGATCGACAAGCTCGGCCTGCAGGACAAGGTCGCCGGCAGGATCGTCGAAGGCCAGAACATCACCCAGGCCTTCCAGTTCGTTTCCACCGGCAACGCAGAGCTGGGTTTCGTGGCGTTGTCGCAGATCTACAAGGATGGCAAGGTGACCAGCGGTTCTGCCTGGATAGTCCCGGCCAACCTGCATGACCCGATCCGCCAGGACGCGGTGATCCTCAACAAGGGCAAGGACAATGCCGCCGCCAAGGCGCTCGTCGAGTACCTGAAGGGGCCTGAGGCCGCTGCGGTGATCAAGTCCTACGGTTACGAACTCTGACTCTCTGAAGGAACAGGCAATGCCCCTCACGCAGGAGGATTTCCTGGCCATCCGGCTCACCATCGAGCTGGCCGCCCTGAGTACCCTGATCCTCCTGCTGGTCGGCACGCCGATCGCCTGGTGGCTGTCGCGTACCCGCTCCTGGCTGAAAGGCCCGCTGGGGGCGGTGGTGGCGCTGCCGCTGGTGTTGCCGCCGACGGTGATCGGCTTTTACCTGCTGATCACCATGGGGCCCCATGGTTTCATCGGTCATGCCACCGAAAGCCTGGGCCTGGGACGCTTGCCGTTCACCTTCGCCGGGCTGGTGGTGGGCTCGGTGTTCTATTCGCTGCCTTTCGTGGTGCAGCCGTTGCAGAACGCCTTCGAAGCCATCGGCAACAAGCCGCTGGAGGCTGCCGCGACGCTGCGCGCGAGCCCCCTGGACACCTTTTTCTCCGTGGTCCTGCCGCTGGCCCGGCCGGGCTTCATCACCGCCAGCATCCTCGGCTTCGCCCACACGGTGGGCGAGTTCGGCGTGGTGCTGATGATCGGCGGCAACATCCCGGGCAAGACCCGCGTGGTGTCGGTGCAGATCTTCGATCACGTCGAGGCCATGGAGTACGCCCAGGCGCACTGGCTGGCCGGCGGCATGGTGATCTTCTCCTTCTTCGTCCTGCTGGCGCTCTACGCGAGCCGCCGCAGCCGTTCGGCCTGGGCCTGAGGTGGGCATGCCGCAAGAGCTTTCCGCACGCGCCATCCAGGCCCGTTTCCAGATCACCTATTCGGGCTTCAGCCTGGACGTCGACCTGCAATTGCCGGGCAAGGGCGTGACGGCGCTGTTCGGCCACTCCGGCTCCGGCAAGACCACCTGCCTGCGCTGCGTGGCAGGCCTGGAACGTGCGCCCGTCGGCCGGCTGGTGGTGAACGGCGAGGTCTGGCAGGACAGCGCCACGGGTGTGTTCCTGCCGCCGCACAAGCGGGCGCTGGGCTACGTGTTCCAGGACGCCAACCTGTTCGAGCACCTGTCGGTGAAGCGCAACCTCACCTACGGCATGAAGCGCGTGCCGCGTGACCGGCATCGTGTCGAGCTGGAACAGGCCGCGGAGTTGCTGGGCATCGGTCATCTGCTGGAGCGCATGCCGGGGCATCTGTCCGGTGGCGAACGCCAGCGTGTCGGCATCGCCCGCGCGCTGCTGACCAGCCCGCGCCTGCTGCTGATGGACGAGCCGCTGGCGGCGCTGGACCTCAAGCGCAAGGCGGAAATCCTGCCGTACCTGGAGCGCCTGCACGACGAGCTGGATATCCCGATTCTCTACGTCAGCCACTCGCCCGACGAAGTGGCGCGACTGGCCGATCACCTGGTGCTGCTGGACCAGGGCCGTTCCCTTGCCAGCGGCCCGGTGGTGGAAACCCTGGCGCGCACCGACCTGCCGATTTCCCACCTGGAAGATGCCGGCGTAGTGATCGACGGCCAGGTGCTGGGGTACCACGCCGACTATGGCCTGCTGACCTTGGCGCTGCCGCACTGCGAGCAGCGCATCCGCCTGGCACACGCGCCGATGGACAAGGGTAGGGCGCTGCGTATCAAGGTGCAGGCGCGGGACGTCAGCCTGAGCCTGGAGCCGGCGGCCCACAGCAGCATCCTCAACGTGCTGCCGGCAACCGTCGTCGAGATGGTGCCGACGGACAATCCGGCGCACCTGCTGGTGAGGCTGGACGTTTCTGGCACGCCGCTGCTGGCGCGGATCACCCGCTATTCCCACGACCAGCTCGGCCTGCATGCCGGCCAGTCGGTATGGGCGCAGATCAAGTCGGTGGCATTGCTGGGCTGATGCGCAGCGTCGTGCAGGAGCGGGCCCATGGCGCGCTCCTGCCGGTTGGGCTCCGGAGATAGGAGCGCTGGGGTTAGAGTGTGCCGGCCTGCGGTTGGCGGCGGATGACGCTGGCGCGTTGTGCACCCGGCGCAAGCGCAGGGCGGCGCGTTACGTGGCGGTCAGCCAGCTCGGCGGCTGTCCGTGATCGCGGGAATGGCGACGAGGCTCAGCAAACGGTCATCGAACAGGCTGAACTGCCCGGCGATCTCCTTGCCGTGGTGCCATTCCTCCGACAGGTCGGTGAGCAGGCGCAGCCGCGCGTTGCCGCCGGCGGACCAGCTCAGCAACTCGGCATGCTCGAAGTAGAAGCGCTTGCGCACCAGGGGGAAGAGCGCCTTGAACAGGCTCTCCTTGAGGGAAAAGGTGAGGGTGACCTGCAGCGCCGCCTGCCGTGGATCGAGACGTGCCAGCTCATCCGGCGTCAGGATTTCCCCGGCCAGTCGTTCCGCTCGTGCGCTTTCCAGGCGGTTCTCCACGTCCAGGCCCAGCCCGCGCCAGTGGCTGCTGCGCCCGACGATGGCCGCCGCCCAGCCGTCGCCGTGGGTGATCGAACCGCAGAAACCCGCCGGCCAGATCGGTGCGCGCTCGTCGTCGGTGCCCGGCACCCAGGCCGCCGAGCCGGCCGCCAGCAGGGCGGCGCGGGCGCAGAGGCGCCCGGCCAAATATTCGGCCTGGCGCTTGGCGACGGAGCGCTGGATGTTGGCCGGTGCCTCGACGCGGCTGAGGGAGAAGTCGCCGGCTTGCAGGCGCTGGCGGTCGAAGCGGGTACTGCGCAAGTGGCAGCCCGCCAGCGGCGTGGGCAGGGGCCAGTCGGCGTCGAGTGGAGTACAGAAATCGGGGAGGGCGGTCATGGGAGCATTCTGCCGCGCCAGAACGTGGCTCACCAGTCACGCGGCACTTACATTCGTTTGCAAACCTTCACCAAAGGCGTACGGATTCGTCTGACAAGCTTTGTCACACTGCACGCCGCGTTCCCAAGGGGACGCAGGTGAGGTTGTTGTTGGAGTGCCGCCAAGGCGGCTTCCAACCTTTACACTTGATTGAGTGCGGGAGCCCGAATGGGCTCCCGTTTTTTATTGCCCACCGTTTTCATTGCGCGTCAGGCTTTACGTCGAAGATCTCCTTGAAGAACGCCTGCAGGTCCGCCCAGGACTTCTGGTCGGCGGTCTTGTCGTAGCCCACGTCGAGGCCGTGGCCCTTGTGCTTGTCGGCGTCCGGGCTGGTGAAGCTGTGCTTGGCGCCGGGCTGGATCACCAGCTTGTAGTCGGCCTTGGCGTTGTCCATCTCGGTCTTGAAGGCGGCAACGCTCTCGGCCGGCACCAGGGTGTCGGCACCGCCGTGCTCGACCAGTATCTTGGCCTTGATCTGCCCTGGCTGCGCCGGCGTCTGGGTTGCCAGCACGCCATGGAAGCTGGCCACGCCGGCCAGCGGCAGGCCGGCGCGGGCCATGTCCAGCACCACCTTGCCGCCGAAGCAGTAGCCGATGGCGGCGATCTTGCTCGGGTCGGTCTGCGGCTGTTTCTTCAGCAGTTCCAGGCCCGCCTGGAAGCGAGCCTTGGCGGCGTCGGCATTCTTCAGTGCCTCGGCCATGAAGGCCTTGGCGTCGTTGGGGTGTTCGGTGTGCTTGCCGCCGCCGTACATGTCGATGGCCAGGGCGCTGTAGCCCAGTTCGGCGAGGTCGCGGGCGCGGCGCTTGGCGTAGTCGTTCAGGCCCCAGAACTCATGGACGACGATGACGCCGGGACGGATGCCGGACTTGGCGTCGTCGTAGGCGAAGTAGCCGATCATTTTCGTGCCGTCAGTGGATTCGTAGGGGATTTCCTGGGTCTTGATCGCGGCGGAAGCGCTGGCTGCGAAGGCGAACAGCAGCAGGGCGGTGAGCAGGCGCATGGTGTCTCTCCGTGGCATTGGCCGTGGCGATGGCGGAATCCAAGAAGATAGCCGGTGATGGGGAAAACGCCCGCGGGTTGTGCCCGCAGCCGCTCAAGGGCGCACTTGTCGGTCGAGATTCGGATAGCCGGATGAGTGAAAAGTCCGACAGCCTCGTCTACCCTTGCGTCCATGTCCTGACCCGCGAAGCGATAGGCCGATGTTGGACCTGAGCACCTGGAATCTGACCATTCCCCAACGCGGCCCGGCCGCGACCATTTCCACGGCAAAACTCGGCCGTGACTACCAGAGCCCATACTTCCGCCGCAGCGCCGATGGCGTGGAGTTCTGGGTGCCGGTGAACGGAGCCCATACCAGCGGCAGCGAATATCCCCGTACCGAGTTGCGTGAGACCCGGGCCGATGGCCGCCTGGTAACCTGGCGCTATCCGCTGGCGGAGAACCTGATGGTCGCTACCCTGCGCGTGGAGGCCGTGCCCTCCAGCCGGCGCATGGTGATCGGGCAGATCCACAGCAACGGCAGCGGCAGCGCCGAGGCCCTGCCGCTGGTCAAGCTGGTCTACCAGCAACGCCTGGACAAGGCGCGGGTACAGGCGCTGGTTCGCGATCGGCCGGACGACATCACCACGCGCACCTACACCGTCTATGACGGCATCCCCCTGGGCGATACCTTTACCTACCGGCTGGGCGTATCCAGCAGCGGAGTGCTGAGCGTGCAGGTCGAGAACGGCCAGGTCAGCCAGCAACTGGATACCCAGTGGGCCTACCAGGGCCTGTACTTTAAGGCAGGCCTCTACCTGCAGGACAATCGCGGGCCCGCCAGCGAAGGCGGGCGCGCCACCTTTACCGATCTGAGCATTCGACACCAATGAAGACTTCTTCCATCGCGCGCCGCGCTTCCCTGGCCTTGTCCCTGCTGTTGCCGGCGGCACTGGCGCAGGCAGCGCCGGGCGACGATTTCGGCTCCTGCCTGAACCGCCTGCAGGGCGCGGCCCAGGCCAAGGGCGTCAGCGCCGCCAGCTTCGCGCAGTTCACCAAAGGGCTGCAGCCGGACATGAGCGTGCTGCCGCTGCTCGACGCCCAGCCCGAGTTCACCACGCCGATCTGGGATTACCTGGCCGGGCTGGTGGACGAGCAGCGCGTCGCCGACGGCAAGGCGCGCATGGCCGAGCATGCCGACCTGCTGCGCAAGGTCGCCGCGCGCTATCAGGTCGACCCGGCCACGGTGGTCGCCGTGTGGGGCGTGGAGAGCGATTACGGCCGCATCACCGGCAAGCGCCCGCTGCTGGTATCGCTGTCGACGTTGTCCTGCTACGGGCGGCGCCAGTCGTTCTTCCAGGGCGAATTCATCGCCACCCTCAAGCTGCTGCAGCAGGGCGATATCCGCGACAGCGGCATCACCGGCTCCTGGGCGGGCGCCTTCGGCCAGACGCAGTTCATGCCGTCGACCTACGCGCGCATCGCCGAGGACTTCGACGGCGACGGCCACCGCGACCTGGTGGGCAGCACCGCCGACGCCCTGGCATCCACCGCCAACTATCTGCGCAAGGCCGGCTGGCGCGAAGGGCAGCCCTGGGGCTACGAGGTGAAGCTGCCAGCGGGCTTCGATGCCTCGCTGGCCGGGCGCACCAAGCGCCGCGCGCTGTCGGACTGGACCAGCCGTGGTGTGAAGCGCATCGATGGCAGACCGATCCCGAGCATCGATTCCAAGGCGGCCATCCTGTTGCCGGCGGGGGCCAATGGCCCGGCCTTCCTGGTGCTGCGCAACTACGACGCGATCTATTCCTACAATGCGGCGGAAAGCTATGCGCTGGCCATTGCCCTGCTGTCCGACCGCCTGCGCGGCGAGCCGGGGCTGAGCGCGCCATGGCCGACAGACGACCCGGGCCTGAGCCGGGCGCAGCGCAAGGAGCTGCAGGAACTGCTGATCCAGCGCGGCTACAACATCGGCCAGCCCGACGGCATGATCGGCGACGTGACGCGCAAGGCGATCCAGCAGGAGCAGAACAAGCGCGGCCTGACGCCGGCGGATGGGCGCGCGGGGCAGAAGATTCTGAAGGCGCTGAAGAGCGGGCAGTAGCTCCGTTCTGAGGACGCGAAGCCCCGGCACTGGCCGGGGCTTTTCGTTTGTGGCGAGCATTGATTCGCGAGCAAGCTCGCTCCTACGAATAGCTCGGGCGAGGCCGGAACCCGGCTGTAGGAGCGAGCTTGCTCGCGAACCGGTGAGTCTGGCGCCACCAGAAAGTCGATCGCGGACGAAGTCCGCTCCGACGCGGGGGCGGGCCCGGGTAGGAGCGGACGTTGTGCGCGATTGTGTGTCAGGCGCGGTTCATTGCCAGCCCTTCACCCCCGACATGTCCGGCAGGTGGTGGGCGATGCCCTTGTGGCAGTCGATGCAGGTCGCCGCGCCGGAGGCCAGGGCGGTGGAGTGCATCTGCCGCGCGCGCTGGCTCTGGCGGGTGAAGTCCATGAACTGGAAGTTGTGGCAGTTGCGGCACTCCAGCGAGTCGTTGGCCTTGAGTCGCGCCCATTCGTGCTCGGCCAGCTCGCGGCGGTGATCGAGGAATTTCTCGCGGGTGTTGATGGTGCCGAAGATCTTGCCCCAGACCTCCTTGGAAGCCTGCATCTTGCGCGCGATCTTGTCGGTCCACTTGTGTGGCACGTGGCAGTCCGGGCAGGTGGCGCGCACGCCGGAGCGGTTGCTGTAGTGAATGGTGTCCTTGAGCTCGACGAAGACGTTGTCGCGCATCTCATGGCAGGAGGTGCAGAAGGCCTCGGAGTTGGTCGCTTCCAGCGCGGTGTTGAAGCCGCCCCAGAAGATGATCCCGGCGATGAACCCGGCCAGCGTCAGGAAGCCCAGGCTGTAGTGCAAGCTGGGACGGCGCAGGACGTGCCAGTAGCCCGAGAGCCAGGCGAACAGAGCTTTCATGGCGCCTCCTCAGGGCTTGCCGGTCGACGTGCCGGCGGCCGCGTCGTGCTGGAGGATGGTGTCGATGTCCTCGAAGGTGTTGCCCACCAGCGGTTTCACGTCCTTCTGCGGCACATGGCATTGCACGCAGAAGTAACGCCGCGGAGCCACGGCGGCCAGTGGCTGGCCGTCGCGGTCCATGTAGTGGGTGATGCTGATCATCGGCGCCTGTACCCGCGCGCTGTTGGCGCGGCTGTGGCAGGACAGGCACTTGTTGCTGTTGGTGTCGATGCGGTAACCGACGATGGTGTGCGGGATGGTCGGTGGCTGCTCGGGATAGTTGCGCTCGCGGCGGATGTCCTTGTTCTCGTCGGTGGCCAGCGGCGGCGCCGGGCGGTCCTGGGTGAGGGTGCCACCCGGGCGGCGTCCGTCAGGAGCTGGGGCGTCCAGCGGGTAATTGACCTCGGCGGCCAGCGCCGGGAGGGCGAAAAGCAGCAGGAGCAGGGCAGGCAGTGTCGGTTTCATCGCGCGTTCCTCAGGCCAGGCTGACCAGTTCGATGCGCACCGCGCATTTCTTGTAGTCGGTCTGCTTGGAGATCGGGTCGGTGGCATCCAGCGTGACCTTGTTGATCAGCTTGTTGGCGTCGAAGAAGGGCACGAACACCAGCCCCTGCGGCGGCTTGTTGCGCCCACGGGTTTCGATGCGCGCGCGGATTTCGCCGCGCCGGCTGATGACTTTCACCTCGCTGCCGCGGCGCATCTTCAGGTCGCGCGCGTCGTCAGGGTGCATGTACACCACGGCGTCGGGCACCGCCTTGTACAGCTCGGGCACGCGCTGGGTCATGCTGCCGGTGTGCCAGTGCTCGAGCACGCGGCCGGTGGAGAGCCAGAACGGGTATTCCTTGTCCGGCGCTTCGGCCGGCGGCTCGTAGGGCAGGGCGAAGATGATCGCCTTCTTGTCCGGGTAGCCGTAGAACTGCAGTCCGCTGCCCTTGGCCACGTAGGGGTCGTAGCCTTCGCGGTAGCGCCAGCGGGTTTCCTTGCCGTCCACCACTGGCCAGCGCAGGCCGCGCGCCTCGTGGTAGGCGTCGAAGGGCGCGAGGTCATGGCCGTGGCCACGGCCGAAGCTGGCGTATTCCTCGAACAGGCCCTTCTGGATATAGAAGCCGAAGGCCTTGGCCTCGTCGTTCTCGAAGCCCTTGGCGATCTGCTCGCTGCCGAAGGCATCCACCTGGCCGTTCCTGAACAGCACCTCATAGAGCGTCTTGCCCTTGAGATCCGGCGCCTTGGCCAGCAGCTCGGCGGGCCAGACTTCGTCGGTGGTGAAGCGCTTGGAGAATTCCACCAGTTGCCAGAGGTCGGATTTCGCCTCGCCCGGCGCCTTCACCAGCTGGTGCCAGAACTGCGTGCGGCGCTCGGCATTGCCGTAGGCGCCTTCCTTTTCCACCCACATGGCGCTGGGCAGGATGAGGTCCGCAGCCTGGGCGGAGACGGTGGGATAGACGTCGGAGACGATCACGAAATTCTCCGGGTTGCGCCAGCCCGGCAGGACCTCCTGCATGATGTTCGGCCCGGCATGCATGTTGTTGCAGACCTGGGTCCAGTAGACGTTGAGCACGCCGTCCTTGAGCATCCGGCTCTGCTGCACGGCGTGGAAGCCGACCTTTTCCTGGAGGGTGCCGGCGGGCACCTTCCAGATCTTTTCGGCGGTCTCCCGGTGCTTGGGGTTGGTCACCACCAGGTCGGCTGGAAGGCGGTGAGCGAAGGTGCCCACTTCGCGGGCGGTGCCGCAGGCCGAAGGCTGGCCGGTGAGGGAGAAGGGGCTGTTGCCCGGTTCGCTGATCTTCCCGGTGAGCAGGTGGATGTTGTAGATCAGGTTGTTCGCCCAGACCCCGCGGGTGTGCTGGTTGAAGCCCATGGTCCAGAACGACACCACCTTGCGCTTCGGGTCGGCGTACAGCTCGGCCAGTGCCTTGAGGCGCTCGGCCGGGACGCCGCTTTCCTTGGCGGTGCGTTCCAGGGTGTAGGGTTTGACGAAGGCGGCGAACTCGTCGAAGCCGATGTCGCTCCAGGTGTTGGCCTTGTCCGCGTTCTTCGCCTGCTTCTCCAGCGGGTTGTCCGGCCGCAGGCCGTAGCCGATGTCCTCGGCGCCGTGGGCGAAGCGGGTGTGCTTGTCGACGAAGTCGCGGTTGACCGCGCCGCTTTCGATGATGTGGTTGGCGATGTAGTTGAGGATGTAGAGGTCGGTCTGCGGCTTGAACACCATGGGGATGTCGGCCAGATCGAAACTGCGGTGTTCGAAGGTGGACAGCACGGCCACCTTGACCTGGCCTGCACTCAGGCGGCGGTCGGTGACCCGCGACCAGAGCACCGGGTGCATCTCGGCCATGTTCGAGCCCCAGAGCACGAAGGTGTCGGTGGCCTCGATGTCGTCGTAGCAGCCCATGGGCTCGTCCATGCCGAAGCTGCGCATGAAGCCCATCACCGCCGAGGCCATGCAATGCCGGGCGTTGGGGTCGATGTTGTTGCTGCGCAGGCCGGCCTTGAACAGCTTGTTCGCTGCGTAGCCTTCCCACACCGTCCATTGCCCGGAGCCGAACATGCCCACGGAAGTGGGGCCCTTGGCCTTGAGCGCGGCCTTGAACTTCTCGGCCATGATGTCGAAGGCGGCGTCCCAGCTGATCGGCGAGAACTCACCCTGCTTGTCGAACTTGCCGTCCTTCATGCGCAGCAGCGGGCGCGTCAGGCGGTCGCTGCCGTACATGATCTTGGACAGGAAGTAGCCCTTCACGCAGTTGATCCCGCGGTTGACCTCGGCCTTGATGTCGCCGTGGGTGGCGACCACTTTGCCGTCGCGGGTAGCGACCATCACGCTGCAGCCGGTGCCGCAGAAACGGCAGGGCGCCTTGTTCCAGTCCAGGCGGGTCATGTCCGCCTCGGTGACCAGGTTGCTGGCGGAGCTCAGGATCGGCAGGCCGGCGGCGGCCGCGGCAATGGCGGCGGCGTTGGCCTTGGCGAACTGGCGGCGAGTCAGGTTCATCGGGCACCTCCGGCCTGGGCGAGAGCGGGTTCGGGTTCGACCTGCGGGGATTCGGGCGACTCGACGATCTCGTGGTAGATCAGCACCGCGTTGAGTACTCCGGGCAGGTTCTGGATGGCATTGAGGTTGTCGAGGATGCTGGCCTCGTGTTCGGCCTCCAGCACCACCACCAGCTTGCCCTGGGCGCTCTGCTGGTGAACTTCCAGGTTCGGCAGGCGCAAAAGGTTGGCCTTGACCGCTTCGAGCAACTCGGGCCGCGTGTGGATGATCAGGCTGGCAATCTGGACACTTTGCGGGTCAGGCATGGTGGGCCTCACGGTTGAGCAGGTGAATGGCGTGGCCGGGGCAGGGCGCAAGGCAAGCGCCACAGCCAGTACACAGGGCGGGATCGAGCACGGGTAGGGACGGGCCGCCCAGCTGCGGGCGGAAGCGGATGGCGCGCGGCTCGCAGGCGTCATCGCAACTGCGGCAATGGATGCCGGCGCGGGCCAGGCAGCGGTCGTCGATCTGCGCGCGCCAGGCAAAGGCCGGGCGGCCGAGGTCGAACAGTTGCGCCTCGCAGGACTGGGCGCAGTCGCCGCACAGGCTGCAACCGGCCTGGCTGAAGTCCAACTGCGGATAGCCGCCATCGCCCACTTTCAACACCTGCTCCGGGCAGGCGTCGATACAGGCGTTGCAGCGCGTGCAGCCTTCGAGGAATTCGCTGGCGGGGCCAGTCCACGGTGGTCGCCGGACCTCAGGCGCACCGCCCAGGCGCCGCAGCAGGGCGCGTCTTGCGAGCATGACGGCGGCCCTACGAGGGCGGGCCGGGTGGCCCCGCCACCAGCTGGTACATCCAGACGATGAAACCGTAGCCACCGACGATGGCCACAGAGAGCAAGGGGAACAGGCAGATCACCAGGAAAAGAAACAGTCGGGTTTCCTTGCCTTTTTCCGTGTCGGCTCCGGTCTTATCGGGCATTGGGTCAGCCTCCCGCCAACGTTTGGACATCAGCCTAGTCCTTGCTTCTTGTGTGGGCAAAATCCTACGTGCGTTATTCTTTTTTCATACAGCGTTTTCGTTCAGCGATGGTTCAGCGCTCCGACAGGTTCCGTTCAGAGCGCTCCTCGTAACCTTCTCCCCGTCAACACATTACGCAAATCCTTGACGGGAGAGTCCCCATGAAAGCCATGAAGAAAATCGCCCTCGCCACCGCCATCCTCGGTGCCAGCGTCGCCGCTACTGCCGCCAACGCCGCCGACACTTTCATCGGGATGACCTGGGGCGAAACCAGCAACAACATCCAGAAGTCCGACGCGTTGAACCGCAACCTCGGCAACCCGAAATTCGACAGCGTGATCAACAACAGCGGCACCTGGGGCGTGCGCGCCGGCCAGCAGATGGAACAGGGCCGCTACTACGTCACCTACGAAAACGTCTCCGACACCGAGAACGGCCTGAAGCTGCGCCAGCAGAACCTGCTCGGCAGCTACGACGCCTTCCTGCCGCTGGGCGACCAGGGCACCAAGCTGTTCGGCGGCGGCACCGCCGGCCTGGTCAAGCTGGAACAGGACTCCAAGGGCTACAGCCGCGACAGCGATGTGGGTTACGCCATCGGCGCCCAAGCCGGTATCCTCCAGGAACTCGGCAAGAACGCATCCGTAGAAGGCGGCTACCGTTACCTGCGTACCAACGCGAGTACCGAGATGAGCCCGCACGGTGGCAGCAAGGTGGGATCCCTTGACCTGCACAGCAGCTCCCAGTTCTACCTGGGCGCCAACTACAAGTTCTGACCGGTAACGCAACCGGGCCCGCGCGGCCCGGTTGCCTGACTCAGGGAGTGCGCGCATGAAACTGCTGGTGGTCGAAGACGAGGCGCTGCTGCGCCATCACCTGTATACCCGGCTCGGCGAACAAGGCCATGTGGTCGACGCCGTTGCCAATGCCGAAGAGGCGCTGTACCGCGCCAGCGAATACCATCACGACCTGGCGATGATCGACCTCGGGTTGCCCGGCATGAGCGGCCTGGACCTGATCCGCGAGTTCCGCAGCCAGGGCAAGACCTTCCCCATTCTCATCCTCACCGCTCGCGGCAACTGGCAGGACAAGGTCGAAGGCCTGGCCGCCGGTGCCGACGACTACGTGGTCAAGCCTTTCCAGTTCGAAGAGCTGGAAGCCCGGCTGAACGCGCTGCTGCGCCGCTCCAGCGGCTTCGCCCAGTCAAGCATCGAGGCCGGCCCGCTGGTGCTGGACATCAACCGCAAGCAGGCGCTGGTCGACGGCGAATCGCTGCAGCTGACCGCCTTCGAATACCGCATCCTGGAATACCTCATGCGCCATCACCAGCAGGTGGTGGCCAAGGAGCGGCTGATCGAGCAGCTCTACCCGGACGACGACGAGCGCGACCCGAACGTCATCGAAGTGCTGGTCGGCCGCCTGCGCCGCAAGCTGGAGAGCGCCGCAGGCTTCAAGCCGATCGATACCGTGCGCGGCCAGGGCTACATCTTCAACGAGTTGTGTAAATGATCCGCTCGCTGCGCCTGCGGCTGATGATCGGCGCGGCGATTCTGGCCGTGCTGTTCATGGCGGCGCTGCTGCCGGCTCTCCAGCGTGCGTTCAGCATTGCCCTGGAGAACGCCATCCAGCAGCGCCTGGCGGCGGACGTGGCGACCCTGGTGTCCTCGGCGCGCATCGAGGGAAATGTCCTGAGCATGCCCGAGCACCTGCCGGTGGAGGACTTCAACCTTCCCGAATCGAAGTTGCTGGGCTTCATCTACGACCAGTCCGGCAAGCTGGTGTGGCGGTCCACCTCGGCCCAGGACGAGAGCGTCGACTACTCGCCCAAGTACGACGGCATGATCGACGAGTTCACCCGCATCCGTGATCGCTCCGGCCAGGAGTTCTTCGTCTACGACGTGGAGATCGACCTGCTGGGCGGCCAGCGCGCG
Organism: Pseudomonas sp. DP-17; assembly: GCF_022380625.1. Lineage (NCBI taxonomy): Bacteria > Pseudomonadati > Pseudomonadota > Gammaproteobacteria > Pseudomonadales > Pseudomonadaceae > Pseudomonas > Pseudomonas sp. DP-17. The sequence continues at coordinate 22,514 of NZ_JAKSXG010000020.1, forward strand.
GCCTACAGCATCGTCACCATGCAGCCGGAGAGCGAATTCCGTGAACTGGTCAGCGGCTTCCGCGACCAGCTCTACCTCTGGTTGGGCGGCGCGCTGTTGCTGCTGCTTGGCCTGCTGTGGCTCGGACTCGGCTGGGGCTTCCGCTCCATGCGTGGCCTGCGTTCGGAGCTGGATCAGATCGAGACCGGCGACCGCGAGCGCCTCAGCGACGAGCACCCCGCCGAGATGCTGCGCCTGACCGACTCGGTGAACCGTCTGCTGGACAGCGAGCGTGCGCAGCGCGAGCGCTACCGCAACTCCCTGGGCGACCTCGCGCACAGCCTGAAGACGCCGCTGGCGGTGCTGCAGGGCGTCAGCGAAACCCTCGCCGACGAGCCGAAGAACCGTGAGCAGGTGCAGGTGCTGCAGACCCAGATCGAACGCATGAGCCAGCAGATCGGCTACCAACTGCAGCGCGCGACCATGCGCAAGAGCGGCCTGATCCGCCACCGCGCGGCCCTCGATCCGTTGCTGGACACCATCGCCGGAGCGCTGGACAAGGTCTACCGCGACAAGCGCGTGAAGCTGGAACGCGACATCCCGCCGGGCTTCTCCCTGCCGCTGGAGCAGGGCGCACTGCTGGAGATGCTCGGCAACCTGCTGGAGAACGCCTACCGCCTGTGCCTGACCACGGTGAAGGTCAGTGCGCGCAAGAATGGCCGGACGTTCGAGCTGATCATCGAGGACGACGGCCCCGGCGTGCCGGCCAGCCAGCGCGAACGCATCCTCAAGCGCGGCGAGCGGCTGGACACTCAGCACCCCGGCCAGGGCATCGGCACCGCGGTGGTGAAGGACATCATCGACAGCTACGACGGCGAACTGGCGCTGGAGGATTCCGCGTTGGGCGGCGCATGCTTCCGGATTCGCCTGCCGGGTTGAGGGCTGCTCTTTCGCTCCCGCAGGAGGGTGTGGAGCGAAGCGATACCCATCATTCGTGAGATGTCCAGGGCAGCATGGGTATCGCAAGCTCCACCCATCCTACGACAAGCCCGCAACCGTCACTCCCCCTGCTGCGCCCGGTAGGCCCCCGGTGTCAGCCCCGTCCATTTCTTGAACGCCCGGTGGAAAGCCGAGGGCTCGGAGAAGCCGAGCTGGTCGGCGATGTCCTGGATCGAGTGTTCGTCGCGCCCCAGGTAATAGATCGCCAGGTCGCGGCGCAGCTGGTCCTTGAGCTCCTGGAAGTTCGGCCCTTCTTCGCGCAAGTGGCGACGCAGGGTCTGCGGGCTCATGTGCAGTTGCGCGGCGACCTGTTCCAGGTCCGGCCAGCTGCGGCAGTCGCGGCCGAGCAGGCGGCGGATCTGGCTGGTCAGGCTGTCGCCGCCGTCGGGGCGGGCGAGCAGGTCGGCGGGGGAATCCTTGAGGAAATGCTTGAGCGTGCGCTCATCCTGCAGTAGCGGCATGTCCAGGTAGCGCGCCTGCAGCAGCAGGCTGGTGCTGCAGGCGGAAAAGCGGCGAGGGCAGGGGAACAGCAGGTCGTATTCGGCCTGGTGCTCGGGCGGTGGATAGCTGAAGGTGGCTTCCTCCAGGCGGATGCGCTGGCCGATCAGCCAACTGGCCAGCCGGTGCCAGATCAGCAGCAGGCTCTCGGTGAGGAAGTGATCCGGGTCGCGCAGGTGGGTCTCGTCCAGGGTCAGGCGGGCACTGTCGCCATCGCGCACCAGTTCGATCCGCGGGGCCTCCGGAAACAGCCCGTAGAACAGCGAGCCGCGTCCCAGTGCCTTCTCCAGCGTGCGGCAGTGGATAATCGCGTTGCACATCATGGCGAAAGTGCCGCGCTTGCTTGGCAGGCTGCCCAAGCCCATGTACTCGTCGTCCAGCGCTTCCCACAGGTGTTGCATCAGGCTGGTGAACTGCGAGGGATCGATCCGCGCGCGGGGTTCGTCGAGGATGACCGGGGCGATGCCGGCGTTGCGCAGCAGCGCCTGGACGTCCAGCCCCTTGCGCTGCGCCCCGCGAATGGCGGCGCGGACGAAATGGCTGGCAATGGTGCGTTCTCGCATGAGCGGTCCTTGTTGTCATGGCCGCGTGTCCAGGAATCGCGCGGTGAACCCCGATCGAACCTGATCGGAGTTCTACAATCTACGGTACGAAGACCGTGGCGGATACCCGCCAGAGGGTGGGAAACCCGCCAGCGAGAAGGCGGGAATCCGCCATTTCCAGGGTCTTCCGTGCCGCGACTTTTTACGGAAGGCATTGAATTTAAAGGGATTACGTATTTTTTAAAGGTCTGGCACAGCACTTGCGATATGCGCTCAAGGCCTGCCGTCTGGCATGCCCTGAAAACAAATTCTCCCATTGCAGGGAGATAACGCGTTCGGTGTTGTGTTTCCTCCGGGAAGCACTCGCCCGTGAGGACAGAGCTGCCATGACCAAGCAACCCTTCTACAAAAGCCTGTACGTGCAGGTACTGATCGCCATCGCCATCGGTATCGCGCTCGGCCACTTCTACCCCGACACCGCCAAGCTGATGAAGCCGCTGGGCGATGGCTTCGTCAAACTGATCAAGATGGCCATCGCGCCGATCATCTTCTGCACCGTGGTCACCGGCATCGCCGGCATGCAGAGCATGAAGGCCGTGGGCAAGACGGGCGGCATGGCGCTGCTGTACTTCGAGATCGTTTCCACCATCGCGCTGATCATCGGCCTGGTCGTGGTCAACGTCGTCCAGCCGGGTGCCGGCATGCACGCCGACGTCGCCACGCTGACCGCCGAAATGAACAAGAACGCGGCGCTCACCGGCTTCATCGCTTCGGGCGAGAAGCAGAGCACCATCGACTTCTTCATGAACGTCATCCCCAGCACCGTGGTCGGCGCGTTCGCCAACGGTGACATCCTGCAGGTGCTGTTCTTCTCCGTGCTGTTCGGCTACGCGCTGCACCGCCTGGGTGACTACGGCAAGCCGGTGTTCGAGTTCATCGATCGCATCACCCACGTGATGTTCAACATCATCAACGTGATCATGAAGGTCGCGCCCATCGGCGCCTTCGGTGCCATGGCCTTCACCATCGGCGCCTACGGCCTCGGCTCGCTGGTGCAGCTGGGCCAGCTGATGCTGTGCTTCTACATCACCTGCCTGCTGTTCGTGCTGATCGTGCTGGGCGGCATCGCCCGTGCCCACGGCTTCAGCATCCTGCGCTTCATCTCCTACATCCGCGAAGAACTGCTGATCGTGCTGGGCACCTCGTCCTCCGAGTCGGCCCTGCCGCGCATGATCGCCAAGATGGAGAAGCTGGGTGCCGACAAGAGCGTGGTCGGCCTGGTGATCCCGACCGGCTACTCGTTCAACCTGGACGGTACCTCGATCTACCTGACCATGGCCGCCGTGTTCATCGCCCAGGCCACCGATACCCCGATGGACATCACCCACCAGCTGACCCTGCTGGTCGTGCTGCTGATCGCCTCCAAGGGCGCCGCGGGCGTCACCGGTTCGGGCTTCATCGTGCTGGCCGCGACCCTGTCCGCCGTCGGCCACCTGCCGGTTGCCGGTCTGGCGCTGATCCTGGGTATCGACCGCTTCATGTCCGAAGCCCGCGCCCTGACCAACCTGGTTGGCAACGGCGTAGCCACCATCGTGGTCGCCAAGTGGTGCAAGCAGCTGGACGAGAAGACCCTGTCCGCAGAACTGGCCGCCGGGCCGGGCAACTCCGCTGAGCTGCAGCCTTCCTGACGCGCTATCCAACGAGCAATTCGGCCCGGTGAACGTGAAGCGCCGGAGCCTTTCCAGCCCGCTCATTTGAGCGGGCTTTTTTATGCGCGGGTGGTTGGCGCGGCGGCGTGTCTTTTGTAGGAGCGAGCTTGCTCGCGAATCGTTTCCCGGCAGCTCCGGAGTTGGGTGGGTTCGCGAGCAAGCTCGCTCCTGCAGTTGTGCCTTGGCTGCGTGCAGAGGGGACTGGGTTTTGCAGAGGAACCGCCGGCGCGCGTAGGAGCGGACTCTGTCCGCGATTGGCCGGGCGAGGGTGTGCATCAACGGGAAAAGCGCACGCAGCGGCGTGCGCTGACGAAGCGGAAACGGATCAGAGAATGATCTTGTCCTTGAGCTTCTCCGCCGCCTGCTGCAGCGCCTGGATGACCCGTTCCTTGTCGTAGTTCTGCACGTTGTTGGTGTCCAGGTACATGGAGAAGCCCGGCACCTCGTGCTCGACGAAGCTGGGGTTGGAGCCCAGGTCGCGGCGGAAGTCGACCACCTGGTAGATCTGCACCGGTTTGCTGAAGCCTTTCACGGCGATCTGGCCCTTGTCGCGGCACATCAGCACGTCCTTCACCAGCGAATAGGTCTCGTGGCTGATGAGGATCTCGCCGGCCTCGGCGGCGCTTTCCAGGCGGCTGGCGAGGTTCACTTCGCGGCCGATGATGGTGTAGTCCATGCGCGTATCGGCGCCAAAGTTGCCCACGGTGCAGTAGCCGGTGTTCAGGCCCATGCGCACTTCCAGCGGCTTGGTGATGCCCTGGGCGCGCCACTGCTGGCGCATGACCTTCATGTGCTTGCGCATGGCCACGGCCATGGACACGGCGGCCACGGCGTCCTTCTTCGCGCCCTGGGTGGCCGGGTCGCCGAAGAACACCATCACGCAGTCGCCGACGAACTTGTCGATGGTGCCGCCGTATTTCAGGGCGATCTTCGACATCTCGTTGAGGTAGTTGTTGAGCATGTCGGTGAGGGCTTCGGCCTCGAGTTCCTCGGACAGCTCGGTGAAGCCCTTGATGTCGGAGAAGAACACCGTGAGCTTCTTGCGCTGGGTCTCCAGGCGCACCGTGCGTTTGCCGCTGAAGATCGATTCCCACACCTGCGGCGACAGGTACTTGGCCAGGTTGCTGGCCAGGCGCGCGGCCTTTTCCTGCTCCAGGGTGATGTCCGAACGGGCCTGTGCCAGGCGCAGGCCCTGCTGGTGCACGAAGAAGGCGGTGATGCAGATGTACAGGGTGGAGAACAGCACGCTGACCAGTGCGACGATGCTCGGCGTCTGGCCCTTGTAGGCCGGTGAGATCAGCGCGGCGCTGAGTACGGCGGCGCTCAGCGCCACCAGCAGCGCCAGGCCCAGCGAACGCAGGCCGCCGATGATCAGTGCGGAGAAGGCAAGGATCAGCACCAGCATCAGGCTGGGCACCTCGGAGAAGCCCAGCAGCGTGGTGGCGATGCCGGCATGCAGGGCGTCGATGAACAGCAGCACCAGGCGGGTACGTTGTGGGTTGTCGCGCTTGAAGCGGCGGCTGACCTGCTGGGCGAGGTGCGGGTAGAGCAGGGCGTACGGAATCATCCAGAGGATGTCGTAGCCGAAGTACTTGGCGAAGGTGCCGGCGGTAATGGTCGCGGCAACGGCAATGTAGGCCAGCACGCGGGAATGGTATTCGCGCAGGGGGGCGGGGGTGAGCGGCGTGCTGGAGCGCTCAAGAACGTTAGGCTTCATGCGCAAGAAACTTCCCTGGTGTGCGTAGGCTTTTGGCCGATTGCGCGTCTGATTTTGGGAGGGATCTTATTCCATGCGCAGCCCCCGGGCCAGCGGCGGTTCGCCACTCTTCGTCGCGAACCGCCGGTCGCCCTGGGACCCTCAGGCCATGGTGCCGTCGGGCTTCTGGTAGATGGAGCGGCGGGGCTGGGCAAAGACCCGGCGCAGCATGGGTTCGAAGAACTCCAGGGGTAGCACTTCACCTTCCGGGTCGAAGGCGGCGGCGTCGTAGCGCGCACAGAATTCGATGGTCTGCTCGAACTGCGGGTGGTCCTTGAACTGCTCGCGCAGGTGCCGGTCCAGGCCCAGGTGATGGAAGAAGTAGTACCCCTGGAAGATCGCATGCTTCTCGATCATCCACAGGTTCTCCTCGCTGACGAACGGCTTGAGGATGGCCGCGGCGATGTCGGCGTGGTTGAACGAGCCGAGGGTGTCGCCGATGTCGTGGAGCAGGGCGCAGACCACGTATTCCTCGTCGCGGCCGTCGCGGTGGGCCAGGGTGGCGGTCTGCAGCGAGTGGGTCAGGCGGTCCACCGGGAAGCCGCCGAAGTCGCCGTCGAGCAGGCGCAGGTGGGCCAGTATCCGGTCGGGCAGGAGGGCCGCGTACTGGCCGAAGTCCTTGGCGATGATCGCCCAGTCCTCGGCGCTGCCGTCTTCCATGTGGGTGAAGTGGGCGCGTGCGTTCATCGGGCTGTCCTCTTGTGATTGTTGGAGGGGGACGGCACCAGTCTAGAAGCGCACGCCGTTGGCGGTAGTGTCCGTGCAGCGCCAGCGGGGTGTCCTGCTGGGCGCGAATGGCACGGCATCAGCCGCGCCCATGGACGGCCTGGGACCGCTCAGGGGTTCTGCGGGTCGTGCCCCAGCGACTGCAGGAACAGCGAGAACAGCTCCGGCTGCGAGGAGATGTCGAGCTTGTTGTACAGGTGGCGGCGGTGGACCTTGATGGTCTCCGGCGAGATCGCCAGGCGCTCGGCCATGGCCTTGGAGGAGTAACCCCGCAGGATCAACCGGGCAATCTCCAGCTCGCGCTCCGAGAGGACGCCGGCGCCGAACTGGCTCAGGGCATCGCGCACCTGTACCGCTACGCCGTCGCTGGTGCCGGGAAGCAGGCGCTGGCTGCGTTGCTGCCAATGCTGCTGCATCAGCGCCAGCACCCAGGGACAGAGCATCGCCAGCAGGCCGGTCTGCTCGCCATCGAACAACCGGCGCATACCCAGCGACAGTGACAGCGCACCCTGGCCGGGCAGCTGGAGGATGAACTGCACCTCGTCCTCCAGCACGTTGTCGTGGAAGTAGCTGAGGAAGTACTCGCTCTGGCGGAACTGGTCCGGGGCGATTTCCTCCAGCCGGTACAGCCCGCTGGGTACGCCCTCGCGGCACGCCTGGTAGAAGGGGTCGAGCTGGAACAGGCCGTCGAGGTAGATGGCCATGGCGGCCGGCCCGGCGGTGGGCTCTGCGTCGTATTCCTCCAGCGCCACCGGGGTACCGCTGGCCGGGTAGAACATCGCCAGGGCGTTATCGAACGGCAGCCACTGGTGCAGCAACAGGACCAACTGCTTCCAGAAGCGCGGCTGGCCGATCTGCTCGATGGCGCGGCCGAGGTTGGCGTGCATGCCGACCTCGCGGAACAGGGTGTGCATCGTCGGGGGTATCTCCGCAAGGGCGTGGCGTGGATTCGGCTCACGGTTTCCTCCTTTTACCCGGGCACCGTCAAGAGGGCGTAACCCCAAATGGTGATTGGCCGCCACCGGCGCCATGTCCAGACTGCACCCCACGCAGCGCCCCGCACAGAGGGCGCGACAAGGTCTTCGTTCCTGCCTCAGCCACCAATAACAACACGAGGAAACAACGATATGAGCGCTTCCCCTGCGCCAGCGAGCGCGCTCAAGCCCAGCCTGGGCGTGCTCGACGTGGTCGCCATCACCGTCTCGGCGGTGACCCCCGCCAGCTCCGTTTTCGTCATTGCTCCGTTCGCCATCCAGCAGGCCGGCAGTGGTGCCTTCCTGGCCTTCGTCTTCGCCGGCTTCCTGGCGCTGATGTTCGCCTGGTGCTACGCCGAGCTCGGCCGTGCCCACAGTTCCGCTGGTGGCGAGTACGTCTACGCCAAGCGCGTGTTCGGCGGCCTCGCCGGTTACGCCACCTTCCTCACCGTGCTGGTCTCGCTGCTGTTCATTCCGCCGGTACTGGCGACGGGCGCGGCGACCTACCTCAACAACGCCCTGGGAACGAACTTCGACACCCAGACCGTCGCCCTGGTGATAGTCGCCGCCAGCTACGTGCTGGGCATCCTCAACATCCGGGTCAACGCCTGGATCACCGGTGTGTTCCTGCTCTGCGAAGTGGCGGCGCTGCTGGTCATCGTGGTTCTCGGCTTCGGCCATGTCAGCCAGCCGGTGAGCGTGCTGGTGGACCCGCAGCATATCGACGGCGGGATACTGGCCGCCGCGCCCTGGGCGCTGGTGATCGGTGCCGTGGGCACCGCGCTGTTCTCCTACAACGGCTTCGGCGGTGCGGTGCTGCTGGCCGAGGACATGAAGTGCGGCGGGCGCAACGTACATCGCGCGGTGATCTGGTCGCTGGTGCTGGTGGTGGCGATCGAGATAGTCCCGCTGACCGCACTGCTGTTGGGCGCGCCTTCGCTCAAGGACATGATCGCCAGCCCCGATCCGGTCGGCTACCTGCTCACCGCCCACGGCAATGAAACGCTGTCGCGGCTGGTCAGCGCCGGCATCTTCCTCTCGGTGTTCAACGCCATCGTCGCCATCGTCATCCAGGTCGGCCGGGTGATCTTCAGCAGCGGCCGCGACGAGCTGTGGACGCCGCTGATGAACCGCGCCTTCACCCGCATCCACCCGCGCTGGGAATCGCCGTGGATCGCCACGCTGTTCCTCGGCGTGCCCTCGGCGGCGCTGAGCTTCAGCTCGAACCTGGCGGACCTGACCTCCTTCACCGTGCTGCTGCTGGTGATGGTCTACCTGGTGGTGGCGCTCTGCGCACTGTTCAGCCGCGTGCTGCGCCGCGACCGCGAGCACCCGTACCGCATGCCGCTGTGGCCGTTGCCAGCGATGCTGGCGGTGATCGGTGCCGGCTACCTGTTGCTCAACCTGCTACTGGACGCTTCCTCGCGGGACGTCATGATCATTGTCGGGATACTGGCCGTGTCGGTGATTCTCTACAGCACCTACGGCAAGCTCAGCCCGGCCTTCCAGAAGCTTTAACTGCAAGGAGTCCGCATGCGCGCTCGTCAACTCGGCATCACCCTCGGCCTGGGCACACCCGGCGAGTTCAACGCCATCACCGATGTCCCCGGCATCCGCGTCGGCCATAGCACCCTGATCGGCGAGCGCGATGGTCGCGCCGTGCGCACCGGGGTCACGGTGGTCCAGCCGCGCGAAGGGGTGGCGCGCCAGCAACCCTGTTTCGCCGGTTGCCATGTACTCAACGGCAACGGCGATGCTACAGGGCTGGAGTGGATCCGCGAGGCGGGCCTGCTGACCACGCCCATCGCCATCACCAACACCCACAGCGTGGGCGCGGTGCGCGATGCGTTGATCGCCGCCGAGCATGCCGAGCTGGCGGACCCGTCCGTCTACTGGTGCATGCCGGTGGTGATGGAAACCTACGATGGCCTGCTCAACGACATCTGGGGCCAGCACGTTGGCGCCGAGCAGGTGCGCGAGGCGCTGGCCGCGGCTGAATCCGGCCCGGTACGGGAAGGCCCGGTGGGCGGCGGCACGGGGATGATCTGCCACGAGTTCAAGGGCGGCATCGGCACTTCCTCGCGCAAGCTGCCGGCGGAGCAGGGTGGCTGGACTGTGGGCGCACTGGTGCAGGCCAACCACGGCCAGCGCCGTGAACTGCGCGTGGATGGTTACCCGGTGGGTCGCCATCTGGGCGATCTGCCGTCGCCCTTCGCCCAGCAGGGCACGCCGGGCATGGGCTCCATCGTGGTGATCCTCGCCACCGACGCGCCACTGTTGCCGCACCAGTGCCAGCGCCTGGCGCAGCGCGCCTCGCTGGGGATCGCCCGTACCGGCGGCGGGACGGACGACTCCAGCGGCGACATTTTCCTCGCCTTCGCCACCGGCAACCGCGACCTGCCGCCGGCGGACTACGGGCGCAAGAACCTGCCGCTCGCCACGGCGTTGGAGATGGTCAACAACGACCATATCTCGCCGTTGTTCTCAGCCGCTGCCGAGGCGGTGGAGGAGGCCATCGTCAACGTGCTGCTGGCCGGCCAGGACATGCGCACCGATGATGGCGTGCGGGTGCCTGCCCTGACTGGGGAGCGGCTGCTGGCGGCATTGCGCGAGGTCGGTTGGAAGGGATGACGTGGTGCGTTCGGAGGATGGCGTGGAGCGAAGCGATACCCATCGATTGGCCCGGTGCCGATGCAGCATGGGTATCGCTGCATTCCACCCATCCTACGAGTCTCGCGAATGGATTCCCCGGCGATTCCGTTGCTGAGCGGGCTCGCGAGCAAGCCCGCTCCTGCACGCAGATGCTGTGCCATGAAAAAAGCCGGGGCTGCTGGGCAGCTCCGGCTTTTGACTTTCCCGTACCCGTGAATCAGTTCGGGGTGTAGATCTGGTCGAACACGCCACCGTCGGCGAAGTGGGTCTTCTGCACGGTGCGCCAGTCGCCGAAGGTCTTCACCACGGAGAAGAAGTCCACCTTCGGGAAGCGGTCGGAGAACCTGGCCAGCACCTGCGGGTTGCGCGGGCGCAGGTAGTTATTGGCGGCGATGGTCTGGCCTTCGTCGGACCACAGGTACTTCAGGTAGGCCTCGGCTTCGGCGCGGGTGCCTTTCTTGTCGACTACCTTGTCGACCACGGCCACCGGCGGCTCGGCTTCGGCGGAGACGGTCGGGTAGACCACTTCGAAGCCGCCACGGCCGAACTCGCGGGCGATCATCTCGGCTTCGTTCTCGAAGGTCACCAGCACGTCGCCGATCTGGTTCTGCATGAAGGTGGTGGTTGCTGCGCGGCCGCCGGTATCCAGTACCGGGACGTTCTTGAACAGCTGGGCGACGAATTCCTTGGCCTTGGCTTCATCGGCGCCATGTTTCTGCGCGTAGCCCCAGGCGGAGAGGTAGGTGTAGCGGCCATTGCCCGAGGTCTTCGGGTTCGGCACCACGACCTGGATGCCCGGCTTGACCAGGTCGTCCCAGTCCTTCAGGCCCTTGGGGTTGCCCTTGCGCACGATGAACACCGTGGCGGAGGTGAAGGGCGCGCTGTCGTTCGGCAGGCGGGTCGCCCAGTCCTTGGGCACCAGGCCGCCGTTGTCGGCCAGGGCGTCGATATCGGTGGCCTGGTTCATGGTGATGACGTCGGCCGGCAGGCCGTCGATCACCGCGCGGGCCTGCTTGCTGGAGCCGCCGTGGGACATCTGGATGGTGATCTTCTCGCCTTTCTCGGCCTGCCAGTGTTTCTGGAAGGCGGCGTTGTAGTCCTTGTAGAAGTCGCGCATCACGTCGTAGGAGACGTTGAGCAAGGGCTGGGCGGCCTGGGCGGCGGTGGCCAGGGCGAGGCCGGCGGCCAGCAGCGAGGCGCTGAACAGACGTTTCACGAGCAGTTCCTTTTGGCAGTGTTGTTGGGTAGCGATTATGCCGACAGGTTATATGCCACTTAAATACTTAAAGGCTATTTGCTTATGCGGGCAGCAGTGGTCTGCCCGATACCCATGCACTGTACAGAAAGCGCTTGCCGGCAGCCTGGCAGGCCTGCCGGGCAATGACCGCCCCGGGCCCTCAGTCCAGCCCGCTGACGTCCAGCTCCTTGGGATACTCCACGCTGAACTTGAAGGTGGTGCTGCGCTTCTCGCCCGGTTTCAGCTGCCAGTCCCACAGCAGCTTGCCGTCGTCCTCGCGGGCAGCGGACTGGCCTTCTGGCTCCAGCAGGGCAACCTTGATCTGCTCGTTGCGCGAGACCGGCAGCTGGTCCTTGAACTGCAGGCGCTGCTCGGTCTTGTGGTTGTTCTGCGCGTCGATGCGGAACTCGTAGGTGACGCGTTTGCGCCCGCCGGTGAGGCCGGTGTAGTCGGTGTAGCGGTTGACCAGCTTGCGCTTGATTGACATGGCCTCGTCGCCGCCCAGGGCCAGCTCGAAGGTCTCGCCCGGCATCACCGCGCGCAGCTGGCCGCTGGCGACGAAGGTGTTGCCCAGGTAGGTGTTGAGCGTGCCTGGCAGCAGCGGGTAGTCGCTGGCGTTGCGGGTGTCGGCCTGCAGGTAGGCGGCTTCGCGCAGCGACGGCGTGGCCAGGTAGCGGAAGGTTGCTGGCAGCTTGAACTGGGCGATGGCGACCTTCTGCGAGCTGCCGTCGCTGTTCAGCGTGGCGCGGGTCGGAATGTGGAAGGAGGCGCTGGTGGTGGCGCCACTGACTTCGGCGACGGCGACGGGCATCTCCGCCATCTCCGCCAGGGAGCCGGCCATGGCCATCTCGTCGGCAGCAAAGCGCTGGGCCTTCTTCGCCTCCAGCGCCACCATCGGCGCAGCTGGCGCCGGCGCGGGCCGTGCGGCCATTACCGCGCGCGGATCGACGGTGTCGACGAACCATGGCGAGAGCGCCGGTACGCTGCTGCCCAGGTTGGGGCGGGCGGTGGACAGGGTGAGGTCGACGTCGGTCCAGTCCTCGCCGCTGCTCTGCCGGACGATGCCCTGGTAGGTCATCTCGATCTTGTCCTCGCCGTCGCGCAGGCGGGCGTCGTAGGCCGGGCGCCAGGAGGCGTCGTAGAGCGTGTAGCTGAGCTGCAATTGGACCTGCGCGGGCTTCTCCAGCGCCACGCGCAGGATTGCGCGCTTGTAGTGGGTGCCGTCCCCGGCCAGGTGGCTGCGCTGGTTCTCCAGCTCCTGCTTGCGCTGCTGCAGCTCCTCGTTCTGCTGGTCGAGCTTGCGCTGCTCGTCGAGGATGCGGCCCAGGTTGCCCTCGCTCATCTGCAGCAGGCTCTTCAGCTCGTCGATGCTCGGCAGGGCCTGGTTCTTGCCCGGCTTGGTGCTGCTGGTCTGGATGTCGGCGAGGAACTGCTTCTGGTTTTCCAGCACGCTGCCACGGTCGCTGATCTCCCGTTCCTGCCGCTCAAGGTCGCGCAGCTGCGCGTCCAGCTGTTGCAGGCGGTTGTCTTCGGACGGAGGCGACACCTGCGGCGCACTGCTGACGTCGAGCAGGGTCGCGGCTGCGCTGGCGCTGAGCGAGGCCTGCAGGCTGTTGTCGTCGATGCGCAGGGGCAATTGCTCCAGCGCGATCTCGTGCTGGCCGGCGGGCAGTTGCAGGGTGGCGGTGCGGGTGACGATGGCACGGTCGGTATAGACGGTCACCGCGCTGATACGGCTGTCGGCCACCTGCGGCGCGGCCAGCAGCGAGGGACTGGCCAGCGCGCCGGCCATGGCGAGTATCAGAGGATGGAATCGAAAGGGCATGTGCTCACCTCGCGGCCTGGAAGGCGGCCGGCACTGCGGAACGCCACCATGGCGTCCGTCCATGCTGCTTGTGACGAAGCGGGCGGGAGGAACGGGTTGAGCGGGGGAAGGACGCGCCGGGATGGCCGACGAACGGTGAATTCTGCGGGAGGGAGCCGGGGCGTGGTTCGCCCCGGCGGGAGGATCAGGCGCGTTCGCCAGCCTGCGGCTCGTCCATGTCGCCCTCGGCCATGCAGGCCGCGGCGGTGAACAGCACGTCGGTGGAGGAGTTCAGCGCGGTCTCGGCCGAATCCTGCAGGATGCTGATGACGAAGCCCACCGCCACGACCTGCATGGCGATTTCGCTGGAAATGCCGAACAGGCCGCAGGCCAGCGGGATCAGCAGCAGCGAGCCGCCGGCCACGCCGGAAGCGCCGCAAGCGCACAGCGAGGCGACGACACAGAGCAGCAGGGCGCTGGGCAGGTCGATGGCAATGCCCAGGGTGTTGGCTGCCGCCAGGCTCAGCACGCTGATGGTGATGGCGGCGCCGGCCATGTTGATGGTGGCGCCCAGCGGGATGGACACCGAGTAGGTGTCTTCATGCAGGCCCAGGCGCTCGCACAACTGCAGGTTGACCGGGATGTTGGCCGCCGAGCTGCGAGTGAAGAAGGCGGTGACACCGCTTTCGCGCAGGCAGGTGAACACCAGTGGGTAGGGATTGCGGCGCAGCTTGACGAAGACGATCAGCGGATTGATCACCAGGGCCACGAAGAGCATGCAGCCCAGCAGGACGGCGAGCAGGCGCACGTAGCCCAGCAGCGCATCGAAACCGGACTCGGCCAGGGTGCTGGCGACCAGGCCGAAGATGCCCAGCGGGGCGAACGCGATGACCACGCGGACGATCAGTGTCACGCCGTTGGCCAGGTCTTCGACCATCTCGCGAGTAGCGGGGCGTGCGTAGCGCAGGGCGATGCCCAGGCCCACGGCCCAGCCGAGGATGCCGATGAAGTTGGCTTCCAGGAGCGCCTTCACCGGATTGCTGGCGATACTGAACAGCAGGGTATTGAGCACCTCGCCGATGCCGCCGGGGGGCGTGGCGTCCGCCGCGGCTGCGGCCTTGAGTACCAGGGTGGAAGGGAAGGCGAAGCTGGCGGCTACCGCGACCAGTGCGGCCGCGAAGGTGCCCAGCAGGTACAGCAGCAGGATTGGGCGGATGTGCGTGCGTTGCCCTTGCTTGTGATTGGCGATGGAGGACATCACCAGCACCAGTACCAGGACCGGGGCCACAGCCTTCAGTGCCGAGATGAACAGGTTGCCGAGCAGGCTGACGGCGCGGGCCGCTTCCGGCCAGACCAGGGCCAGGGCGATGCCCAGCAGCATGCCGATGAATATGCGCATGACCAGGCTGGTGCGCTGGAGTCGCTGCAGGAGAGTGGGAGCTGGAAGAGTCATGACGTCTTTCGCTGCGTAAATGAGGGGAACGCACCCGTGGCCGGATGCGGAAGGGGGCGGATTATGCCGTCTGCATCCGGGAAATGCGCGGTTACCCGTCGATTGAGCTACTCGGCGGACGTTACGCCGCAGTGTGGGCGAGCGTGGGCGGACCGGCATTGATCCATGCCGGTTGCCTTGGGAAAAGGCGGCAACTCAGCCGAGGTCGGCGAAGGCTTCCGGGTCCAGGTCGATGCCGGCGACCCGCTGCACGGCGCCGCGCATGGTCACCTTAAAGTCGTCCTCGACCCGGATTTCCAGGCGACCGCCGGCCAGGTGCAGGTCAATGTGCTCGTCACACAGGCCGAGCTTGCGCGCCACCGAAGCGGCGGCACAGCTGCTGGTGCCCGAGGACAGCGTGTAGCCGGCGCCGCGTTCCCAGATTTCCACGCGCAGCGCGTTGCGGGACAGCCACTGGACGAACTGCACGTTGCTGCGCCTGGGGAACAGTGGATGGTTTTCCAGTAGCGGGCCGAGGCGACAGGCCAGCTCGCGGCTGGTCTGTTCGACGAACACCACGCAGTGCGGGTTGCCCATGGATACGGCGTTGATCTTCAGCGCCACGCCGTCGATTTCCAACGGATAGTCCAAAGCCTCAGGGGCATCGATCAGTACCGGAATCCGCGCACAGGCGAACTCGGCACGGCCCATGGACACCTCCACGGTACGGCCCTCGTCGTCCACCTGGCTGGTGACGATGCCACCGGCGGTGACGATGTCGAAGGCTTTATCCGCCACCAGCCCGCAGTCCCAGAGGTAGCGGGAGAAGATGCGCAGGCCGTTGCCGCTCTTCTCCGCTTCGGAGCCGTCGGGGTTGAGGATGCGCAGGCCGAAGGCGGCATCGCTGTGGTTCGCCACCAGGATGCCGTCGGAGCCGACGCCGTGGTGGCGGTCGCAGACACGGCCGATCTGCGCGGCGGTCAGGGCGAACGGTGCGTCGCCCGCGTAGACCAGGTAATCGTTGCCCAGGGCCTGGTATTTCACGAAGTTCATCGGTGCGATCCGTCGCCGCAAAAGGGCCCTCGACTATACACGCGGGCCGCTGTTTTCCCTTCGCGGATCGGACAGCAGGGCTTCCAGCGCGCGCTGGCCGAGGATCACCAGCCAGCAGGCGAGGATGAAGGGCGCGGTGAAGGCGGGCAGGCCGATCAGCGCGAAGCAGGGTTGCAGCAGCACGGCCAGGACGATGCCGCACAGCGGAGCCAACGGACTGCGGGATCGCAGCGACAGGGCGATACCGGCCAGTGCGCCGTTCAGGCCGAGCAGACCGGCCTGGGCCGCGACGGCGGGCAGGTCCAGCAGCGGCGCCAGGGCCAGTGCGCCGGCGGCACCCGCCAGCGCCCAGAAGGCCGCGCGACGATCCGCCAGCAACAGGCCGAGGGCGATGGTCAGGCCGGCCAGCGGCTCGCCGAGGAAGATCACTTCGCCGAAGCCCAGTGCGGAGGAGTCCAGCAGCGGGTTCACTGTCCCACACGACAGGCAGGTGGCGCCGGCCGCCGGCACCAGGCCGATGGCCTTGCCCAGCGCGCTGGACACCCAGCCCAGCAGCACGAAGGCCGAGGTGTAGACCGGCAGGCCGAAGCGCCGGCGTGACTGGCGCAGCAGCACCGCCTGCACCGCGACGCTGGTGAGGATGGCGGCGACGCAGAGCATCACCAGCCCCAGGGACCATTGGAACAGGAAGGGCAGCAACAGGCCGATGAGGATCGGGTTGTAGTCGTGCAGGCCAGCGTCGATGTCTGTCTGCGGCTCACGCACGAAGCGCGCGGTGAGCGGGCCGAGCAACGCACCGAGTAGCGCGCCGGGAAGCAGTTGCGGCGCGGACCAGGCGATGGTCAGCAGCAGGATCAGGCCGAAACGGGCGTCGGCCTGCAGGTAGATCTGGCCGAAGCCGATCAGCCGGGTGGAGACGTATTTGTTCAGGGGCATTTGGGATCTGGGCAGTTGAAAGTGACTCCGCAGCGCCTCGTTGGGTGTAGGGCATCGGGGCCCCATCGGCGGGCGCTGCGTGAGACTCTTGTGACGCCGCCATACGGGGCGGCGCCACGGGTCTGGAAAAAGAAAAGAGGCTGTCCGCGGGATCACCGCGAACAACCTCGAAAATCCATGGCCAGCATTGGGAGTTGCTGCGTGGGGGCCATGGACCGACAAGCATTCGGTGCTCATGTTTCTGCTGCTGAACTCGTCAGTAGCAAGGTCAAACCCGGACGGACGGGGACGCGGCCCCGTATTCCCGGCCCCGTCCGTCCGGGAGTGACTCGGTGCGGAGGCACGCGGTATGGCGTGGCTCCTGAACTCGTTTGCCCTCTCCCCAGCCCGTCCCGCTAGCGCGAGAGGGGGCTTGAGTGGCCGGAGGCGGACACCGGCGTCACCGGCGGTGCCGAACTGCCCCCTCTCCCTTCGGAGCGGGGCGCGCAGCCAGGGTTGGGGAGAGGGCTTTCAGGCCTGCATTAAACCTCCAGCGCCGGCGCCACCGTCTCGATCCGCAGCATGTTGGTGCTGCCCGGCTGGCCGAAGGGCACGCCGGCGGTGATCACCACGGTATCGCCACGGCGCGCCATGCGCTGGGCCAGGGCGATGTCCAGGGCGGTGGAGCAGATCTCGTCGACGTGGGCGAGCTGCGCGTTGACCACCGAATGGACGCCCCAGGCCACGGTCAGGCGGCGGGCGGATTTCAGTTGCGGGGTGAGACTGAGGATCGGTGCCTTGGGCCGTTCGCGGGAGGCGCGCAGGGTCGAGGCGCCGGACTCGGTGTAGTTCACCAGCACCGCCACCGGCAGGATGCGGCTGATCCGGCGGATCGCGCAGCTGATGGCGTCGGAGACGGTGGCGTCCGGTTCCGGGCGGTTGATTTCCAGCGTCGCCTGGTAATCCGGCTCGGCTTCGACCTGGCGGATGATCTTCGCCATCATCTCCACGGATTCACGGGGGTATTGGCCCGAGGCGCTCTCGGCGCTGAGCATCACGCAATCGGCGCCTTCGCTGACGGCGTTGGCCACATCGGTTACCTCGGCGCGGGTCGGCGCCGGGGAGAAGCGCATCGATTCGAGCATCTGCGTCGCCACCACCACCGGGCGGCCGAGCTGGCGGCAGACCTGGATGATGCGCTTCTGGATGCCCGGCACGCTCTCGGCCGGCATCTCCACGCCCAGGTCGCCTCGGGCGACCATGATCGCGTCGGAGAGGCGGGCGATGGCTTCGATGGACTGCACCGCCGAGGGCTTCTCGATCTTGGCCATGAGGAACGCCTTGTCGCCGATCAGTGCGCGGGCTTCCTCGATGTCTTCCGGGCGCTGCACGAAGGACAGGGCGACCCAGTCCACGCCCAGCTCCAGGCCGAATTCCAGGTCACGGCGGTCCTTGGCGGTCAGCGGGCTGAGCTTGAGCACGGCCTCGGGTACGTTGACGCCCTTGCGGTCGGACAGCTCGCCGCTGTTCATCACGCGGGTCTCGATGGCATCGCTGTGGGCGTTGAGCACCTGCAGGCGAATCTTGCCATCGTCCAGCAGCAGGCTCATGCCCGGCTCCAGCGCCTGGATGATTTCCGGGTGGGGCAGCATGACACGCTGCTGGTCGCCCGGTGCGTCGTTGAGATCGAGGGTGAAGGTCTGGCCCTTCTCCAACTGCACCGCGCCTTCGGAGAAACGACCCACGCGCAGCTTCGGACCTTGCAGGTCCATGAGGATGCCGATGGGGTAGTTCAGTTCGGCTTCCACTTCCCGCACCCAGGCGAAACGCTGGGCGTGGTCGCTGTATTCGCCGTGGCTGAAGTTCAGGCGGAACAGGTTGGCGCCGGCTTCCACCAGCGCGCGGATGTCGTCGCGGTTTTTGATCGCCGGGCCCAGGGTCGCGAGGATTTTTACTTTCTTGTCAGGAGTCATTTGTCGTTCTCGAGGACCAGGATGGCGCGGAAGTCGTTGACGTTGGTGCGGGTCGGCCGGGTGATCACCAGGTCGCCCAGTTCGGCGAAGAAGCCGTAGCCGTTGTTGTTGTCGAGCTCGTGCAACGGGTTCAGGCCGGCCTTGAGGGCGCGGCTGTAGCTGCATGGGCTCATCAGGGCACCGGCGTTGCTTTCCATGCCGTCGATGCCGTCGGTGTCCCCCGCCAGGGCCCAGATGTTCGGTTCACCCTTGAGGTCGGCGGTGAGGCTGAGGAGAAACTCTGCGTTGCGTCCGCCACGGCCATTGCCGCGCACGGTCACGGTGGTCTCGCCACCGGAGAGGATCAGGCACGGCGCCTTCAGCGGCTGGCCATGCTTGCGAATCTGCCGGGCGATGCCCGCGTGGACCTTGGCCACCTCGCGGGACTCGCCTTCCAGGTCGCCCAGGATCAGTGTCGGGATGCCGGCGGCTTCAGCCTTGGCAGCCACCGCGTCGATGGAGTGCTGGGGCGTGGCGATCAGCTTGAAGTGGCTGCGCGACAGGCATTCGTCACCGGGTTTGACGGTCTCCGAGCGCGGGTCTTCCAGCCAGGCGCGGACGTTCGCCGGGATGTCGATGGCGTAGCGCTTGAGGATCGCCAGGGCGTCGGCCGAGGTGGTCGGGTCGCCCACGGTGGGGCCGGAGGCGATCACCGTGGCCTCGTCGCCGGGCACGTCGGAAATCGCGTAGGTGTACACGCTGGCCGGCCAGCAGGCGCGTGCCAGGCGGCCGCCCTTGATGGCGGAGAGGTGCTTGCGTACGCAGTTCATTTCGCTGATGGCGGCGCCGGATTTCAGCAGGGCCTTGTTCACGCTGCGCTTGTCGTCGAGGCTGATGCCTTCGGCCGGCAGGGCGAGCAGCGCGGAGCCGCCGCCGGAGAGCAGGAAGATCACCCGGTCGTTCTCGGACAGGCCGCTGATCAGCTCCAGCACGCGGCGTGCGACGCGTTCGCCGGCATCGTCCGGCACCGGGTGCGAGGCTTCCACCACTTCGATGCTGCGGCACTCGGCTCCGTAGCCATAGGGCGCGACCACCAGACCCTGGACCTCACCTTTCCAGTGCTTCTCGGCGACTTCGGCCATGGCGCCGGCAGCCTTGCCGGCGCCGATGACGATGGTGCGGCCGCCCTTGTCGGTGGGCAGGTGCTGCGCCAGTACCTGGGCCGGATGCGCGGCGGCAATGGCGGTGTCGAACAGCTCGCGCAGGAAGGCGCGTGGGTCGAGGCTCATGACAGGCTCCCGTGATTCTTCTTGTGGTGTATCCATGGCTCAGTCGCCTTCGCAAAAGGAGACTCAGCGATGGATTCGAACGCCCCGGCCGGCGAGGCCGTGATTCCCTCCGGCCGGGTGTTCGAGTCGCTTTGCAGCGTGGCGGGCGAAGCCACTCCCATAACTTCGCCCGTCACCTTGCTTCGTGGCGGATAACGCCGTTGGCGTTATCCGCCCTACGCCTTGCTCTGCGCAGGATGGGGGGAGCCTGCGATACCCATCACCCAGCAGCGGTGCCGGGATCGATGGGTATCGCTGCGCTCCACGCCATCCTACGAAGGTGCTTCTTCAGTCCTTGCGGATGGAGAAGTTGGCCATGTGCTCCAGGCCCTTGATCAGGCCGGAGTGGTCCCAGTTGCTGCCGCCGATGGCCGCGCAGGTGCTGAACACCTGCTGGGCGTTGGCGGTGTTGGGCAGGTTCAGGCCCAGTTCGCGAGCGCCGGCCAGGGCCAGGTTGAGGTCCTTCTGGTGCAGGCTGATGCGGAAGCCCGGATCGAAGGTGCCTTTGACCATGCGCTCGCCGTGCACTTCGAGGATGCGCGAGGAGGCGAAGCCGCCCATCAGCGCTTCACGCACCTTGGCCGGATCGGCGCCGTTCTTCGCGGCGAACAGCAGGGCTTCGGCGACGGCCTGGATGTTCAGGGCGACGATGATCTGGTTGGCCACCTTGGCGGTCTGGCCATCGCCATTGCCGCCGACGCGGGTGATGTTCTTGCCCATGGCCTGGAACAGCGGCAGGGCGCGTTCGAAGGTGTTCGGGCAGCCGCCGACCATGATGCTCAGGGAAGCGGCCTTGGCACCGACTTCACCGCCGGAGACCGGGGCGTCCAGGTACTGCGCGCCGGTGGCCTTGATCTTCTCGGCGAAGGTCTTGGTGGCGGTGGGGGAGATCGAGCTCATGTCGATCACCACCTTGTTCGGGCCCACGCCTTCGGCGATGCCGTCCTTGCGGAACAGTACGTCTTCCACCTGCGGGGTGTCCGGGACCATCACGATGATGAACTCGGCTTCCTGGGCGACTTCCTTGGGGTTGGCCAGGGCGACGGCGCCGCCGTTGGCCAGCTCGGCGGGAGCGGCATCGTGGTGGGTGGAAACGAAGATCTGGTGACCGGCTTTCTGCAGGTTCAGTGCCATGGGCAGGCCCATGATGCCGGTGCCGATGAATCCGATTTTGGCCATGAGGAATTCTCCTGGTTGTTCTTGTTGGGCATTCGGCTCCCTGCGTACCCAGGGAGTCGATGTGCAGGCCGTAGGATGGGTATCGCTGCGCTCCACGCCATCCAACGAAGTGAGTCGGGTCACACCACGTTGTGGCTCTTCAGCCAGCCGAGGCCGGCTTCGGTAGTGGTCTTGGGCTTGTATTCGCAGCCGACCCAGCCGCGGTAGCCGATGCGGTCCAGGTGGTCGAACAGGAAGCGGTAGTTGATCTCGCCGGTGCCCGGCTCGTGGCGGCCGGGGTTGTCGGCCAGCTGCACGTGGTTGATCGAGGCGAGGTTCTTCTCGAGGGTCCGCGCCAGGTCACCTTCCATGATCTGCATGTGGTAGATGTCGTACTGCAGGAACAGGTTGGCGCTGCCGACCTTCTCGCGGATGTCCTGGGCCTGCTTCGTGGTCTGCAGGTAGAAGCCGGGAATGTCGATCGTGTTGATCATTTCCATGACCAGCTTGATGCCCGCGGCTTCGAGCTTTCCGGCCGCGTACTCCAGGTTGTTCAGGAAGGTGTTCTCGATGGTCGCGCAGTCGTAACCCTGCGGGCGGATGCCGGCCAGGCAGTTGACCTGGGTGTTGCCCAGGACCTTGGCGTAGGCGATGGCCTTGTCGACGCCGGCGCGGAATTCCTCGACGCGGTCCGGGTGGCAGGCGATGCCGCGCTCGCCTTTCGACCAATCGCCCGCCGGAAGGTTGAACAGCACTTGCTCGAGCTTGTTGGCGTCCAGGCGGGCCTTGATCACCTCGGCCTCGACGTCATACGGGAAGAGGTACTCGACACCGCTGAAACCGGCGCGCGCGGCGGCTTCGAAACGGTCGAGGAAGTCCACCTCGGTGAACAGCATGGACAGGTTGGCGCAGAAACGGGGCATGGGGTCACTCCTGTTGAACGGGTGGTGCGTGGTGCTCGGCTTCTTCAAGTAAGAGAGCAGGGGGTGGGGGACTCTCCGCCAGGAAATGTCCACCCCCAGCTCCTCCCCGCAGGGAGGAGTCGTTCGGTCCGGCTGATCAGTCGAGCAGCGAGATGGCCGTCGGCGCGTCGACACCTTTCAGGGCCAGCTCTTCGAACTCGTTGACCGCGTTGATCTCGGTACCCATGGAGATGTTGGTGACGCGCTCCAGGATGACCTCGACCACCACCGGTACACGGTGCTGCTGCATCAGCTCGCGAGCCTGGGCGAAGGCCGCACCGATCTGGTTCGGGTCGAACACGCGGATCGCCTTGCAACCCAGGCCTTCCACCACCGCGACGTGGTCCACGCCGTAGCCGTTGAGTTCCGGGGCGTTGACGTTGTCGAAGGCCAGCTGCACGCAGTAGTCGATCTCGAAGCCGCGCTGCGCCTGGCGGATCAGGCCCAGGTAGGAGTTGTTCACCAGCACGTGGATGTACGGCAGGTTGAACTGCGCACCGGCGGCCAGCTCTTCGATCATGAACTGGAAGTCGTAGTCGCCCGACAGCGCGACGACCTGACGGCTCGGGTCGGCCTTGACCACGCCCAGGGCTGCCGGAATGGTCCAGCCCAGCGGGCCGGCCTGGCCGCAGTTGATCCAGTGGCGCGGCTTGTAGACGTGCAGGAACTGCGCGCCGGCGATCTGCGACAGGCCGATGGTGCTGACGTAGCAGGTGTCCTTGCCGAAGAACTCGTTCATCTCTTCGTAGACGCGCTGCGGCTTGACCGGCACGTTGTCGAAGTGGGTCTTGCGCTGCATCGTGCGCTTGCGCTCGCGGCAGGCCTCGACCCAGGCGCTGCGGTCCTTGAGCTTGCCGGCGGCCTTCCACTCGCGGGCGACTTCCAGGAACACGTCCAGGGCGGAGCCGGCGTCGGAAACGATGCCCAGGTCCGGGGTGAACACGCGGCCGATCTGGGTCGGTTCGATGTCCACGTGAACGAACTTGCGGCCCGCGGTGTAGACGTCGACGGAACCGGTGTGGCGGTTGGCCCAGCGGTTGCCGATACCGAACACCATGTCCGATTCCAGGACGGTGGCGTTGCCGTAGCGGTGCGAGGTCTGCAGGCCGCACATGCCGGCCATCAGCGGGTGGTCGTCCGGGATGGTGCCCCAGCCCATCAGGGTCGGGACCACCGGCACGCCGGTCAGCTCGGCGAATTCCACCAGCTTGTCGGAAGCATCGGCGTTGATGATGCCGCCGCCGGCGCAGATCAGCGGACGCTCGGCGTCGTTGAGCAGGGCCAGGGCTTTCTCGGCCTGGGCGCGGCTGGCCTTGGGCTTGTTCACCGGCAGCGGCTCGTAGGCGTCGATATCGAATTCGATCTCGGCCATCTGCACGTCGAATGGCAGGTCGATCAGCACCGGGCCGGGACGGCCGCTGCGCATTTCGAAGAAAGCCTTCTGGAAGGCATAGGGCACCTGGCCCGGCTCCAGCACGGTGGTCGCCCACTTGGTGACCGGCTTGACGATGCTGGTGATGTCCACGGCCTGGAAGTCTTCCTTGTGCATGCGCGCACGGGGAGCCTGGCCGGTGATGCAGAGGATCGGGATGGAGTCGGCGGAGGCCGAGTACAGGCCGGTGACCATGTCGGTGCCGGCAGGGCCGGAGGTGCCGATGCACACGCCGATGTTGCCGGCGTTGGTGCGGGTATAGCCCTCGGCCATGTGCGAGGCGCCTTCCACGTGGCGGGCCAGGACGTGATCGATGCCACCGAGTTTCTTCATGGCCGCATACATGGGGTTGATGGCGGCGCCCGGTACGCCGAAGGCGGTATCCACGCCTTCGCGACGCATGACAAGTACGGCAGCCTCGATTGCTCTCATTCTGGCCATATTTTGTTCCTCGGTTCTTATACTGATTGTGTACAAAAGTTGAGGCGATTCTAGGCAGGCAATTCGATGGAGGTCAAGACGGGTTGTATACGAGGGACTGAGTGGTCATTTTTTGTTAAAAGCCTTCTATTTCGAGGCTTTCGACGAAAACCTGAACGCTGGGTCAAACTATCGTTTGAAAAAATGTATACAAAAATAGATATGAATTGTCCTTTTCAGTTGCTTTGGGTGAGACCTTCGGCTACTAGATTGCGTACAGATTTCTGATACGCGTGTGCGCAGCTTTGACATCTACGCGCGGCGTCGCCCCGGCTTATCCACCTTGATCGGTCTTATCAACTTGAAGAGGAAAACCTCATGAGCACCCTGAATCTGGAAACCGCACTGGACATCACCCGCCACGCCCTGGTCGCCAGCCGCGAGCTGTCCACTGCACCGCTGACCATTGCCGTGCTGGATGCCGGCGGGCACCTGTTGAGCCTGCAACGCGAGGATGGCGCGAGCATGCTTCGCCCGCAGATCGCCATCGGCAAGGCCTGGGGCGCGGTGGCGCTGGGCAAGTCGTCGCGCGTGCTGGCGGCGGACGCTCAGCAGCGCCCGTCGTTCATCGCCGCGGTGAACACCTTGGCGCAGGGCAACGTGGTGCCCGCGCCGGGCGGCGTGCTGATCCGCAATTCGGCCAATGAAGTGATAGGCGCCATCGGTATCAGCGGCGATGCCTCGGACATCGACGAGCAATGCGCGATCCGTGGCGTGCAGGCGCTGGGCCTGGTCGCTGACGCGGGCTGAGTCAGGAAGGGAAGGGCGCGCAGATCACCGCGCGTCACTCCTACGCGTTTCCGCGGCACCAGTAGGATGGGTGGAGCGAAGCGATACCCATGCGGCAGCGGTTGAAAACCGTTAGATCGACAACGGCCGCAAACGCCCCTGCGGCTTGTGCTCTCCACCATTGTCCGGCGCGGTGCCACGCAGTACCAGGCGGGTAATGGTATCGGTGGCCGCCTCGAAGTCCGCGTCGCTCAGGCTGGTCTTGCCGGTGACAATGGAAATCTGCCAGTCGAAATCGGCGTAGGTCTGGGTCGCCGCCCAGATGGTGAACAGCAGGTGGTGCGGGTCCACCGGCGCCAGCAGGCCGCGGTCGATCCAGCTCTGCAGGCAGGCGATATTGCGCTGCGCCTGTGCGTTCAGCTCATCCAGATATTCCTTGGGCAGATGCGGCGCACCGTGCATCAGTTCGCTGGCGAACACCTTCGACGCGTGCGGCAGTTCCTGGGAAATCTTCACCTTGGAGCGGATGTAGGCGCGCAGCGCCTCGCTTGGCTCGTCGTCCTCGCGGAACGGCGCGGAGGCCTGCAGCAGCGGCTCCACGACGCTTTCCAGCACGCAGCGGTAGAGATTTTCCTTGGACTGGAAGTAGTAGTAGACGTTGGGCTTGGGCAGCCCGGCGCGAGCGGCGATGTCGCTGGTCTTGGTCGCCGCGAAACCCTTCTCGGCGAATTCTTCGCTGGCTGCGCGAAGGATGAGGCGACGGTTACGCTCGCGAATGCTGGTCATTGGCTGGTCTTCTTTCTTTTATTGCTGTTGTCACAGAACAGAGCCGGGCATGGTAGCACCGGGCTCTCGGCCCCCTCAACTTGGGGCTCTCGCGGTACTTACGAGCAATTTCCTGACTCGTGGGTCGATTTTGTGTGTACAGCGGCGGTGTTCTAGGGTATTTCTAGCGCACTTTCGTTCGGCGCCTGCCATCCGGAACTTCCCACTGCCCATGTCCGATTCCCAGTTGGTCGACCCCTTCGGTCGACGCATCACCTACCTGCGCCTGTCGGTCACCGACCGCTGCGACTTCCGCTGCACCTACTGCATGAGCGAAGACATGCAGTTCCTGCCGCGCGACCAGGTGTTGAGCCTTGAGGAGCTCGAAGCCGTCGCCGACGCCTTCATCGGCCTGGGCGTGAAGCGCATCCGCATCACCGGCGGCGAGCCGCTGGTGCGCAAAGGGCTGACCGGTCTGCTGGCCAGGCTGGGCGCACGCCCGGAGCTGGACGATCTGTCCATCACCACCAATGGCTCGCAACTGCGCGAGCGCGCGGCCGAGCTGCGTGCAGCAGGCGTGCGCCGGCTGAATATCAGCCTTGACTCGCTGCGCCGCGAACGCTTCGCCGCCTTTACGCGCTCCGACAAGCTTGAGCAGGTGCTCGACGGCATCGACGCCGCCCGCGAGGCCGGCTTCGAGCGCATCAAGCTCAATGCCGTGGTCCAGAAGGGCCGCAACGACGACGAAGTCTGCGACCTGGTGGCCTTCGCCCTGGAGAAGGGCATCGACATCAGTTTCATCGAGGAGATGCCGCTGGGCAGCGTCAGCAGCCATGAGCGAAAGCAGACGCTGTGCAGCAGCGACGAAGTTCGCGCGCAGCTCGCCGAGCGCTGGCAACTGCTGCCCACGCCTGAACGTAGTGGTGGTCCATCGCGCTACTACCGCATCGACGGCTACGCCAGCCGCATCGGCTTCATCTCGCCGCACAGCCACAACTTCTGCGGCGACTGCAATCGGGTGCGAGTGACTGCTGAGGGCAAACTGGTGCTCTGTCTCGGCCACGAAGGCGCACTGGACCTGCGCCAGTTGCTGCGCGATCACCCCGGCGACAGCGCGCGCCTGCGCGAAGCGCTGATGCAGGCGTTGCAGCTCAAGCCCGAACGCCATCATTTCGAAGCCGACCAGCAGGTTCAGGTACTGCGCTTCATGAGCATGACCGGTGGCTGAGTCCGCCACGGCGGGCTCCCGGCCCGCCTGACAGAACAAGAACAACAGGTAACAAGGAGAGTCGTTTGAAGCTCAAGGCATTCGGCTGCGCGCTTGCCAGCATCCTTTTCAGCGGTGTTTCAGGTGTCGGTATGGCCCAGACCTACGTGGTCGGCGTCGAGAATCTGCCATTCGCACCGCACTACAGCACCGACGCGCAGGGCAATTACCAGGGTTTCGCCCGCGAGGCGCTGGACCTGTTCGCCAGCAGCGTCGGCATTACTCTGCAATACCGCCCGCTGCCGGTGGATGCACTACTGCCGGCACTGCTTTCCGGGCAGGTCGATTTCAAGTACCCGGACAACCCCAACTGGGCGCCTGGGCAAAAGGCCGGCACGACCCTGCGCTACAGCCAGCCGGTGGCCGAGTATGTCGATGGTGTACTGGTGGCGCCGGAGCGTCTGGGGAAGGGGCTCGCTGCCCTGAAGCGCCTGGCGCTGGTGGAGGGCTGGACGCCGCGCGGTTACGAGCAGCCGGTGCAGTCGGGGCAGATTACCCTCGCGCCCAGCGCCGACCTCAAGCAGATGATCCACGCCGCGCTGAAGAAGCAGGCCGACGGCGCTTATTTCAACGTGGTGGTCGCCACTTTCTACCTGGACAATATCCGCGCGAAACCGGGGGCGCTGGTGTTCGATCCTTCGCTGCCGCACACGCGCAGCGCCTTCCATCTCTCCACGCTGAAGCAGGGCGAACTCGTCGAGCGCTTCGACCGCTTTCTCGTCGATCACGCCGAGGAAGTGGCCGCGCTCAAGGCCAAGTACGGCGTCGAGGCGAATCTGGATTCCGAGCACCTGGGCGTCGAGCAATGGAAAGTGGATTTCCTCGAGCGCCAGAAAGCCAAACAGAAGTCGCCCTGAGCCGCTGGATTCCCTAGAATCGCCGCTGCCGTTTGCGCGCCAGCCGTAGGGAGGATGAAGTGCGCCGCGCTGTGATCTTCCTTTGCTGCCATTGTCTGCCGGAGCCGGCATGAGCGAGCTCCGGATTCCTCTGCACGAAGGCGCGCTGGTCTGTCCCGGTTTCCGCATCCAGACCCAGCCTGAACCTTCGCTGGCCATCGATGGGGATCTGCTCTGGGCGCTGGAGCAGCCCCAGTGGTCCCCCTTGGCTGTGTCGCTCAAGGAGCGTGACGGCGCGCTGTGGATCACACCGTTGCCACTGGCGCGCCAGGCTGGATTCGACCCGCAACGGGTGATCGGCTGGCGCGACGAACCGGTGCGCATCGAGCAGCCCGACGGCATCGAGGATGCCGAAGCCGCCATTCACTGGTGGCGCGGCGGCGCGCTCGAGGATGTGCGCGGGCGTGTCAGCCACCACCCCTGGGGTCGCCTGCTGCGACTCGAAGGTCCGGGTATCGGCCCCGAGCACATTCTCTTTCCCCGTGGTTTCGCCTGCGTCTACCTGGGGCATCTGGATGCCGACTGGCGCCAACTGCGCTTCGAACTCTTTTCCTGAGCTGTAATCTCACTAGATAGCGGCCCTGCGGTTGGCGCCGATGTGGCGGGAGCGTGGCGGTCGGTTGTCTCGCGTGCGAGCGGCCCGCATCTCCTGCTTAGTGCATGCAGTCCATGATGAGGTGACCCAGAATGACCATAACAAGACGGGTGAAAAGCCTTGCAGCAGTCCTGGTGTTCGCGCAGTTGGGTGTGGTTGCGGAAGTCCCGTTGGCCCAGGCCGCCATGGTGGGTACTGGCGAGGTGCTTCAGGCGCAGCAGCAACAGGTCGACCGCGAGCAACTGCTGAAGATGCTTGATGACCAGGGTGTGCAGAAAAAGCTGCAGTCCATGGGCGTCGAGCGCAGCAAGGTCGAGCAGCGCATCAGGAGCCTGTCCAACGAGGAGCTGGCGCAGTTCAACCAGCAACTGGACCAGGCGCCTGCTGGCGGCATCATCGGCATCATCCTGTTGTTCCTGTTGATCTTCGTGATTACCGACCTGCTCTGCATCACCCATATCTTCACCTTCGTGAGGTGCCAACGTTGAGGCGTTGGGCCATGGCCGTCGCGCTCGCGGCGGCCGTGGCACTCGGCGGCTGTGCGCAGGCGCCGAAGTTGCCATCCAGCGTGGACGCGTTGCCGGAACGGGTGGAACTGAGCGAGGTACAGTTCTTCCCGCAGCAGGAATTCCAATGCGGCCCGGCTGCGCTGGCGACCATGCTCAATCAGCGCGGCATTCGCGTGACGCCGCGCGAGCTGAAGGATCGGGTGTTCATTCCCGGGCGCGAGGGCAGTCTGCAGGTGGAGCTGGTGGCGGCCGCGCGTGAGAAGGGCATGCTGGTCTATCCGCTCAAACCGCGACTGGAGAACATCCTCAGCGAAGTCGCAGCGGGCAATCCGGTGCTGATTCTGCAGAACCAGGGGCTCGATTGGCTGCCGGTCTGGCACTTCGCGGTGGTCGTTGGATTCGACCGCACCCGTCATGAACTGATCCTGCGTTCGGGTATCACCGAGCGTCTGCTGATCGACTTCACCGCCTTCGACCTGACCTGGAAACGCAGCCAGCGCTGGGCAGTGCTGACCGTTCCGGCGGATCGCCTGCCGGCCACCGCGGAGCCGACGGCCTGGTTGCGGGCCGCACATGACCTGGAAGAAACCGGCCAGCCGGCCCTGGCGGAGCAGGCCTATCGATCCGCCACCCGCGCTTGGCCACAGGAGTCGCTGGGGTGGTTTGCACTGGCCAATGCGCGCTACACGGACGGTAATCTGGGTGATGCCGAGCAGGCTTTGCGTCGCAGTGTGGGTGCAAGGCCGGCATTTGCCGCGGGCTGGTTCAACCTGGCCAACGTGCTGGGCGAGCGCGGCTGCCCGCGGGAGGCCGATTCGGCAGCCAGTTGTGCGCGGCAACTGGCGCCGGACGATACGCGCTTCTCGCAGAAAGTGGGCGGTCCGGCGAAGGCAGGCTCCCGTTGCGAGGCAGTGCCTGCCTGCCCCGCCAACTGATGCGCAAGGTTTCCTGAACCGAAGCGGGGAGGGCGTAGCCTAACTCTGCAATGCCCCCAGCGAGGTGCCTTGCATGGCTACGGAAAAACAACCGGCGCGCGGCGCAGCCCAGCCGCGCGGACGGGCCGTCACTGACAAGCAGAAGACACGCCACGAAGCCGCGGCTGATGGCGAGGCGAGAAAATCCAAGGCGGACAGCGACACGGCGGATGATCTCTCCGCCGAGGAGCGACGCAAGGTCGAAAAGAGCCAGCCGCCACGGCCGCTGGTGCTGCACGAAGTCATCCGCCTGCAGGGTAACCACGAGCTGGACCGGACGCTGGCGGCGCTCTGGTGGTCCGCATTGTCGGCGGGGCTGACTATCGGGTTGTCGCTGATGGCCATGGGGCTCTTCCGCGCGCGCCTGCCGGATCACGACATGGCGGTGATCACCACCAGCCTTGGCTATCCGGTCGGTTTCCTGGCCATCATTCTCGCGCGTCAGCAACTGTTCACCGAAAACACCCTGACGGCGGTGCTACCAGTGATGAGCGAGCCGACGCTGGCGAAGTTCGGCCAGTTGCTGCGGCTGTGGTCGGTGGTGCTGGCGGGCAATATCGTCGGCGCATTGTTGTTCGCCTACGGCATGCTGCACCTGCCGATCTTCGATACCAAGGCCGACCAGGCCTTCCTCGAGATCGGTCGCGAGGTGATGGAGAACGACCACTGGCAGATGTTCTCCAAGGGCATCGTTTCCGGCTGGATGATCGCCACCATGGTCTGGCTGGTGCCGGCCGCGGAAAACGCCAAGGTCTGGATCATCTTCCTGGTCACCTACCTGATGGCACTGGGCAGCTTCAGCCATATCGTGGTGGGCACCTGCGAGGTCGGTTATCTGATGTTTGCCGGGGAGGTCGCGGCCTCCGGATTCATCCTGGATTTCGCCCTGCCGACCCTGGCGGGCAACATCGTCGGCGGTAGCCTGATCTTCGCGCTGATGAGCCATGCCCAGGTGCGCAGCGACAGCTCGTCGCCGCCAGAGAAAATCCCGGAAAAGAAAACGGCGCCCTGAGGCGCCGTTTTTTCGTGCGGTATGAAGCGAGGCGTCAGATGCCCAGCTTGTCGCGCAGGGTGTAGTACCAGGCGCCGATTGCGGAGAACGGTACCTGGAACAGGCGGCCGCCCGGGAAGGGGTAGTGCGGTAGGGTGGCGAAGGCGTCGAAACGCTCGGCTTGACCACGCAGCACTTCGGCCAGCAGTTTGCCTGCCAGGTGGGTGTAGGTCACACCGTGGCCGGAGCAGCCCTGGGAGTAGTAGATGTTGTCGCCGATTCGGCCAACCTGCGGCAGGCGCGACAGGGTCAGCAGGAAGTTGCCGGTCCAGGCGAAGTCGATCTTCACGTTCTTCAGCTGAGGGAAGACCTTGAGCATCTTCGGACGGATGATCGCCTCGATGTTCGACGGATCGCGCGCACCGTAGACCACGCCACCACCGAAGATCAGGCGGTTGTCGCCGGTCAGGCGGTAGTAGTCGAGCAGGTAGTTGCAGTCTTCGACGCAGTAGTCCTGCGGCAGCAGAGACTTGGCGAGGTCAGCGCTCAGCGGCTCGGTGGTGATCACCTGGGTGCCGCAAGGCATGGACTTGGAGGCCAGCTCCGGCACCAGGCCGCCGAGGTAGGCGTTACCGGCTACCACGATGAACTTGGCCTTCACGCGGCCTTGCGGGGTGTGCACGACCGGGTTGGCGCCACGGTCGATCTTCACGGCAGGGGACTGTTCGTGGATCACACCGCCCAGGGATTCCACGGCCGCGGCTTCGCCCAGGGCGAGGTTCAGCGGGTGGATGTGGCCGCCGCTCATGTCCAGCATGCCACCAACATAGCTGTCGGTGCCGACGACTTCACGGATGCGCTTGGCGTCCATCAGCTCGAGCTGGGTATGGCCGAAGCGCTCCCACAGCTTTTTCTGCGACTCCAGGTGACCCATCTGCTTGGCGCTGAGGGCTGCAAATACGCCGCCGTCCTTCAGGTCGCACTGGATGTTGTACTTGGCGATACGGTCGCGAATGATGCGGCCGCCTTCGAAGGCCATGTCGCCCAGCAGTTTCGCCTGCTTGGCGCCAACGGTACGTTCGATGACGTCGATATCGCGGCTATAGCTGTTGACGATCTGGCCGCCATTGCGGCCCGACGCGCCGAAACCGACCTTGGCGGCCTCCAGCACGGTGACCTTGAAACCGTTTTCCAGCAGGAACAGGGCGGTCGACAGGCCGGTGTAGCCTGCGCCGATCACGCAGACATCGGTTTCCACCTCGCCCTGCAGTTCAGGACGGGCCGGGACCGGGTTGGCCGAAGCTGCATAATAGGAGGAGGGGTAGGAAGTGTGCGGCATAATGCACCTGTGTTTGTTATTTTTTACGAGATGTGCGGATGCTACCTGAGTCGAATCTGCCCGGCAATTGCCCGTGCAAAATAATTTACGGACGGTCGAACATAAAAAAATTCACTTTTTCAGTGGCTTAGCGAAAAAAGTGCTTGACGCTTCAAGTTGATCGCGTAGAATGCGCCCCACACGACAGGCACATAGCTCAGTTGGTTAGAGCACCACCTTGACATGGTGGGGGTCGTTGGTTCGAGTCCAATTGTGCCTACCAAACAAACCCGCTTCTGGCGGGGCTTAGAGGGCGATCCGAAAGGGTCGCCCTTTTTGTTTTTGCAATATTTTTTCCAAACCTTTGCAAAACGACAGTCGCGGCCTAGAGCTTCAGGTCGGCGCGCACCCTTTGATACTCGATCGCCTTCTCTTCGTGTCCCTCCTGATAGTAGGTCGTCATCTCGCCGTCGGCGTGGCCCATCAGCGCCTGTACGTACTCGGTGGGGAAGTTCTGCTTTTCATATAGCCAGGAGCCTAGCGCGCGCAGTTCGTGCACTGTTGGCCGCGCTCGCTTATCGGTGATGTGGTTGTACGCCCCGCAGTCGTCCCTGGCCTTGGTGAACTGCTTCGAGAGGTAGTCATCGGTGACCGCACTCCAATGGAGCTTCGCTTCCATCTGGTCCCGCCGGCGGCGTTTCGGCATGTAGCACAGCAAATATGGGCTGGCGATCGGTGTGCTAAGGCACTCGGACACCACCTGGCGCAGGTCGGAGCCCATCTCTATCTCCAGGTGGATGGGCGTTGCGTAGTTCTCTGTCTTGCCGGTGGAGATGCGGATAGTGTTCTTCGCCATATCCACGGCCGAGCGCTCCCACGTCACCAAGTCCTCCCGGCGTTGCAGGCTCAGCAGCGCCAGGCGAATGGCTCGTTTCAGCCAATCCGGTGTGGTGTTCGCTGACAGGATTTTCTGAACACCCTCGAGCGTGTGCCGCTGGCGCACCTTCTCTGCCTCCTGCTTCACCAGGGTGAGTTCAGCGAAGTTGCGCTCGGCCAAGCCTTTGGCCGCTGCGAAGTCGAAGATCTGCACCCAGAGAGTGCGATGCTTCGTGTAGGCGTTGTTGTGGAACTGGTCCAGGTAGGCGGCTATCTCCAGAACGTCGATCTGGCCGAACATGCGGCTGCCGAGGTCCTTCTTGTAACGCTCCAGCTTGTAACCCGCTTCCTCTCGGGTGCTGTCGGCCAGGCGCCTCAGTGCCAGCCACTCCTCGTTGAACCTATCAATTACTGCCGCCACTGTCGGGGCTTTCTCGCCCGTCAGTACTTCGAGCAAGTCTCCGTCGTTGGCCATCAGGGGCGCCAACTTGGCGTTGGCGGCCTTCGCCAGCTTGATAGCTTCCGCCATCGGCTTGTTGATGCTGGTGACCTTCCCCGTGATCGGGTTCCGGTACCGCCAGTACTTCCCGTTCGGATAGAGGTTTTCAGGTAGCGCGCGATTCTTGCTGTCGCGCTTGCGCGGCGGTGCCATCAGCTGAGCTCCATCATCTTGGCCAGCAGCGGGTCTTCCGAGCCGGTGAGTGCTGCCTGCAGGTCAACGAAGTACATGCCTCCCTTAATCTCGCCTACCACTTCCCCTTCCTCAATCCACTTCTTCAACTGCTGCAGGCTCGGCTTCCCGCCGGCGTACCGCAGCTTTCTATATTCGCCGGCCTCCATGAGGCGCGGCATGTTCACGGTCAGCTGTGAAACCACCTTGGCCATGGTTCAGCCCTCTACGGGGTATTGGATGGTGCCGCGCTCGCCCTGGCGGGAGTCGATTGCGGCCTGGATCAGCTGGCGGCCCAGCGCGTGGGCTTGCTCAGGATCGAGTTCGGCGCCGAGCCGCGGCAGCCCATCGATCAACAGGTAAGGCTTCCCGTCGCGGCCCTGGCGGTGATCGACGGTCAGTTGGATGGCTTGCATGTAAGTGCACCTCATAAGCTCTTAGGCAGCTCTTGGCACGCCGGCTCTCGTGCAATTACCCTCGACCGAGGACTGCAGGGGATTGGCGCATGACTGTTTTCACGCCACCGAGGATGGCGCGGACCATCGGGCCGTTAAAAAGGATGGGGCGTTCCTTCATGCTGCGGTCCTCGCAGGCTCGATGATCTGGCTGGCGGTGTGCGCCTGCATGCCCAGCTTGCTCACGACGTGGTACTCCAGGCAGGCGCCTTCGGAGTTGTGCCAGCCCGGCAGCAGGGCGATCGCCTCGCAGGTGATTAGCTGGGCCAGAGCCAAGCGCAGGTAGCCTGACCAAGTGGTGTCGGGTGGCGCATTGTTCTCGGCCGGGTTCTCGACGTGGTAGCCGAGCTGGCGCAGGCGCGCGGCCTCGGCGTGGAATGCCGGGTAGTTGAAGCCAGGTTGACCGGTCATCGGCCTGGCGAGGTAAATCCGGGTAGTGGAATTGTCTAAGGGGTGAGCGTCAGATATGTAGCTAACTGCATTGCAGGAGCGGGTAATGGTCTGATGTTCATAGCGAAATGGTTTTGAGATCATTGTGCCTTCACTCTGAATAAGTCTGAGTTCCAAAATGGTTTGGGTAGTCAAAATGAGCGGCCCTGGCGGGGAGTTTTACGGCACCTGCCGAGCTCCCGATGGCAAGCGCTATCGGTCATACGGGGCGATTCACGCGGAAAAATTTCCGAGCAAAGAGTCAGCAGAAGCTGCGTTCGCCTCCTTCCTGGAGGAGCCCGAATTCCGCGAGTACCAACTCCAAGCGGTTGATGAGGAAATCCCTCCGTTGCGAGCGTGGTGACTGCGGAAAAGCCGGTTGCACCAATCGCCAACGCCACCCAAGCGAAAGCGGCTTCCTTTAGGCCAGCCGCGCCTCCATCGCCTTCCGCCACTGGATGAACGTCTCCGCCCGCGGCACCAGGTCGGCGGCGCGGTAGATCGGCAACCGCATCTCCTCGGCCCGCGCGATCTCTGCCTGAGTGCCGGCGGAGCGGTGCCAGCCCGGCGCCAGAACCATTGCATCGCAGCGCTCCATCAGCGCCATCGTGCCGCGCAGCCAGAACTCCTCGCCCAGCTTCGGCAGGTCCTGCTCCATATGGGCGGTGTTCATGTGCGGGATGATCGGGAACCAGCCCAGGGTGCAGACGTAGGCGCCCAGGCGGCCGGCGGACTCGATATTGCGGGCAATAGCTGACCGATCCGGGCCGCGATACGGCCCAGCGACGTAGATGATGGGGTGCATAGGTCACCGTTCGTCGTGACGACGAAGTCTATGGGGGATGAGGGGGAGCAGAGGGGAGGAAGGGACAGAAATGCCCTTCTAAATCTGTAACTTCTCGCGCTTTCGTCCTTTACACACCGAAGAACGAACTATTCTTGAATGCAGGTCCAAGGGGCACAGAAATAGAAAGCCCCCAGGTGTTCGCACCACCTGAGGGCCTAGATGAGCATGACCATAGGAGACCGTACTCATGCCCAAGCATAGGCGCTGCACATGCAGCTGCAAATATCTCTTCAAAAACATCGCCGTAGTAGGGCTGATCCTGTTGTCTTCGGGGCAGTCTGTCGATCCGCCTCAACAGCCCTTCTGCGCAATTCAGCGCGTGTGATCGCGCCTAAGCCCGGTTCTGCCGGGCTTCTTTGTGCTGTAGTGGCGCAATGGAATGGAGTGGGGTAGGTTCGGCTCACCAACAAGGAGAGCCACATGGACGGAATTACTGCTGTGCTGATCCTGTTGATCGGCGGCGCCATCTACTTCCTGCCTTCAATCATCGCGGGCAAGCGCAATCACCCTCAGGTCGTGCCGATCGTTCTTCTGAACGTCTTCATCGGCTGGACTTTCATCGGCTGGGTGGTAGCGCTGGTCTGGTCCTCAACGAACTTCAGCGCGAAGAATCCTGGCTGATAGCCAGCCGCAAGATATTGGCGTAGGTTCGGATGGCCCGGCATGGGGCCGGATCAAGGAGCTGAAGTGCGACATAACGATGATGGAAGCGTGACCTTCGAGGTTGGAGATTTCGTAGGCGATACGCTCACGGGTTCTGAACGCTATGGCGAGGTTGTAGAAGTGAATGGCGACTACTTGATCGTGTCCGCTGATGGCAGTCGCAATGGGACTTGGGAGGTACCAGAGAAGAGCGTTTTCCCAGGCTGACAAGTCCTTCTCGCAAGCTTGATAAGCCATTCAGCCAAGGCCAGCGGTGTGTGTTCTCGCTCGGCCTTGGTGATAGACGGGAGCCTGGGATAGCTACGGGTTGGTCTGACGCAGTGAGTTGGCTTTCCCGATCGTCGCGGGATCGCTGGTATCTCCGACGGCGAACAGCCGACGATGTAGAGCCACGTCGCCTTCTCCGCGCGATGTCCCCAGTGGAACTGCTCAATCTCCAAGGTCCAGCCGCCGAACTCGTCGGGGAACTCGCCGGGGTGAGGCATGCGGCAACTGTTGAATAGAGTGCTCTCTGCTGGGTGCTCAAGTACGTCACCCCATGTTCTGACCTGGTCGACTGCCCAGATGCCCAGTTCCTTCTCGTCAGGACGGCCCTTCGCAAACTGACGAAGGCGCCCCTACATCCTGCACGGAGGGTGAGCTACCACCGGCATGCCACCGGCAAAGGTACGGGCGTCTCGGTCTATGTCAAACACGTCGGTTCCGGCCATGGCCTTATAGTTGCTGTCCTGGCGCGCGAACAGAACCGCCACATCTTTCATGCTGCGGGCTCCTTGGCGTCGTTGAAGATGTCGTACTCGCCGAAGTCGAGTCCCATCTGGCTCAGGGCGCGCATGCAAGCTGGGTTCAGCCAAAGGCACTCTTCCCTGACTGCGGTTCCCCGAGCCGCGCTGATACGCGCGTTGGTTGTGTTCATCGACCAGCCGGCCAGGCGGCGCTGGTAGATCTCGCTGGAGTAGCCGGAGAGCACGACCATTCCTTCCAGCTCGAGCAGCTCGTCCAGAAGGTCGCGGTGCTGGCCGTCGTCCATTTCGTGCCGGTAGTACTGCCGGCTGCTGGCGCTGGCATGCCTGGTGGCGAAGACGTATGGAGGGTCGACGTAGTGCAGGGTCTCCGGGCCGTCGTGCGCCTTGATAACCTCGATCGCTGGCCGGTTCTCGATCAGGACGCCCTGCAGGCGCTGCCCGATCTCCGCCACCTGTTCCGGGTACTCCTGCCACAGCGCCTGGGCGGTGCCGTACTGGCGTTTGGTGTCG
Organism: Pseudomonas sp. DP-17; assembly: GCF_022380625.1. Taxonomy (NCBI): domain Bacteria; kingdom Pseudomonadati; phylum Pseudomonadota; class Gammaproteobacteria; order Pseudomonadales; family Pseudomonadaceae; genus Pseudomonas; species Pseudomonas sp. DP-17. The sequence goes on from NZ_JAKSXG010000020.1 coordinate 59,342, forward strand.
ATGCGGAAGCCGGTGCGGCCTTTGGTGGCACCGGCGGAGCCGAAGCCCATCTGCGCGCGAATGATCGTCCGGCGCGCCTGTTCAACCGGGTCGGTGGTCGGCTCCCATGCTCGCTCGAATTCGCCGCGGGCATAAGGTGTGAGCACCAGGAGTCGGGTCAGCTGCTCGCGCGTTTGCTCGAGCTGGAGAACGCGGAAGAGGTTGACGATGTCGCCGTCCAGGTCGTTATAGACCTCTGCGTAGGCGCGCTCCTTCTGCACCAGCACGCCTGCAGCGCCACCGAACGGCTCCACGTAACAGGTGTGCGGCGGGAAGTGGCTGATCACCCAAGGCGCAAGCCTGAACTTCCCTCCGTGGTAGCGGATGACCGGGGACTGAATCATGGTTTCTCCAGGTAGAGCGCCGCCGCGCGCACTTAGGAAACGTCCTATTGCGACTACGGGGGCTGGTCGTCAGGGTTCTCGCTCCAACGAAGGAGCGGATTTATATGAGGGTGTGGTTCAGGGCGATATCAGTTGCCCTTGTGGTGCTCAGCACGAATGGCTGCGCGAGTTCGTTGGGGCATCTGTTCGATCCATGCCCGTACACCGGCGTGCAGCTCGATCTGAAATCGTGGGATGTAGTGGGCCCACTGATGATCGTTGACCTGCCATTCTCTGCAGCGCTCGACACTGTCCTGCTGCCGATCGACCTGATCGATAACCGATCCTGCAACTGGTAGAGCAGCGCCGCCCCACGAGTGCAGCGGATAGCAGCTATGTTTAAGTGCTGGTGCTAACTGGATTCAGCGAGAGGACATCGCCATGCCCCTGGATTACTCAACGCAACAGCTGCGGGTGACGTTTGCCGAACTGGCTTTCCGCAGTGAGTCGATCGCGATGGTCCTTGACCAGGCGATGCAAGAGCTGCCGGCCGGCTATGCGGCAAACATTGCTGATGTGATCGAATTGCTGAAAGTGGATGCTGAAAAGCTTCGGACGCTGGCTGAGCGAACCCAAAGCGGCAGCATCCAGGTGCTGGATTGAATAGCGCCGAGAAGCAGTTGATCACAGCGCTCCGCACTACTTCATTCAACAACGCCTCGGTGGCGGACCGGTTGAATGCGCTTGCCCTTCAAGTCCCAGAGGTTCGGACTGAGTTGCGCGCAATGGCCAGTCAGTTGGAGCAAGATGCCGACACGCTGGAGGTGTTCGTGAAGGAGCTCTTGGAGGGGCGAATAGTGCGATCGCCCTGACTTAATGATGCTTGGATAGCGAAATGTCAGTGTCATTCCAGCCGGCCAGCCATCTGCTCCTAACCTCGAGCTGGCAGTGTCCGTACGGGCAGAGATCGCGAGGCTTTTTCAGTGTCCGCGCATAGCAGCCTTCCTTGTACTCGTGAGATGACTCTGGCCACGAACTCACGGTGCGCTTTTTCATCCTTCACTCCGGTCGAGGCGTTCTGCCTCGCGCAGTCCTTCCCGATGTAGTCGTTGCGCCAGGTTTTCGGAAATCGCTACATCGTGGCGCGGCAACTGCAGAAATTGCCGAGCGCCCTCCGGTCCCAGAGCGTGGACATTGCGGATCATGGTTTGGATGAGCTCTACAAGCTGACTGAATTCGGCCCACTGCATCAGCTGAAACAGCATAGTCATAATCCCTGGGCGTACCCGGAAGCGCAGTTCTTCTTCTCCTACCAGTTGTCGCTTTTCAGCGGACGCTGCAGAGCGTTCAGCTTGCGTCTTGGGCTTTCGCTTCATCCCTCGGCTCCGATGTCGTCGCGCTTGCGGATGGTCAGCTCCTCGGCGCGCTCAATCGCCTCTCGGTAATTACGGCGGAACCCGGCGACCTTCTCGGTGGCGGTGTCCACGATGTGCCAGAAGCCGCGACCAGTTGGACGGATCTGGTAGGCCGGCTTCTCCACCACAATGGTGCGGCGCTCTTCGAAGGCTGCGCGCGCGGCGGCGGTCAGCGGGAGCAGCTCGGCCAGCTGCGGGCAAATGTTCAGCTGTTGCATGGCGTGGCCCTCCAGTTCAGTCCCGATAAGCGTCCGGGTAGTAGATGTCGTCGACGTCGATCTCTTCGAATTCGATCTTCGTGCCGCCTGTATAGATGTTGAGGGCGAGGGCGTCCGCACCGTAGTGACTGCCGAGGAAGATCATCTTTTTCGGATCATCTTTCTCGTCGACCCTGAGCGAGTAGCACTCGCCGTCCTCGGTAAACGCCATGTGGATTGCGCAGCTGTATTGGCTGTAACGGCCTGCGTCCTCTTTCGGGTCGGCGTAGAGGTGCCAGTAGCCTCGGTCGTTTTTCTCGATGATGAAGGTGGGGCGCTCACTGCCTTCGCGCGAGTAGCAGTTGGAAAAGTGGCTGGTCAGTTGCTCGACCAGCTCGCTCAGCTTCATCCTGACTGGCAGCGGCTTGAGAAGCTGCTCCATACGCTCGGTGATGGTTTGCTTCAGGACGTGATCCTGATGCTCGGACAGGGCGAACTTGAAGGTCTTCAGAACAAGGTCGCCGTATCGCCCGAGGTCACCAAGGTCGGTAGGCATCACCGCCGCCATGCTTTCCTTGCAGAGTTCGATGAAGGGGCTGCGATAGCCGAAGTTGTCATCGATAGCGCTCTTCACTGCCTTCTCGACGTTGGCCTGGATGATCGGCTGCAGCTTCTCGGGGGCCAGGGCTGCGGCTACGGCGTCGGCCACCAGGCCCTCGATGTTGATGTCGATGTTCATGGTGCTTCCTCGGTTGGGTTGGGCTTCCTTTGGGCAGCACTCCAGCGCGCGGCTATGCGCCGGTGGGCGCCGCGGAGGAGTGCTCTCGAAAGGGATCGGGGAAAGGAAGGTGGAAAGGCCCGTCCGACAGGGCCTTTCCGTGCTCACGTCCGCCTTATGTCGGTGAGCGTTTCGCGGCTCGCCCGGCTTGTTGCCGAACTACCAGGGCTGTCGGTTACATGGCTGCATCCTCCGGCGCGTTACCAGCGATCTGGAGCGCTGGCGCCCGATCAATCCGCGAGCAGAGCTTCGTCAGCCGCGCGGACCAGATCGACCAGCCGTTCAACCTGGCTGGCCTTCATGGTCAGGGTGATCACCTCGGCGCCTTCGCCAATGGCTGCGCGCACCTGAGGAGGGAAGGACTCCGCAATCGATTTGCAGAGTTTGTGCATATCGTCGAGGACCCCGCGCGGCACCTGCGGGCCGTTGATGGCCTTGGGAGTGACCTTCGACCCGCCGGCGGCCTGAACCTGCTTCAGCTTGTCGCCGAGGACCTTGCCGGCTTTCTCGCCATGCTGGCGCACGGCTTTGACTGCGGTGGTCGCTGCAACCTCGCCGGAGGCAACCATGCGCTGCACGTCCGTATTCGCATTGCCGATGACCATGACCTGGTCGACGTGCTGGCGGGTGCGGCCCATCTTCTTGGCGATCTGGACAGCGACACGGACGAGGCGTGGAGCCAGGTGATGGATGAGCTGGCGGAGACTGATGGTCTGACGGTGACCAAGCTCGAGGACGGGACAGCGGTGCTGGAGTGGCAGCCAGCCGAGGAGGAGGGCGAGGGCGCTCAGGAGGAAGGCGAGGAGCTACCGGCCGACTTCAGGGTGCAGTACCTGCACGATCAACCTGCGCCGTTCTAACGATCGGTTTCCTGCTTATCTGCGGCCTTAGAGGCCGCATGTTCGTGCAATCGAAAGGAGATCTTCTCCAGTTCCTCTGTGAGTTGGTCCAGATGCAATAGCAGATCGCGCGCCTTGCTTGAGGAATCCGCGCTGATTTGTACGTCTGTGGCTTCTGAAATCTGCAGGAGCCCTGCGCTTACAGAGCTGATGGTATCTAGCGCGGCAACAATTAATTTGCGGGTGTCCATCGTCGTATGCTCCGGGTGGGACTGCCGATCCGATTTGGACAGGGTGAAACGAAGAGGTACAACCTTATCGCTTTATGCCGTCGGCTGCCGGAGATGTTGCTCTCCGGCAGCCGCATACACTCGTATAAATCGCGGCGCTATTGTTGCCTCTCACAGTCCGCGTGGGGCGGTTGGGGCTCGCATTAGCGCAGAGGTCATACCTGTTCTCTGTCGACCGCGTTCGAGCCAAGGCGCCTGGAAAGGGTTTCCAGCGTGCCCGACAAGACGTCGAGCTGGCGGAGCAAATCACGAGATTTTTCAGCCGCATTTGTTGCCAAGCTAGCATCTGCGGCCTCAGATATTTTTGCGAGCGAAGCGCTCACCGAGTTGATCTTTTCAATGGTGGTATGAATCAGATTCTCGAGTTCCAAACCAAAAGTCCTCCAGATTGAGTTCACATAGTTGGGACCAAACGAGACGCTGCTGAGTTCAGGCGGGTTGAAGGTCCCGCCCGTTGGAACGGTCGATGGGAGGGCCGGCGTAGAGCGGAAACGTAAAGGCCGCCCAAATAGGCGGCCTTGTCATAGAGGAACCTTCGCGGGGATTCCCTTTGACGATGGGAAATGTACCGGAAAATGAAAAAGGCCGTACCCCATCGATACGGCCTTTTTGCCACGTGGCCGCTGCTCTCCGAGCCACACGGCGGGAAAAATTTACCAAAATCGGTTTCAGTTTCAAGCCCCTCAGGCGCCTGAAACGAACTCTCCTGCAGTCCATCTTTGCTCGAACTCGCGCTTCGCTCGGAGCTTGTGATTCTGGCACTCAACCATCTGCTGGTCGGTCTTCCAGTTATCGCAGCCACGAGGAGCCTGGTAGAACTTGTCCCATGCAGCGTCATGCTGGCGCTGTGACTCAGCTGCAGCCTTCATGACCTTGGCGTCGTACTGATCGACCTGATGAGTAGGGGAAGGAGTAGAGCGGAGCTGTTGCTGCTGGCGCGCGGCCTGCTCCTGGATCTTCGCCATTGCTGCCTGAGCGCGTTCCATCTGGCGCTCAGCCATGTACTCGATAGCTGCCACCCGCGCGTAATACATCACTACGCCGGTGATGAGCACTCCAATGAGACCGAGGGCCCAGGACTGGAAAGTTTGCGGGCGGCGTCGTGCCATGAGAATGCTCCATGCATGGATGGCTGAATGCTATGCACCTTTGGCGCAAGGGGGAAGTGCCGACTTCAAGGTGCAGTACTTGCACAATCAGCCAGCGCCGTTCTGACGGCGACGCCGGTCGACTGGCCTTGAAGTTTGGTGTCCAGGGCCATAGCTTCAATTGACCAACTAAAAGGGGACGCTATGGCTACCAGATTACGCTGTCACAAATGCATGCTGGCGATGGCGCAGGATATTGCTCGGATGCGGATAGCCGAGGATGCGTTCAGGCGCGTTGAGGCAGTAGGCACGACCCCCAATGGAAAGGTTCAGTTGAGGTGTCTAAACCGTGGGTGCGGGCACACTTGGCAGTCAACTTCGCCGGAGGCTAGAGCACTATTAAGTGCTTAGCCTCAGGTGCAGAAAGCCCCGCATCTGCGGGACCTCCTTCACTGCTGCTTTGCTGCGTTGGGTGTATCACCTTTCGGGTCCTGTTGGACCGCATGCTGCGAATCTGCCTTTCCGGCTTGATAAGCGGATAGAGTGCTAGATGCTATGCCTAAAACGCTCGCCTGGTTTGCGAAGTATGCGCCAACCACGATAGCGGCTACTGCTAACAGCTGTGCTGCGACGCTTGCCCAAAAATGAGTCTTAAGTGTGGCCGCTTGCTTGGCGGATTCATCAGCACTCAGCGCCGCTTCAACTGAACGCTCCGCGATAAGTCTGAACTTCTGATTCCACTCATTTGAAAGTGTTATCGAGGAGTTAACGCGCTCCAAAAGCCGCTCATCTCTCTGCTCAAGGGCCTTGTCCCGCTCCGCTTGGACAGCAAGAAACGCATCGATTTTTCCGCTGATACTGGCTAAACGAGTGTCTAGTCGAGCCTCAATTGCTTCGAGCTTGGCATCCAGCTCTTGGCGAGTTACGTCGCTCATACGTGCTCCGAGTTCAGAGGGCCTCCCGTCATCGTCACGAGAGTCCCCATTTCCCCCTACCTTAGGCCTATAGTGCGGATGATCAACCACCTGTCCCCGATTTTTTGAGAATTTTTCACTCATCGACGAAGTCCTCGTCGATTGAAGGGCGACTGTCTTGGGCCAGGTCTTCTTCCACAGGTGGATTGTCAGCCACCCAGCGATGAACGATTTTGGAGAGGTGCTGGCGAAGGTAGCCACATTTCATGCAGCTATACCCAAACGATGACGCATACAACGGTGTCTCGTTATTTCTAATTACCGTTCCCAGTCGATAAAGCCTCTCGGTGTCTCCATCGTTCAAGATCATCCAGTCTGGGTTGCCACAGACGGGGCAGTCATCCCTCTCCGGTGTGTGTGCTTGCAGGAAGCGGATGAAGTCATCTGTCGAGACGCTATGCAGCGTCATCCGTTTAGATGGTGGCTTGTCATTTTCTGACATTGATCACGGTTCCTTAGTAGAAAAGAGCGATTGCCTTGCGGCGCGCCACCTCAGACGAGGTACGCATTCCAGACAAGAAGCACACGTGCATGGATGTAGGTCTCATCCATCCGGATGACTCTGTCCTTATGCTGCTTGTTATCCGAGATCATGTCGAAGTGCTCGGCATCGTGCACCTGCAGGCGCTTGATGTAGAGATGCCCCTGCCAGGTGAAGATGAACACCCCATCCCCGTTGAACGCCTGAACGCTGATGTTCACGATCATCGGGTCTGCATGCTTGATGGTGGGGTACATCGAGTTGCCCCAGCCGTACACCATCTTCAGGTGATTCGGATCGTCGTAGGTGACGCCGATCTTACGCAGCTGCTCCTGGCTGACCTTCACGTCGCGGAGCATTTCCATGTAGTCGGCCGGCACCTGGCCGTTGCCCATGGCGCCGCGGATGTCGTAGTGCGCGATACTGATCTCGTCGCCCGCCGGGCCTGGCCGGGAGAAGTCGGCGACGATCACATTCGAGCCGGCGGCGGCCTGCACATCCTCGGCGGCCGCCTGCAGAATCTGCTGGCGCGCAGCGGCACCGAGGCCCTTGCCGTGCTTTTCCAGCATCTCCATTACCTTGGCGGCAGAGCTCGTCGTCGCTGCATCTCCGCGGCTTCCAAGCGGCGCGGTCCCAATCCCAGTCCATAGCCACTCGACAGAGCAGCCGAATGCCTTGGCAATGGCCTCGATGTTGTCGCGCCTAGGGCTCTTCGATTCGCCCTTGATGATGCGGTGCACGGTGGGCTGATTGATGCCAGCACGGCGGGCGAGCTCACCCTCGCTCCACTCAAGCTTCTGCATTTCGGCTTCGATCCGTTCGCCAATGTTCATGGTTTCGCCAATAGAAAAACGTATTGCCCGAGTGTATTGCTCGGATCGATACGTGTGCGTATTATCACCAATACGAAAGCGCATTAGAGGTCTCCATGACCGTCAAGGAAATGATCGCCGCGCTGGTCGAGCAGGGGCTTTCTCAGAAAGCCATTGCCGACCTTGCAGGCACTACCCAGCCCACTATCCACAGGGCGTCCAAAGGCGCGGGGGTCCGGTACGAGACCGGGAAGGAAATCGAGCGGCTCTACAACGAGCGCGTTCCCTCCAGCACGCAACCGAAACCAGCAGCCTGACACTGGCAGACACCACCACCCCGCAGGGTGGTGAGTACGACAGCCTGGATCGCGTCACCAGCGTGTCGCTCTCCATCAACTTCCGCGAGATCTTCAGTTGGGTTCTCGCTGCGCTGGTATGGGGCAAAGTCACCAGCGTCGCCGCGACTACCGTAACGGGTGAAGAACACGTCGCTGATGTGGACGGCACCATTGCTCTGGCGCAGATGCCGCTCACTATCTCCAGCGTGAGCAACGAGGCGGGCACCACCGATTACGACGAGTTCGACGACTGGGTCATGACTGGCTCGGGCATCGAAGTTGTCGCTGGTGGCGCACTGGAAACGGCGATCAAAGCGGCCTCCCCTGGCACGCCCTTCAAGGTGAGCGTGGACTACAGCTCCGCCGCAGTCGACGTGATCGAGGCACTGACCAACAGCGGCAAGACCTTCGAGTTCCTCTTCGAGGGCGAGAACGCCGCCGGCACTCAGAAGCGCGTCGAGGCGCGATTCTTCCAGTGCCGCCTCAATCTGGCGACCCAGATGGACTGGATCAACACCGAAGACTTCGGCGGCTTTCAGGCCACCGCGAAGGTGCTCCGCGACTCCACTAAGGTTGGCGCCGGCACTTCGAAGTACTTCAAGATCAAGAAGGAACTGGCCCCGGCGTGACGCTCCAGCAGATCGATGAAATGACCCCGTCGCAGCTAGAAGAGCTGGCGCAGGCCTGTCGCGAGGTGAACCGCCATTTTTTCGAGATGCTGGAGCGACTGGAGAAGGCCCTGGTGAAGCCCTAGCCCGCCTCGACCAGACCATCGCTCTGCTGGTGCGAGTCGGCCACCAGAACGTTCTTTCCTATCCCTGGAGCGTGTTATCAGGTCTGCTGGATGCCTGTTTTTATCGTCTCGGCCAAGCGCCCGCAGGGCGATATGGACGCCGCCGCCAATACCCACGGGTGGCAAATCAACTGCGAGGAGCTGTAAATGCTGAACGGCCTGCCACTCAACAGCGCCGCGCTGAACGCGCTCTGGCAGTCATCCGTTGTCCCGCCGGAGCCTGCCCTGCCAACAGCGCTGGTCTGGGCCTGCCGCGTCCGTCTGGGCGTGGAGAATGTGAGTGCACAGCTCACCGGCAAGGTGCGCATCGAGCGCGAGGAGGGCGCTGCCGCGATCGCGGAGCTATCGCTCAACATCGGCGTCGGCTTCAACAATGAGCACAATGTCCGCCTCGCGGCTGAGCGCTCCATCGTTATCCCGTTTTCCGAGCTGGGCATTACGACCGAGTCCAGCGCGACATCCGTCGAAGGGCAGATGCTTGACCGCAGTGGCGATGGCGCCCGGATGATTCTTCGCCTTATGAGGGGTTACCCGCCACCGGCAACCGCTGAGGAGACGGTGGCGCTCTTGGAGTTGCAGATCTCGGGCGAGTTCTCGAATCCCGTGATCATCTACGACGTACTCGCCAGCGGCGAGGACTGCCGAGGGCGTTTGATCATCGCTGCAGATCCGGGGCCAAACCCTGGCACGGTCATATCGGCGGGCTCCAACCATGCTCGGGTGGGAGCGTTCGTTGCCGATTTCTCCATCGAGAGTGACTACTGGGCTTGGTACGGTGAGGATGGCCTACCTGAGATCGTCCACTTCAGTGCCCGCGCGTTGTGCCACACCAGTAGGACTGCATCGGTTTCTGGCGGCGGAGCCGATATGGTGTTTGTGGTTTCCGGCACAACATCGGCCACTTACACCTATTCGATCTCGGCCGGCGGACGTAGTGTCAGCGGGACGGCGAACACGTCGTGGGCTGTGGACACGTCAACGATGAACGAGGCAACTCCGCACACCACTGGAACCGGGGTGCTGCACGTCAGCTTCAGCGAGACCACGGTGCGTGATCAGACCTACAGCATCGATCACGACGCATTCGTGGGCGAGGTCGGGTTTCTCTCGGCCCCTGCGCCTGGCACGCCGCCCGCCTCCATCCAGGCGCTTTATGCCTACGAGAGCGGCGGCTTCTACGGGGTTCAGCCGATGCTTGCCTACGCCGCCTTGTCGAACCTGGTCGCGGAGGTTCGGATGCAGTACCCGGATAATGTGACGACGGAGTTCACGCCTGAGCTGCGGCGGTACTCGCCGGCGCTCACGCCAAAGGCCGTGGTCGGAGCGCCCTTCATTTACAAGACAGCGCTCGGCCAGTCCGCCGGCCTCGAGATGGCCAGCTTCAACCCGTCGACCTTGCAAGTAGTTCGGCATCTGGAGCTCCCAGCCTTCAGCTGGGTTTGATCTGGCGATATCCAGCCGCCGTCTGCTCTTTGTGAGCCAACCATCAAGCCCGCCATCTGGCGGTTTTTTTATGCCCGGAGAAAGCCATGGACCTTAATTCCGTGCGCCGCTTGATCATCGAGCCGGCGCTGTTACTGCTGCCCGCCAAGATGGAAAGCCCCCAGGCAGTCGTCATGCTGCTGGCTATCGGACTGCAGGAGTCGCGCTTCGAGTACCGCCGCCAGATGGGCAACGGTCCGGCGAAGTCGTTCTGGCAGGCAGAGCAGGGCGGCGGCATGGTTACTGGCCTGCTGCGCTACCGCGTCCAGGACGTCCGCGACCTGGCAACCGGCCTGTGTGCCGTTCGTGGCGTTGCCCCGGCTGCGCCTGACGTGTGGAACGCCATCGAGCACGACGACGTGCTGGCGGCCGGCTTGGCACGCCTGCTGCTGTATACCGACCCGGCCCGCCTGCCGGACCTGGGCAAGGAGTCGGCGGCCTGGGATGTCTACCTGAGGACCTGGCGGCCCGGGGCATACGATCGCGGCACGCCAGCCCAGCGCGCCGAGCTGCGGAAGAAGTGGGCGGCGAACTACGCCGCGGCGCTGGAGGCGGTCCGATGAGCCTGCGCTGGAAGGTCGCCGCCCTGGTGCTGACCGGCCTGCTGCTGGTCTCCGCCGGCGCCGCCCTCGGCGGGTGGCTGGCTGCCGGCCACTACCGCCCGCTGCTCGACGCGGCGAACTACGCCAACGAAAAGTGCGTGGCCGCTCGCGGCAACCTGGAGGAGTTGGCCAAGGAGCAGGGCTCCAAGCTCGGCGAGTTGGTAACCCTGGCCGAGCAGCGACAAGCGAAAGCGACCCAGGCGGTCGCCGACGCCCAGCAGCAGACCAGCCAGCACTACGCCGCCGCCCAGCGTCTGCAGCAGGAGCGCGCCGAGGGCGACCAGTGCGCGGCATCAGAGGCTGTGATCGACAAGGAGTTGGGGCTATGAAGTGGCTTCTGGTGTTGGTGTTCGCGCTGGCGGGATGCGCCGGCCAGGCCGAGCCTGAGCCGCGCACGGTGCGCGTGGAGGTGCCGGTGGCGGTTCCGTGTCGTGCGCCGACAGTAGAGGTGCCGACCTGGGCGACGGCATCGCTGCAGAAAGGCGACAGCCTGCAGACCAAGGTACGCGCGCTGCTGGCCGAACTGGAACAGCGGAAGGGCTACGAGGTGCAATTGGTCGCGGCAGTTCAGGCCTGCCGGTAGGGTATGATGCCGGCCTCGATCAACAGGAGGTCGGCATGCTCAAGATCCGCGCCAACGGCGCCGCACGTCTTCAACTGGAGCGGCTGGTCACCAAGTCAGGCCAGTACGGTGTCTGGGAGTTTCACGTCGCCGCCAACTCCGAGATGTTCCCCAAACTCGAGGCCGGGCGTCATGCAGCACTGCTGCCGGCAGAGCCGAAGGAAGGCCAGGAGGTGGAGCTCTTCGCCATGCTGTCGCCGAACGCTCCGCAAGATCAGTGGAAGGCCATCGGCAAGGGCGTTGCCCACTACCTCTAGATCGGCTCGATCAGCTGCGCGCCCTGGTTCCTGACACTCCCGACGTCCGTGGAAATGCGGTAGGCCTCGAAGTCCTGTCGCGCCAGGGCAATGGTGTCGTAGGCCAGTTCAAGGGAGGTTTCCGGCGACAACCAAGTTGCCCACTGCTCGGGCGCCAGTATCACCGGCATACGATGGTGGACGGCCGAGACCAAGCCCTCGGCCTCTTTGGTCAGCAGCGCACACGAGGTGATCGGCTCGCCATCCGGCGGCGACCAGGTCGACCAGATCCCGGCGATCGCCAGCACATCGTTGTCGATAGCGTGGTGGTAGTAGGGCTGGTTCACTGCCCGGCCGGCGCTGTTCTTCACCGGCTCCTTCTCGTTCCATTCGTACCAGCCTGCCGCCGGCATCAGGCACCGCTTGTGCCGGATGGCATCCCGCCACATTGGCTTCGTCGCCGCTTCTTCGCTTCGTGCATTGAAGGTCATGGGCGGCAGCTTGTCCTTCTTCCACCAGAACGGGATCAGTCCCCAGCGGGCGGCAACCACTTCCTGTTCTCCCGCCTCGTTCAGGAGCACCATGGGGACCTGGGTAGTCGGCGCGACGTTGTACGCGCGATCAATCCAGCGCCCGGAGTTCCCCCGCCCGATATGCCAGTAGCGCTCCATGGCCGCTTCTTCCGGCGTCACGTACCGTCCGCACATCCTTCAGCCTCCCGAGTACGGCCAGCGCTTGTCGCCTGCGCCGGCCGGAATCATTTCCCGCAGAGCAAACAACTCTTCACCATCGCACATGATCCGCAGGCCGCGGACGTCGCCAGCGAGCTCACGGTCGAACCTGCCGACGTGCAAATACAGTTTTGGTGGCCGTCCGTCGATGTTGCCGAGCAGATTCCGCTGCAGGTCGTGGTAGTGGCCCTCGGGCCCGATCTCGCCGATCACTTCACCGTTGACCAGAACATGGTAGTAGCAGCCCAGACACCAATGGGTTTCCCTGGTGATGTTGTGCTCGACATTCCAGGAGTAGGCGCCGAGCGCGCGGGTGACCATTTCCTGGCGCTCGGACAGGCAGATCAGCCCCAGCTGGTAGCCCTCGTCGGCCTGTGCCAACAGGTAGTGGTAATGATCATCGGTTCGGTAGAGGAAGGCGACGCGGTCGTGCAGCGCCGCCTCCCACCGGTACTTCAGCAGCCGGCGGTCTTCTTCGTGTTGGGTGTACTGCATGGTCCGCCTCCCGAGTCAGGGGAGGGGAAGAATACTGGATGAATATACAGCTTCAACGTGAGGCGACGAGAGGGGGAATGGACGTGCCCAGGACGGGCGGGGCGGGGTGTGTGGAATGCTGATCAGCAGCTATGAGCCTGACTACTGTAGGAATATCCAACGCTAAGTTATTGATTCTTATAGGGTGGATTGCGCGATTTGGAGGGGGCATTTTTTGGGCAAAAAGCCTGTAGAATCAATGGTATGCGCGTGTCTGGCGGTCACCTTGACATGGTGGGGGTCGTTGGTTCGAGTCCAATTGTGCCTACCAAACAAAACCCGCTTCTGGCGGTACTTAGAGGGCGATCCGAAAGGGTCGCCCTTTTTGTTTGCCTGAAATTTTATCCCAGACTGCCATCGGCAGTGCTCCCGATCATCTCCAGCCCCGGTGTTCAAGGAAGCCTTCCTTTATCTACATCCGATTGGCGCCTGTCGGCCTCGTGAAACTCATTGGCCTGAAGGTGCTCGACCTGTTGTGGGTGGGTTGGATCCTTTCCGGGAGCAGATGAATATGACGATCACTTCTACCCGTGGCATCCGCAACAATAATCCAGGCAACATCGAGTACAGTCCGCGCAATGGCTGGCAGGGCCAGGTCGGACTGGAGGTTGGAGTGTTGAAGCCTCGGTTTGCTCGCTTCGACTCGCCGGAAAACGGCATCCGGGCGCTAGGAAAGCTGCTGATTGGCTATCGACTTAGGGATGGAGTGCCGGGCGTGGGCGGTGCGGGCATCGATACCGTGCGTGAAGCCATTAGTCGTTGGGCGCCTGGCAGCGAAAATGACACCGCAGCCTATATAGGGGATGTTGCCCGCGCTTTGGGTGTCCGGCCCGATCAGCCGGTGGATATGGGGCGTCCCGACATTCTGCGCGCACTTGTGGTGGCCATCATTCATCACGAGAACGGCGGCGTACCGTACAGGGCGGCGGTGATTGACGAAGGTGTGCGGCGCGCGCTGGCGTGAGCGATGCTGCGGAAACGAGAAACCCCGCGTTGCAGCGCGGGGTTTCAGGACATCGTTTAACACCGGGATATCAGCCAGCCGGTCCGTCGGCCGTAGAGTGAGTGTAGCGCGCTTATGGCGTTGCGCCAGTATTCGCTGGTTCATGAGTTGCGTGTGATGCTCGCGCGCCCGTCGGTCCTGGTGAGTGTCGGAGGAAATAATGGGTGGTCTGAGATACGGGTTGCTATTCGGTGTACTGCTGCCGCTTCCGGCATTGGCGGAGATGCAGGTGATCTGGCCGCAGGGGTGGGAGGTTTCACGCTCGCCGGCAGATGCGACGGCCAATGCGCCGGTGGTGCGTCAGCGCGGCGTGCGTATGGCGGCGGATGGTTCCCAGGATTTGGTCATGGAAGTCACACGCAGCCGGCTCGGTTCCGGGGTGGCGGTCAGTGTCGAGAACGTCATCGTCGAGATGCGCAAGACACTGCAGAAAGACTTCATGCGCCAGGGGTTTCAGGCGGCCTGCAGCAAGCCGCTGGAAACGAAGCTGGGTGGGTTGGCAGGGCTTGAGGTCCATTGCGGTGTCAGCCAGAACGGCACGGAGGTGCTCAAGCAGACTGTGCAGGTTGCTCTGGGCGAGGGCGCGGCCTATTCGCTGACCTACGCGGCTCCGTCACAACGCTATGCGGCGCTGGCTGGGGATATCGAGTCGGTGAAGGCGGGTATCCGCCTGGACTGAGCGCCTTCTTCCTTTTTTATAGAGGGCAGAAATGCAAAAGCCCCGCTATGGCGGGGCTTTTCGTTTTTCCGGCTCACGCGGCGATAGTGGCTTGCACACGCTGGATTACAGCGTTCAGCGGCGCCTCGCCCTGGTATTGCTGGGGGTAAAGGCGCTCGGTGTGCTTGGCGATGCCATGCTCGTTCACCAGGGTGAAGCTGAAGCCATGCTTGCGCTTGGCCTGGATGACGCAGTTCAGAGGGGCGAAGGCCGCCGAGAGGGTGCCGATCGCCTCCAGGATTTGCGGAGAGGTTTTCATTGTCTTGTCTTTCCAAATAGGTAACGGTCCTATGACCGTCGAAATCGTCAAAAGCTCCGGTTGCGATCTGAGAATGCAGAAGGCGTGTGACCGGAATATGGCAGCGATTGGAAACTTGAGGGTCTGTTCGCGTCAGGCTGCGATGTTGGGTGAAAGCAGGGGGTCTGACGTGGGGCGCTGATCGCTCGGGCAAATGTTCCTGGCGCGGTTGGCGTGCTCTGGAATCGATGCGGAGGATGCGCTGGCCGTGGCCCTGTAGACCCCAGCTTCTGCCCTGGATCAGGTAGGGAGTGCTGGGAGGGGCGACCTTGGGTTTGGTGTTCGCTGCCGGCCAGTATAAGGATTTCTTCTAATGATGGCTAGTTTTTATACAGCCGTCTGTCAGAAGCCGCCGGGCGATGGAGAAATTCCGCGGAGCGGGAGCGCTCCGCGGAAGATCGGTCTTACTGAAGCCAGGACTCCACGGTGTCGCCACCGTACTGCTGTTTCCAGGCTTTCAGGGTCTTGTGGTTGCCACCCTTGGTCTCGATGGTCTCGCCATTGTGCGGATTCTTGTAGACCTTCAGTTGGCGGGTGCGGCGCGGCTGCTGTGCAGCGGCAGGTTCGGCAACGGTCTGCGGGTCGAGAATGTCGATGACATTGCGCAGGTTCATGCCGTACTGGTCCATCAAGGCTTGCAGTTGATCCTTGAACTCCAGTTCCTTCTTCAGGCCGCCATCGCTCTTGAGTTTTTCGAGCAGGGCGAGTTGTTCCTGGAGTTTGCGCTCGGCTTCGCGGAATTCCGCAAGTTTGGACATCTGGGTGCTCCCGTATGCAGGGTGATTTAGTAAGGCGTGATTCTGTGATCTATTGATTGTTCGCGTCAACTGAATAGATGAATTGTTGCGATTGGGGAGGCATGCCTTAAATGTTAAGGGCTGATGAAGGGTTGGTGGGTTAGTTGATTGATGGGGATAATGCGCAGGCAAAAGGGAGGCTGGATTTTTGTTGGTCAATTGTCCTTGCAGAGTCTGTGTGCTTTGTTGTGGTGCGTTGTGTGTGAGTGCTGAATGAATAACGAGATAGTGCGATATCGGACCAATGATCATGAACTGACGTGCCAAGTGGCCGGGTGGGGTGTGCCATTGCTCCTGGTCCATGGCTCGCTCTGCGACTATCGCTACTGGCAGGGGCAGGTCGAGGCGTTGTCCGCACGCTATCGGCTGATAGTGCCGAGTCTGCGTCATTACTTCCCGGAGCAATGGGATGGCGAAGGGCCAGGTTTCACGACGCAGCAGCATGTTGAGGATTTATTGGCACTGCTTGAGCAGTTGTCTGGTCCGGTGCATTTGCTGGGGCATTCGCGAGGTGGAAATATCTGCCTGCGAGTGGCGCAGGCCGCTCCGCAGAAGTTGCGCTCATTGATTCTCGCGGATCCCGGCGGAGACTTCGCCGATGATGTTTTTACTGCGGTGAATATCGAGGCGCCGGTATCTCCCGTCGAGCGCAATCAGTTTCGCCAGCAGGCTCTGGAAATGATTCGCGCCGGAGCGGTGGAAGAGGGGTTGCAACTCTTTGTCGATACAGTCAGTGGGGCGGGAGTCTGGTCACGCTCTTCGCGGCAGTTCCGCGAAATGGCGACGGCCAATGCCATGACATTGGTTGGGCAGGTGGCCGATCATCCCTTGCCTGTTAATCATGGTCAGATATCGCAATTGAAAATACCGGTGTTGCTGATCGGCGGGGTGAAAAGTCCGGAGCCATTTCCGCGAATCCTTCAGGCATTGCAAGCAACACTGGTTGATGCACGGACGGTGATGATTCCCGGAGCGTCTCATGGCATGAATGTGGTTCGCCCGGCGTCTTTCAATCGTGCTGTGCTGGAATTTGTCGAGCAGTACTGAGCGAAGCCAGGCTTGCCGCTCGTCAGCTTCCCAAACATGCAGTAACATCCCACGCCTTGCCCGCTATCGTTTGCGGGTAGGTAGTCGATTTCTTCCAGTGATCTACGTCCGCGCGCGAATGCGCAGGGTGCCGAGAAGGCGCCTGCCACTGTGAGGCAGGCCTGCCCGGCGGGCGACGCTTACTGGCACATCCCAACCCATGTGGCCTTTCGTAGGGGTCACCACTAGGAGAGGAGGCGCCATGCCCATCATTACTCTTCCCGACGGTAGTCAGCGTTCCTTCGATCATCCGGTCAGTGTGACCGAGGTGGCGCAATCCATTGGCGCAGGCCTGGCGAAAGCTACCCTGGCCGGCAAGGTCAACGGTCGCCTGGTCGATGCCTGCGACATCATCGACAGCGACGCGACCCTGCAGATCATCACCCCGAAGGACGAGGATGGACTGGAAATCATCCGCCACTCCTGCGCTCACCTGGTGGGCCATGCGGTCAAGCAGTTGTACCCGACCGCCAAGATGGTCATCGGCCCGGTGATCGACGAAGGCTTCTATTACGACATCGCCTTCGAGCGCCCCTTCACCCCCGAAGACATGGCTGCCATCGAAAAGCGCATGGCCGAGCTGATCGAGAAGGACTACGACGTCATCAAGAAGATGACGCCGCGTGCCGAGGTCATCGAGACCTTCAAGGCTCGTGGTGAGGAGTACAAGCTGCGCCTCATCGACGACATGCCGGACGAGAAGGCCATGGGCCTATACTTCCATGAGGAGTACGTGGACATGTGCCGCGGCCCGCACGTGCCGAACACTCGTTTCCTGAAAGCCTTCAAGCTGACCAAGATTTCCGGTGCATACTGGCGCGGCGACTCGAAGAACGAGCAGCTGCAGCGCGTTTACGGCACTGCCTGGGCGGACAAGAAGCAGCTGGCAGCCTATATCCAGCGCATCGAGGAAGCCGAAAAGCGCGATCACCGTCGCATCGGCAAGCAGCTCGACCTCTTCCATCTCCAGGAGGAAGCGCCGGGCATGGTCTTCTGGCACCCGAACGGCTGGACCGTCTATCAGGTGCTCGAGCAGTACATGCGCAAGGTGCAGCGTGACCACGGCTACGTGGAAGTCCGCACCCCGCAGGTCGTCGATCGCATCCTCTGGGAGCGCTCCGGCCACTGGACCAACTACGCCGAGAACATGTTCACCACGTCGTCGGAAAGCCGCGACTTCGCCGTCAAGCCGATGAACTGCCCGTGCCACGTGCAGATTTTCAACCAGGGCCTGAAGTCCTACCGCGACCTGCCGCTGCGCCTTGCCGAGTTCGGTGCTTGCCACCGCAACGAGCCGTCCGGCGCGCTGCACGGCATCATGCGCGTGCGTGGCTTCACCCAGGACGACGCGCACATCTTCTGCACCGAAGAGCAGGTGAAGAAAGAGGCGGCCGACTTCATCAAGCTGACCCTGCAGGTCTACTCGGACTTCGGATTCAGCGATGTCTCCATGAAGCTTTCCACTCGCCCGGCCAAGCGCGTCGGTTCCGAAGAGCTGTGGGACCGTGCCGAAAGCGCGCTGGCCGATGCCCTGAACGAATCCGGCCTGGAGTGGGAATACCAGCCGGGCGAAGGCGCCTTCTACGGTCCGAAGATCGAGTTCACCCTGAAGGACTGCCTCGGTCGTAACTGGCAGTGCGGCACCTTGCAGTACGATCCGAACCTGCCGGAGCGTCTGGATGCCAGCTATATCGCCGAAGATAACAGTCGTACTCGCCCAGTGATGTTGCACCGCGCGATCCTCGGCTCCTTTGAGCGCTTCATCGGCATGCTGATCGAGCACTATGCCGGCCTGTTCCCGGCCTGGCTCGCACCGACCCAGGCGGTAGTGATGAATATCACTGACAAGCAGGGCGAATGGGCCGAAGAAGTGGTGCGTCAGCTCGAGCAAAGCGGATTCCGTGCCAAGTCTGACTTGAGAAACGAGAAAATTGGCTTTAAAATCCGCGAGCATACTTTGCTCAAGGTTCCCTATCTGCTGGTTATCGGTGATAGGGAAGTTGAATCGCAGGCCGTCGCCGTACGTACGCGCGAGGGGGCAGACCTCGGCTCGATGCCGGTCGCCCAGTTCGCGGAGCTGCTCGCTCAGGCGGTTTCCCGGCGTGGTCGCCAAGACTCGGAGTAATCATTATTAAGCGTGAAATGAGACAGGATAAGCGGGCTCTCCCGAAACCGCCGATCAACGAGAACATCACCGCCCGTGAGGTTCGTCTGATTGGTGCTGACGGTCAGCAGATTGGCGTGGTCTCCATCGATGAGGCACTCCGTCTGGCTGACGAGGCCAAGCTGGACCTGGTGGAAATTTCTGCTGATGCGGTGCCCCCTGTCTGCCGCATCATGGACTACGGCAAGCATCTCTTCGAGAAGAAGAAGCAAGCCGCTGCTGCGAAGAAAAACCAGCACCAGCAACAGATCAAAGAAATCAAGTTTCGTCCAGGGACGGAAGAAGGGGATTACCAGGTAAAACTACGCAACCTGGTACGTTTCCTTAATGAAGGGGACAAGGCCAAGGTATCGCTTCGATTCCGTGGTCGTGAGATGGCCCACCAGGAGCTGGGCATGGAGTTGTTGAAGCGGGTCGAAACCGACCTCGCTGAATTCGGCACCGTGGAACAGCATCCTAAGCTGGAAGGACGCCAGCTGATGATGGTCATCGCTCCCAAGAAGCGTAAATAACCTCCCGGGCACTGGCAGGCCTGATGGTTATCAGTTGTTAACGAATGCGGAGTACTAAACATGCCAAAGATGAAAACCAAGAGTGGCGCCAAAAAGCGCTTCAAAGTGACTGCTGGTGGCATCAAGCACAAGCACGCTTTCAAGAGCCACATCCTGACCAAAATGACCACCAAGCGTAAGCGTCAGCTGCGCGGCACTTCGATGCTCGCTGCTTCCGACGTTCGCCGTGTAGCACGCTCCCTGCGTCTGCGTTGATTTCTGGTAGAGGATAAATAAATGGCTCGTGTTAAGCGTGGCGTGATTGCCCGTCGTCGTCACAAAAAGATTCTGAAGCTCGCAAAAGGCTACTACGGCGCGCGTTCGCGCGTATTCCGTGTTGCCAAGCAGGCGGTAATCAAGGCAGGCCAATACGCCTACCGTGACCGTCGTCAGCGCAAGCGTCAGTTCCGCGCTCTGTGGATCGCCCGTATCAACGCTGGTGCTCGTCTGAACGGTCTGTCCTACAGCCGTCTGATCGCTGGCCTGAAAAAAGCGGCCATCGAGATCGACCGTAAGGTCCTGGCCGATCTGGCTGTGAACGAAAAAGCGGCGTTTACCGCAATTGTCGAGAAAGCGAAAGCCAGCCTGGCTTAAGCCCCGCGACAGTTACCGGATCTTGGTCCGGACGTAACGTCACCGATAGGGGAAGAGCCTTACCGCTCTTCCCCTATTTTGTATCTGGAGTTGGTACATGGAAAACCTGGACGCGCTGGTCTCGCAGGCCCTGGACGCCGTGCGGAACACCGAAGACGTCAACGCCCTGGAGCAGATCCGGGTTCATTACCTCGGCAAGAAAGGCGAGCTGACCCAGGTCATGAAGACCCTGGGCGACCTGCCGGCCGAAGAGCGCCCCAAGGTCGGTGCGCTGATCAACGTCGCCAAGGAAAAGGTTCAGGATGTGCTGAACGCCCGCAAGGCCGAGCTGGAGGGTGCCGCCCTCGCCGCCAAGCTGGCTGCCGAGCGCATCGATGTGACCCTGCCGGGCCGTGGCCAGTCCTCCGGCGGCCTGCATCCGGTCACCCGCACCAAGGAACGCATCGAGCAGTGCTTCACCCGCATCGGCTATGAAGTGGCCGAGGGGCCGGAAGTCGAAGACGACTACCACAACTTCGAAGCGCTCAATATTCCGGGTCACCACCCGGCTCGTGCCATGCACGACACCTTCTATTTCAATGCGAACATGCTGCTGCGCACCCATACCTCGCCGGTACAGGTCCGCACCATGGAAAGCCAGAAGCCGCCGATTCGCATTGTCTGCCCGGGCCGCGTGTACCGCTGCGACTCCGACCTGACCCACTCGCCCATGTTCCACCAGGTCGAAGGTCTGCTGGTCGATGAAGACGTCAGCTTCGCCGACCTCAAGGGCACCATCGAAGAATTCCTCCGCGCCTTCTTCGAGAAGGAATTCTCCGTCCGCTTCCGTCCGTCCTTCTTCCCCTTCACCGAGCCTTCGGCGGAAGTCGACATCCAGTGCGTGCTCTGCAGTGGCAAGGGTTGCCGCGTCTGCAAGCAGACCGGCTGGCTGGAAGTCATGGGCTGCGGCATGGTCCACCCCGACGTGCTGCGCATGTCCGGTATCGACCCCGAGAAGTACCAGGGCTTCGCCTTCGGCATGGGTATCGAGCGTCTGGCCATGCTGCGCTACGGCGTGAACGACTTGCGCCTGTTCTTCGACAACGATCTGCGGTTCCTCGGCCAGTTCCGCTAGCCCGCACGACCGTCAACGCATTTAGGAGAGCAGGATGAAATTCAGTGAACAGTGGCTGCGGAGCTGGGTAAATCCGCAGGTATCCCGAGACGAGCTGGTGGCTCGTCTGTCCATGGCGGGCCTTGAGGTCGACGCCGTGATCCCGGTCGCCGGCCAGTTCAGCGGCGTCGTCGTGGGCGAAGTGCTGTCGACCGAGCAGCACCCGGACGCCGACAAGCTGCGCGTCTGCCAGGTCAGCAATGGTTCGGAGACCTTCCAGGTCGTCTGCGGCGCGCCCAACGTGCGCCCGGGTCTGAAGATCCCCTTCGCCATGATTGGCGCCGAACTGCCGGGCGACTTCAAGATCAAGAAAGCCAAGCTGCGCGGCGTTGAATCCAACGGCATGCTCTGCTCGGCCAAAGAGCTGGAAATCAGCGAGGAAAACGCCGGCCTGATGGAACTTGCCGCGGACGCGCCGGTGGGTGCCAATATCCGCGACTACCTCGAACTGGATGACGCCTCCATCGAGATCGGCCTGACCCCTAACCGTGGTGACTGCCTGTCCCTGACCGGCCTCGCTCGCGAAGTCGGCGCGCTGTACAGCGCCGAGGTCAAACCGGTGGTGGTCAACGCCGTTGCCCCGCAGATCGACGAAGTGCGCAGCGTTGAGCTGCTGGCGCCCAAGTCCTGCCCGCGTTACCTCGGTCGAGTCGTTCGTAACGTCGACCTGAGCAAGCCGACTCCCCTGTGGATGGTCGAGCGCCTGCGCCGTTCCGACATCCGCAGCATCGACGCTGCCGTCGACATCACCAACTATGTGATGATCGAACTCGGCCAGCCGATGCACGCCTTCGACCTCGACGAGATCAAGGGCGGCGTGCGCGTGCGCATGGCGGAGGAGGGCGAGAAGCTCGTCCTGCTCGACGGTCAGGAAGTCACCCTGCGTGCCGACACCCTGGTGATCGCCGACCACGAACGCGCCCTGGCCATCGCCGGCGTGATGGGTGGCGAGCACAGTGGCGTCAGCGCCAAGACCCGCGACCTGTTCCTCGAAAGCGCCTTCTTCGACAACATCGCTGTTGCCGGTAAGGCTCGTTCCTATGGCCTGCATACCGATGCCTCGCACCGCTTCGAGCGTGGCGTGGACTCGCAGCTGGCTCGCCGTGCCATGGAGCGCGCCACCGAACTGCTGCTGCAGATCGTCGGCGGCGAAGCCGGGCCGATCGTGGAAGCCGTCAGCGAAGCCGACCTGCCCAAGGTTGCGCCGGTCACCCTGCGCGCCGAGCGCGTCACCCAGATGCTGGGCATGACGCTGGAAAACGCCGAGATCGAGCGTCTGCTCACCGCCCTGGAGTTCGATGTCCAGAAAGCCGGTGCCGACGCCTGGACCGTTGGCGTGCCGAGCCATCGCTTCGACGTTTCCATCGAAGTCGACCTGATCGAAGAGCTGGGCCGTCTGTACGGCTACAACCGTCTCCCGGTTCGCTATCCGCAGGCCCGCCTGGCACCGAACACAAAGTCCGAGTCCCAGGCCGAACTGCCGGCGCTGCGTCGTCTGCTGGTCGCCCGCGACTACCAGGAAGCCATCACCTACAGCTTCATCGATCCCAAGCTGTTCCAGCTGTTCCATCCCGGTGTCGAGCCGCTGATGCTGGCCAATCCGATCTCCGCCGACATGGCTGCCATGCGCGCCTCGCTCTGGCCGGGTCTGGTGAAGTCCCTGCAGCACAACCTCAACCGCCAGCAGACCCGCGTGCGCCTGTTCGAAAGTGGCCTGCGCTTCGTCGGTCAGTTGGAAGGGCTGGTGCAGGAAAACATGCTCGCAGGCGTCGTCTGCGGCGCCCGTCAGCCGGAAGGCTGGGCCAATGGTCGCGAAAACGTCGATTTCTTCGACGTGAAAGCCGACGTCGAAGCGCTGCTGGGTAACGCCGGCGCCATCGATGCCTTCACCTTTTCCCCGGCGGAGCACCTGGCGCTGCACCCGGGCCAGACTGCCAAGATCGAACGCGACGGCGTGCTGGTGGGCTACCTGGGTGCCCTGCACCCGGAACTGGCCAAGGCGCTGGACCTGGATCGCCCGGTCTATGTCTTCGAGCTGGTACTGGCCGAAGTGGCCAAGGGTCGCCTGCCGAAATTCAGCGAACTGTCGCGCTTCCCCGAAGTACGTCGTGACCTGGCGCTGATCGTCGATCTGGATACTCCGGCCGAGTTCGTGCTGGCCAATATCCGTGAAACGGCGGGCGAATGGCTGACGGATCTCAGGTTGTTTGACGTCTACCACGGTAAAGGCATTGATCCGCTTAGAAAAAGCTTGGCGGTTGGCTTGACCTGGCAGCATCCATCACGCACTCTTAACGATGACGAGGTGAACGCGACTACGCAGAATATCGTCGCCTCGCTGGAACAAAGGTTCAACGCCACGTTAAGGAAGTAGCGTATGGGGGCTCTGACGAAAGCTGAAATTGCTGAACGTCTGTACGAAGAGCTGGGCCTGAATAAGCGGGAAGCCAAGGAACTGGTGGAACTCTTCTTCGAAGAGATCCGCCAGGCGCTGGAGCATAACGAACAGGTGAAGTTGTCGGGTTTCGGCAACTTCGACCTGCGCGACAAGCGCCAGCGTCCCGGACGCAACCCGAAGACGGGAGAGGAAATCCCGATCACAGCCCGGCGCGTCGTCACCTTTCGTCCAGGGCAGAAACTGAAGGCCAGGGTTGAGGCTTATGCTGGAACCAAGTCATAACGACGAGCTGCCCCCCATTCCGGGCAAGCGCTACTTCACCATCGGTGAAGTGAGCGATCTTTGCGCGGTGAAGCCGCACGTGCTGCGGTACTGGGAACAGGAGTTCCCGCAACTCAACCCGGTCAAGCGAAGGGGCAATCGGCGCTACTACCAGCGCCAGGATGTGCTCATGATTCGCCAGATCCGCGCGCTGCTCTACGACCAGGGCTTCACCATCGGCGGCGCTCGCCAGCGCCTCACCGGCGACGAAGCACGCGAGGACGCCACCCAGTACAAGCAACTGATCCGGCAGATGATTGCCGAATTGGAAGACGTACTGCATGTGCTGCGCAAGTAACTGAAAAAAATGAAAAAAGCACTTCTCCAAAGCAAATGCTTGGGGTATAGTGCGATCCGCTTCTGAGGGAACTCAAAAGCAACGTCGGGGCGTAGCGCAGCCTGGTAGCGCACTTGCATGGGGTGCAAGGGGTCGAGTGTTCGAATCACTCCGTCCCGACCAAATTCAGAAAAACCCAACCACTTCGGTGGTTGGGTTTTTTTATGCCTAGGATTTTTGTGTCTGAGCTGAAGGCACCAAAGCGTGTCTTCGTTCTTTTTGTGGTGAAGGCTCAATCTGGGCTCATGTTTGAGTCGCAACGCCTATGCCTGAAGGGGATGAGGTCAGTGCCGAAGATATACAAAATGCTGCGGTAGCCGCTCGGCCGCCCAATGAACGCATCAGCTACTACGCCTTCACTGCCACACCCAAGGCCAAAACCCTGGAGCTGTTCGGCCGCCCGGCCAATCCTGCGCTGCCGGCGAGCGCCGACAACAAGCCCGAGGCCTTTCACCTGTACTCCATGCGCCAGGCCATCGAGGAAGGTTTTATCCTCGATGTACTGAAGAACTACACCACCTACGGCACCGCCTGGAAGATCGCCCACTCGGATGGCGACGATGATGAAGTGGACTCGAAGAAGGCGCGCATGAAACTGGCGCGCTGGGTGCGCCTGCATCCGTACAACATCAGCCAGAAGGTGGAGGTGATAGTCGAACACTTTCGCGCCAATATCCGCCACCTACTTGGCGGTCAGGCTAAGGCCATGGTGGTCACCAGCAGCCGCCAGGAGGCGGTGCGCTACCAGTTGGCGGTACAGGCCTATGTGAAGCAGATGGGCTACAGCGATGTGCATCCGCTGGTGGCCTTCTCCGGCAGCGTGCTACCGGACGGGGTGATCCCTGAAGAGGTGACGGAAAGCAGCAGCCTGCTCAACCCCGGCCTGAACGGGCGTGACCTGGCGGAAGCCTTCGACACCCAGGACTTCAACGTGATGATCGCCGCCAACAAGTACCAGACCGGCTTCGATCAGCCCAAGCTGTGCGCCATGTACGTGGACAAGAAGCTGCAGGGCGTGGACTGCGTGCAAAGACGTGGACGTGGGCGAACTGCAACTGACCCACTACCGCCTGACCAAGCGCGCCGAGCATCAGCTGCGCTTGAGTGAAGAGAAAGGCGAATATGGCCTTGACCCGGCTCGCGGGCTGGGCAGCGGCAAGGCCCATGACCCGGAGAAGAAGCGGCTATCGGAAATTATCGAGGCGCTGAACGATATCTTCGGTGCTGAAGTGAGCGATGACGACCAATTGCAGTTTCTCACCGGCATCGCCAATCGCATCAGTCGCCAGGAGGATGTGATGGCCCAGGTCAACAGCCACTCGGTTGAACAAGTAATGCATGGCCTGTTCCCCAAACGGGTGACGATGGCATCGACGGCATTATCAAGGAGGACAAGCTCGGCCTCGACGTGATCTATCTGCAGGCCAAGCGCTGGAGCAACACTGTGCACCGCCCGGAGATCGACAAGTTCATCGGCGCATTGACCCGACAGCGGGCGCGAAAAGGCGTGTTCATCACCACCTCGGACTTCTCCGCCGGTGCCCGCGAGGCGGCGCTGGGGCTGGATATCAAAGTGGTGCTGATTGACGGCGTTGAACTCGCGCGCCTGATGGTGGAGAACAACCTGGGCGTTAGCGTTAAGCAGGTGTATGAGGTGAAACAGCTCGACAGTGACTACTTCGCGGAGGAGTAACTGGGGCGATGGTCGAGCTCAAATGCTCGGCTGGGTGTGCTCCGTTGTCGAACTATTTATTCCAGCTTTGGAGTTAGAAGGGCCGGTTCAGCAATGAACCGGCCTTTTTGTATTTCTCTTTCTGCAAAGATTACCTATATCGATCGCCAACTCGGCGCGTCCCTCAGCGCCCAATCATCCTGCGCCGCCAGAAATATCGGCAGGTCCCGTCGCGCTATCCAGATTTCGCCTTGCCACTTGATAACGCCGATACGTTGGTTGGCCCAGGTCATGAAGGCACGGTGGGGGTTGGTGTCGGGGATGTGCTGGGTGTCGTGGAGGGTGGGGAGGACTTCGTCGCTGAGCCATTTGGCGATGTTGCGGTGTTCAGGGTGCCAGAAGCGGTAGAGGGCTTTGTAGGCACCGGATTCGCTGATGACTTCCACTTCCTCGCGGAAGCCGCTGAGGTATTCCAGGATGACGGCGCGTTTCTGTTCCGGGTCCATGCGCTGGGGCAGGCGGTAGGGGCGGCGGGTGTTGATCAGAAGGGCGAAGTCGTGGGCGACGAACCAGGGTTGACGGTCAATCAGGACGGCGCGCAGTTGGTGGGTGTGGCGTTGGAAAACGACAGGCTTGTAGGTGTCTTGCATGGTGAAGCTCCATCTACGAGGTTGAGGAGCCGCCACACGTTGTCGCTATTCAAAGGGTGGCGGACCGCGCAGGGTTAGCGAACCGGGAGATGGAACCGGCAGACCCGAGGGTCTCCCCGCGCGATCCGCCATAGAGCCAGTAGTGAATACTACAGGCGTGAAAGGGCCTACAGGAAATAGTCGCTGTTTCCCGCATGCGCCTTCAGCGCAATCGCGCCATCTCTTCAAGTCGCTAAACCTGGCCACGGGATTGACCGTGACGGCCGGAGGATGGAGGAGGGCTTTCCGAGGTCGCAACCTGCAAAGCGCGTAGGAATTTGGGAAGCGTGCCTGAGATGGGCGGTTCGGCAGCGTCTTCTCTAATATGGGACGCGATTCAGTTGCATGGTCGTTACCGATGCGCCAGGGGTGATGCGGCTGCGGGGCGGTCCTCCTTCTATATAGAAGGAGGAGGGGAAGGCCCTTTGTCATCTTTCTGCAAAAAGTCGTTGACGGCCCATTTAAACTCCCTATAATGCGCACCACTCCCAGCGACGAAGCGCTGAAAGAACTTGAAAATCAAGTACTTACAGAAATTCGAAGTTGAGAGTGGTGGTCGGGCAGGTGATTCACTTGCCGCTTTTCTCCAGCTACTTCGGTGGCTCGCTGAAAAGAAGATCGCCGAGGTGCTTGACAGTGAGTTTGATCGCTGTAGAATGCGCCTCCCGCTGATGAGAAGGTTTCCTTCGCTGAAGCGCAAGCGGTTGAGTAGAAAAGAAATTTTCGAAAAATAAAGCTTGACGAAAGATGAGGTTAGCGTAGAATACGCGCCTCGGTTGAGACGAAAGCCTTAACCAACTGCTCTTTAACAAGTTGAATCAAGCAATTCGTGTGGGTGCTTGTGATGTAAGACTGATGATCGACTGATTATCAGCAACGCAAGTAACACTCGTGAATTCGAGAGTTTTAGCTCATTAAATTGAGCAT
>NZ_JAKSXG010000021.1:0-86415 GCF_022380625.1 Pseudomonas sp. DP-17
GAACCAGTGCCATTGTTGGCAGCCACCCGGCACCAATACTTCGTTTCGCTGACAAATCCAAAACTGGTCTTTTGGCCACCGGGGTAAGTGATGTCTTTGGCCCAGATCGCACACGCCTGTCCCGGTGACGGCGCGGTTGTCCACGCTTGACCTGCGACAGTCCATGAATAGTCAGCCGCGAGGACCGGGCCGCTCAGCAGAAGCAGCACGACCAGCAGGAGGCGGTGGCATTGATGTTTCATTGTGGTGTGTCCAGAAAAAAGAACCCCGCCGAAGCGGGGTCCAGGTTCGGCACATCAGTGCAGTCAGAAGAATTCGCCGCAGCGGTAGCCCGTGATGAAGGCCCCGGCGAAGAAGGCCCCCAACCACACCGACCACAGCACGCTTAGGCTTTGCGCAGCATGCTGTAGATGAGGCCGGCCACCGCGAGGATGACCAGCGCGGCAACCACATAGCCGCCGATGGTCTTCATGTCGCCCTGGCCATCGGTCATGGCGGTTTCCACCGCGCTGGTGTCGATGACGCCCGCGAAGGCCGGCAGCGAGGTGGCAGCGGTGACGGAGCCGGCGATGCACAGATTGCGGAAGGAGCGAGCCGGGCTGAACTTGGCGATGCGTTGTTTCATGGCGTTCATGGTGTTTCCTCTCTATCTGGCTTTACGAAGAAGTGACGCGACCCAGCCAGTCAAAAGCCCCGTCACGAATGCCCCCATGACGCCCGCAGCACCGATGCTGAAGGCCTCCAGGGAGAAGCCGCCGTTGACCAGAATCTCAATGGCTCCAGCGGCCTCGGGCGGAATGAGATAGGCCTGTTGCCATTCGAGGTGCTGGCACTGCATGAGGCCGTCCGCTGTGGACGCCCAACTGGTGCAGACCTGAACGGCAACCACGCCTGACATGTCAGCGGGCCTCCTTGCGTGGCTGGTCGCACCAGCTCCAGAAGGAGCGCAGGACGAACCACCAAATGCCGAAGAAGGCGAACGCCGCCGCGACCACAGCGATCACGGAGTCCAGCGGGTAAGGTTCGAGGAACTCGCGCACCGCACGCACGGCAGGCGATACGGCGCAGAGGATTGCCACGTACAGAACCCAACCGAAGGCGAAACGGAGCGGCGCTTTCATCTACCTACCCTCCCCCTCAGGACTTGCTGCTGTCGGTGGGTTTCTCCGCGGCGGGCTGAGTCGGGCGTTGGGCTTGAGGCTGAGCGGCTGGGCGACTGGCCGGCGTCGGGGCAGCGGCTTCTTTGCCCACGGCCAGCAGCTCGGTCAGCACCTGGGTGTTCTTGGTGTTGCCGAAGCGATCCTTGGTCGGGCGCACCACGGTGGCGAACCTGCACAGCACCGGGGAGCCTTCGAAGACGATGCCGTCGAGCAGGGTCGGCTCGATGTCGTACTGGGTGATTTCGAAGCCACGGGCATTGCCGCGAGCGCCGTCCGGGATCGGCGAAATAGCCTGGACGCTGGCGAAGACTTCGCCGGACGTTTTGGAGGTGAAGGTGTCGGTCTGGGTGACCCACAGTTCAACAATTCCGCCAGTGGTCGCAAACATATTCATGTGAAGCTCCTTTGCCTTTTTCGGGCATGAGTTGGCCCGCTGCTGCAAATTGGGCGCGTTGGTGGCCGTCTTTCAGCGGGTGTGGTGGTGCCAGGGTTTTGCGGTGGTGCGTGCGGTGAGTGGGGAAAACACCAAGGGCGCTGCCCTTGTCATCCCGCTCTCGCCGCCGAGGGCTCAGGAGCGCGGGGCGGTGGTGCTGCCCCTCACTCCCGAGCGGAGGCTATTCAAGGTGGGGGACGGTCAAGGGTGCGCTTCGCCCGGCGCTCCGTTTGTCCGAACGGGAAAGCGCGTTCGGACAAGCCGGTGCGGCGGCCCTGGACCTGATTGGCCTGGGGGCGGTTGTGGCGGTCGGCCCACTTCGAAATTTCGTGGGCCACGCACATCCGCGGAAAGCCAACACAGGTGAGAAGAGCGAAGAGCAAGGTAAGGCTGAAGGCGGCGTCAGTGTGCATGGCTCAGGCCTCCAGCTCGAAGGGCTCGCGCACAGGGACGAAGGGTGTCGGCCTGCCGCTGTCGTAGATAACGTGCCAGTACTTCGGGGGACGGAGCGCGGGCATGTGTTTCGCGCAGGTAAAACCCGGTTCCACCCGGTACGTCGAGTGGATCGAGCGCCACACTCCAGCGACCTTGGCCATCGTGGTAACGACCGTGAAGACTCGCGTAGGGCGGCACTCGGTGCAGGGTGTGGACTGGCAGGGATCGGGTTTCGCCAGTTCGCGACGGGACCAGCAGACAGAGCAGTCGCAGTCCAGGGCGTGCGGTTGACGAACGTACTTCAATGGAATCATCAGCAGTTGCCTCCCCTACTCCCTGGCAGCGTTTGAACGCCTCCCAAGACGGCATGACAGGACCAGCATTGAGAGCGCCGGGGAATGGACGGCCGCTGTATCCGGTCACGTTAAAAATGAGGGTTTCCATGCGGGAGAACTCGTCGTATCCAATCTCCCCAGCCATTTCGAGAGCGTCGATAAATCCCAGAAGACGGCCATAGCAACTGGCGTTGTGATCCCGCGCCCAAGTGCCGAGCTGCGAATCAGAGCAGCGGAAAAGAGTCAGCGTCCGCAGAAACTCCGCGAGAATTTCTGCCTTCATGCCGTCCACTCCTGCTCCAGCAGCCACATACGCAGCAGCGCGCTATTCACCATACGGAGCTTGCCGAGCTTCACCGAGGGCAGGACGCCCCGGTACACCCAAGCGCGGGCGGTGCCGAAGGTGACGCCGTTGCGTTCCGCCCACTTCTCGATGGGCTCTACGTCCTGTTGCGGCCCTACAAGGGCACCGGGGTTCAGCTCTTCCAGTTCCATGCTCGTTCCGTCACTATTCATTCCATTAGGACGAAGCGCCCTAATAAATTATTTATCACGAGCCCATCCTAGCACTGATAAATAATTCATCAATAAATTATTTATCAGTTCTTAGAGCCGTTTGGAATGATAGAAGAGCGGGTTAGAACGCTTGTAAGGTTTATCGGCGCGACAAAATTAGCCGAGAGCACTGCTATTTCTGAGAGACAGCGGTGGCAGACAGTCGCGACCAATCGCAAAGTGAAGGCGCGAATCGAAGACTTAGAAGAGCTACTGAAGGCATTCCCTCAGTACGAGCTCTGGCTTCTGAAAGGCGAGGTTGACCCTGCCCGCGGCCAGGTTGCCCCTGGCTATGAGGAGGCTGATGCCAAATTAGCCACACCCAGCGCGGGGTAGAGCTAACCAGGAAGGTGGCACTGCGCTGGTTCAGCAAAGGACCTGGCTAGCGCCGGCAATCCGACCAATGACGATTGCCGACTAGCCAAGCGACAGCAAAATACTGTTTATTTAAACAGTATTTCGCCATCCAATTCGATATTCGCCGCATGCGCCGCTATGGCAAAGCCCTTGGACGCGCTGGCTTCGACAAAGCCCCTGTACTAAGGGAGACGTATGGGTGCGGATGGCCTCAACCTCGCCACTCAATCGCCCCACCTTGATCGCCGAAATCCTCAAAACCAGTCCTAACGGGTCGATTCTGCCAACGCTGCACGACGTGCAAATTCACGGTATGGCGACCCACGCGCTGGTCATCACCGGCATTGAGTTCATCGACGGCGTGGCCTACTCACAATCCTGGCATTGCCGAGTGACGTGAGCACTTCCCTATCCCTTCAGAAAGTAGGACTATTTACTGGCACAATGATAGTGCAGCACAACTCAAAGGACTGAGTGCAGATGAAAGCAGACTGGGAAGATGCCCCGCAGCACCTCAAGCGCAAACGCCAAAGCGCTGGAAAGTGGGTGGTTGCCGTGTCCATCGGCGTCGCTTTCACCGCCCTGGCCGTCTACGTGGCCGATCACAAGCTCCAGTTTTCACCTGAGCCGCCGATTGCTCAGGTACCCCCGGCAGAAAGCTACACGCCGAAATTCGAATTCAACGAGCCCGCCGGCCAGCCCGCCGCGACACCGGAGCAACTGTTCTGGAATGACGTAAACGAGCGCAACCGCCAGCAGGCCCAGCCAAAGCAAACCGTCTATAACGACACCAACTACGTTCCCAAGGGCGCGACAAACGTCGTTGACATGGAAGCCGTGCGCCAATCCGAGGCGTACCGGAATCCCACGGCGGCATCAAGTAGATTGTCCCGCAACAGCATCGAGCAATCAGGTGCATGGGTCGATAAATGGAGCGGTGGCGCGCATTACTACGCAGAGTGGACGGTTATCAATAACTACATTGACGACACTTCGGTATGTGCCAATCACAAACATGGATCAATCGACTACCGCGAATGCAGAAAGGGAGCGAAGCAGTTCTTCAAAGAAGAATGCCGCTCATGGGAGGGCAGATGGAAAAGCGACCGGAAGCCTAGCAGCGACCAGATAAAACAGCGCTATTGCACGGCAGCGAGCACCTTCAGCCCTATAGGTTAAATTAAAAAAGATTAAAACCACATGAAAATCTTAAGTGAATTTCCTTTTGAAGATGGATTTATACCTCTAACAAAAAATGAGCGCACAGATGGACAAAACACCTTCTCAATATTAATAGGAAAAAACGGAGTCGGAAAAAGCAGGTTCCTCGCGGAAATTATAACTCAATACTCTCGCTATTTCTCCGAGGGGGCCCTGGGGAAGTACTATTCCGGGGTAGAAAGATTCTCACCAAATAAGATAATTGCACTATCCACTAGTCCATTCGATAAATTCCCATTATCGAAAGCACATCAGAAAATATTCTCCAGAATCTATACCTACATCGGCATGCGAGGTCAGTCAAACTCGTCTACCAACGCCATGGCGCTTGTCTCTTCGGCGGCTGCAGGACTATTACATAAATATATTAAAAAATCTCGACACGAGAACTTCTATGAAATTTTCAACCTATTAGATCTAGAGCCGAAGCTTTCCTTCATATTTAAATTAAACATCAAAAGAGACCTTGAATTAACATTTGACCGCCAGGAAAGCCTTTACAAGTTAGACTTCGAAAAAACCGGAATTATTTGGCACGATGAATCTGGTGTGCCTGACGACACCGCGATAACAGAGCTTTTAGATGCGAGAAGCTCAGAAATCTATCTCCAGCAAAACTTAGAAGGCAAATCTAGAATAACGCAAGCCCTTAGCTACGTATGGGACAGACTTGAAAGAAAGAAAGACGCTCTCTTCAAATTAGAATTCACCTACAAAGAGAATCGCAACCACCACTCCACAGACTCATACTTAGTAGAATCCCTAATAACACTGCTAAACTACGGAATCGTCAGGCTAATTGATTTAAAACTAAACAAATCATTAGGAAAAACATCGCAAGAGCTATCACTCCGACGAGCAAGCTCCGGCGAACAATGCCTAATGGTGATAATGCTTGGGATCGCCGGGAACATAGAAAACAACTCCTTAATACTAATAGACGAGCCAGAAATAAGTTTACACCCTTCTTGGCAAGAGAAATTCATGGACCTTCTTGTCAGGGTATTCGCAGACTACAAGAATTGCCAATTCATACTGGCGACCCATTCGCCGCAAATAGTTTCTCGCCTCCCATCAGAAAACTGCTACATCACAACTATGGGAGACAACAATAGAATATATTTGGCGAAAGACTACTACAACCGCTCGGCAGACTTCCAACTCACAGAGCTATTCGATGCTCCTGGCGCAATGAATGAATATATAACTCGATTAGCATTTCAACTATTAACAAAAGTCAAAAACAGTAAATCGACCACTCTAGCCGACATGGAGGACCTGACAAAACTTAAGCTACTGCAACTCAAACTTGACCAGACAGACCCAAACTTCGAATTAATTAGCACCGTATCCGAGGTTTGTGAACTCTATGCCATTAATTAACCAACCTTACATCTTGAACGAAGAAGACAACGGTTTGATCTCCGAGTGGAGATTTGCCGGGAGGACCCACAGAGACTGGGGATGCGAAGAGCTTGAACCTCTTAGAACAAGAATAAGAGCTTATTATAGAGAGCATCAAAGAGGCATTTGCGCCTACTGCGCAAATGAAGTATCAGTAACTTCCGCCAACAATGCAAACATTGAGCACATACTTCCCAAATCTACTTATGAGTGCTTCATATTCGAAACTAGAAACATGTGTATAATCTGCGCCGACTGCAACCAGGCGAAGGGAAATACACTTGTAGATGATGGAGAGGATTCAATCCTAAATGGACGGGCGATTCGTTATCCATCGGCGTCCAATAGATTCAAAATTGTCCACCCCTTTATAGACGAATACAGTGACCACATAGTCAAGAGAAGACTTGCATATATCGGAATAACAAAAAAAGGCTTATCTACCATCGCGACTTGCGACCTCAACAGATTTGTACGGAAATTTGGATATGAAAATTCATTTCTTGATGACTTTGAACTGGCAAATCTTTTGAACAAGTTCGCATGCGGCTCAAAACAAGAAAAGCGCGAAGTATTTGAACACATTCGCCAGCTTATACCGTAGCAGAAATAAAAATTCATTCTAATAAACTGACAATCACCGGCGGAGTTAATAATGATTACAAACCCAACGGAAAAGGCTCTTCTAGCGCGAGGAATAGACAGTGCTACCGCAAAGCAACTTCGAGAAGAGGGGTGGACACTAAGCAAGCTAAAACTTAAAAGCAATGAAAAGCTTCAAGAGCTTGGATTAACCCCTAAGAATATTCTCGTATTAAGAGCAGATAGAAGGCCCGCCATCCCCCTAGAAAATCTTTCTAGAGTCCTTTTCAGAAATAGATGGCTGTGCTGTATTTGCCGAGACCCTAAACTCCCAATCATCGTTCACCATATATCTCCTTGGTCAGAAACACATGACCATTCCCCCGAAAACTTGGCAGTTCTCTGTCCAATCCACCATGGGGAAGCCCATAACTCGCGAGGACTGGAACTGACATTAACTCCTGAACGAATACGCAAGGCAAAATTAGAATGGGAGAAGAGAGTATATAAAAAAGACTCTATAGCAATACAACAAGCAACTCAGCTTCAATCCGCAAACTGGTGGTATTTCAATCACCTTCGTCTTTTCGAGCTAGCGCAAGCAAATGAAATTAAGCCAAACCAACTGCTATCGTTCCCCGTCGTCTATAATTTAGGTCTCTGCGACAACACTGGCAACATAATTGCATCCGCAGGACCAGAGGACTTCATATATTCCGGATCAAATGGAAAATACCTCTACGGATATATGAGAGAACTGCTCAGCGCCCTTCTTGAAAAAGCTATAGTACGAAACATATCTGACAATCTTGATCGCTCTATAGTCGGGCATTCCATGATCATTGGCGACTTATGTTTCGTACAAGGCCTTCATCGATTTTCCGATGTATCACCGGCCCCAAAGGAAACTCAACTAGTCAAAGGAACAAGAGCAGCAAATAAAGTAGAAATAAGCTTTGTTTTCGACCGTGCATGCGCCACATCAGTTTCCGCTTGGTATGAGTGGTTGCGGGGCAACCAATATCTAGGAAGCTTGATTCAAGTGAATCGATATGAAAGGCAGGGCGAAAAACTGCGCGTACTAGGAACCGTTCTCGCCATACGAAGTGGACTAGAAGGTCTAAAAACGCGAATGTACGAGAATAAACTATTGATCGCCGGATTTGGACATAGGAGCTACGAAGAGGACGATGAGGTCGCCTGGGATGAATTCGAAGAAGATGAAGAAGGATCCGATCTCCCATTCTAAGAACAGGCAAAGTTAGCTTGGCGTTTTTTTGATCAACGAAACAGTTTCTACTGTTAAACGCCGCATAACACATGCCTGCCGAAAAGTGTCGAAATCAACGGAACGCATCGGCCCAAAACGCAACGCCGAGTCGGCCTCAGTACAAGCAATAGCAGGCATTGGCCCCCTCTAAAATACTGCTTAAACCGGGTTTGACGCCCGGTTCCACGGCTCGCGTGCGATGCCCCTACAAGACCGGCATGGCGGCTCAGCTGGCCACACAGCCTAGCTCTTCATGGTGATCGAAGAAAAATTTGCGCAGGCTCCAAGGAGCGGATGCGATAGTGGTTCTTCATCGTGATTACACTCAACCATGCTGCCGGCCTGGCAACTCAAAACTACTTGCTAGGCTCGACTTAAAGAGTACTCCTTACCTTGGGGTTGGTTTTTACCTCCCTGGCTAGCCTTTTTTTAAACTCTCGACATCTAGCAATTTCTTCTTAACTTCATCACTGAGATCATCAAATAGTGCTGGACAAATCGCGCTGATTTCAAGATAGCTCTCATAGCAGGCATCTACCTCAACTGACCGTGATGCAGTTGCTATACCGTCTACGAATGACGCTCCAGCACCTAGATGCTCCGCCTTTTGATAATCTGCAACCGCACTAATTTGATCCTTATAGCTTTGAGTTGAACATCTACTCATTGCTTTCTGGTGCGCCTCTCTTAAAGAATTTTTCAGTTCAGGGCAACTATCCTGCCTCGTGATGAGGGAGTTTAAAATCTCACCATGCGCAGATGAATTTATCAGCTGCATACCTGGGCTTTCAAAGAAAACTGAGTAAATTCCAGTTACTAGCATTAGCGCTGACAACATCTTTGAGACTGGCAACTCCCAGGCGGCTGGAATTCCGAAAATTATATTTATCCCGACAAGCACGGACGCCAAGAAATAACTCACGCATGCAAACCAGGCACCGTGCCAAGCTCGGATTATCCCAAGAATCAGACCGATTATGATGCAAGTTACCGCAATGACAAGCTTGGCCATTCATAAGCTCCAGTTATTTTTTGATTGAGAATCTCACCACCTATAGCTACGGCCCGAACTCGAGAAAACTTTAGGTTTTTTCAACATAATAACCAAGCCAGCAGTTCACGCTGAAATCAAGGTCGAGCAGCTTTGAAAAGAGGGCGTCGGGAGTACTGGTATAGAGGAAGTCTCTCGCGTTATTTTCAGCTACGTTCCTTGAACAGCCACAGCCCACGGATCATTCCTTTTAACTCATCAAGGCTGAGAGTGGAGCTTCGCTTGCGATGAACGACCGAATGGCAATTTGCGCAAAGAGTAACCAGGTCAGTTTCAGGGTTCACCGGCATTGGGCCATCGAACTCTGAAATTGGCATAGTGTGGTGAACATGAATGTAGCCCTTCGCATAGGAACCATATGCCTTCTCGAAGTCAAACCCGCATGCTTTACAGCTCAGCCCGTGAATCGCAATCGCTTGGGTCCGTAGTTTGGGATCTCTCTCGTAGCGAACACCATAGTAGGCGATAGGGCTTCCCTCAACACGAGACTTGAAGTCGTATGCGTCCTCTTGCTCTAAGCTCTCGGAAATCTGCAGAGACTTGATCTTTGCACGGGATAGGATGTCATCGAAAGTATGCTGACTAATCTCTCGTACACCGCTGCGCCAATAGTTACTAATTTTCGATGGTGATATAGGCTCCAGATAGCTGTCTCCCTCCTTTGCTAGGATAGCCCATTCGAATGGTTGGAAATCCTCAATTAGAGCAAAGAGATCTCCTTTTGAACTCTTGGGGTCAGAGTAAACTTTTCCAATGCGCGCGACGCCAAAATAATGTGGCTGGGTACTTAGGCGCTGATCAGCAAACGCTTTATCTGTCAGCTTGCCTTTGTAGTAAATCACCTGCGCCCCAGGGAGCAAAATAGAGCTGTAACGCTTGGGATAGTGGTAGACAGCGCCAGTCTCGTCGCTCCAAACAGAGACATCATTTTCGGCGATAACTGCGGGCATAAATGGGGCGTCCTTTCCTGATGCGTGGCACCACATTCTACCAGTCGCCTTCCTTCAAACGGAAACCACATGAGGGCCACATGCCACTAGCGGCTAGGCACGTACTGTCGAAAAAGTGTCGAAATCACTGACACGCTGTGGCGCGAACTGAGCCGCTTAATTCCTACCAAAACTCGTGATGGCACGGACTGAGTCGCTCTGATACTTGGCCCTAAGGGGTTCGATTCCCTTCGCCCGCTCCAGAATCCCAAGCAAACGCCCCCGGCAGCGCGAGTTACCGGGGGCTTTGCGTTTTTGGCGTCGTCAAAGCCTGTCTTGTAAACTCCGTGACACACCTACGTTCCCGGACCCGCCGCATGCCCGCCCTCGCCCCGCACCGGCAATTCCTGTCCTGGCTCCTTACCCTCCTCCTTCTATTGATCCGCCCCGCCTGGGCCGGTCAAGTGGTCGATGCAGCCAGCGTCACCCAACAGCCGCTCACGCTGACCACCTATGTCTCCATCCTCGAAGACCCGAGCCGCAACCTGACGCTGGCAGACGTGCAGTCCCCCGAGCAGCAGGCACGTTTCAAGGGCGACCAACCGCCGGGGAGCTCGCTGGCGATGGGCTTCACTCGCTCGGCCTTCTGGTTGAAGTTGCAGCTGAACAACCCGAGCGAAGCCCCGGTGCAGCGCCTGCTGGTGGTGGAGAACCCACGCATTTCCCACGTGCAGGCAAACATCCCGCAGGCGAATGGCAACTACCGGACGATCAACACTGGCAGCGACGTCCCGCAGAGCAGCAAGGTCTACCCGAACCGCAACTTCGTCTTCCCATTGAACCTGCCGGCGCACGCCGAGCAGGTGCTGTACCTGCGGGTGGAGTCGAGCATCGGCCTGCTGGTGCCGCTGCAGCTATGGCCGGTGAAGGCGTTCCATGCCTACGAGCGTGACGACTACACCGGCAAGGCCTGGTACTTCGGCATCGCCGTGGCGATGATCCTGTTCAACCTGATGCTGCTGTTCGCCCTGCGCGACCCGATCTACCTGCTCTACGTGGTCTTCGTGAGCTGCACGGCCGGAGCACTGGCGATCAAGAACGGCCTGGCGCCGGACTGGTCGCTCTCAGGTGAGCCGCTGAACTCCAACGTCGTCTATTACTCGAGCGTATCGCTGGCCCTCGCCGCGCTGCTGGTGTTCGCCCGGCGGATGATGCAACTCGACCGCATCCTGCCGCGCCTGGACAGGGTGCTGCGCGCGATGATCGCGCTGTACCTGCTCAGCCTGGTCGCCTACGCGTTCGCGCTGCCGTATGTGTCCCGTGCCGGCATCCTGCTGAACTTCACGACGGCGGTGGTACTGCTGGCGGCAGCCATCGTCTGCGCCTTCAAACGCCAGCGCAGCGCGTTCTTCTTCCTCGCCGCCTTCGCACTGCTGATGCTCGGCGGGGCGATGACTTCGCTGCGCGCCATGGGCATAGTGCCGACCAACCTGTTCACCGTGGACGGCCTGCAGCTGGGCTCGGCGATGGAGATGATCGTGCTGGCCTTCGCCCTCGCCGACCGCTTCAACGTGATGCGCCGGGAAAAGGCGCGGGTACAGGAGGAATTGATCCGCGCCCAGCAGCAGCTTGTGGATAACCTCCGCAGCTCCGAGCACGAACTGGAGCTGCGCGTCGCCGAGCGTACCGACGAGCTGCGTGAGCTGAACAACCAGTTGGAAGCCTTGAGCCTGACCGACGCCCTCACCGGCATCGCCAACCGCCGCCGCTTCGACCAGGTGCTGGAGCAGGAATGGGGCCACGCGCGCCGCTCGGGCGAGCCATTGGCTCTGGCGGTGGTCGATGTGGACTGGTTCAAGCGCTACAACGACCACTACGGCCACCCGGCCGGCGACGCCTGCCTGCGCGAAATCGCCCAGGCGCTGGCGACGACAGTCAGCCGCTCGACCGATCTGGTAGCGCGTTACGGCGGTGAAGAGTTCGTTTTCCTCGCGCCGATGACCGACCTTGCGGGCGTGCGTGGCATGGCGCAGAAGCTACTGCAGGCGGTGGAAGCCCTCGCCCTTCCCCATGAGCTTTCACCACTGGGGCGGGTGAGCGTGAGCATCGGCATTGCAGTAGCACTACCGGGGGAGGAAGCCTCCGCCGAAGGGCTGGTAGCAAGGGCGGATGCGGCGTTGTATGAGGCGAAGGAGCAAGGGCGGAATCGGGTGGAGGGCGGTTGAAAGGCGTCAGTTCGCCTTGTTGGCGGCCGGCACATTTTGGGCACGAATCCAGCCCTCCATGAGTTGGCCACCGTTTACGACCCTCACCTGCATCCATCCATCATCCCGGGTTGCCTTGATCTCCGCCAGAGCCCCGTAATGCAGGAAGATCGCGTTGTGGCCCGAGCCAAGCTCGCGCTGCGGTGCACTGAACAGTCGGACGCGACGCCCTTTGATGATCCAGGTCTCTCCCGGCCGCGCCTCGACGAAGGGCGTCGAATCGACAGGATTGTGGGCGTACATCGCCTTGAGTGAGAGTCCCAACCAAAGCGCCAGCCCCGCGATGATCAGACCTAGCGACAGTGGAAATCGGGCGAGATAAGGCCGCACGCTCCACCGCCCCTTCAACTGGCTGCGCTCAAGCTCGAAGTGCATAGCGCAGAGCCCTGATTCATCGGTCAGGGCAATCTGCTTGCAAAGTCGGCACTGCATGGGGGCTCCCTCCCTCGAATAGCGGTGACTAATCTAGGGTGTTCTTCCCCATCCCGCCAGCTCCGTGCGGCTTGGTGCACTCAGAGTCTCTGGCCTCGAAGCGGTCAATCCGAGGGCCCTCGCCACTTCCCCAGCCAACCACCGACATCGGCCGATATCGTGCTGAACTTCGGCACATCGTCCCAGGAAATCCACAGGCGCCCCTGCCAATCGAGGACCGTGACCCGGTCCGAACGCCAGCTCATCTGGACGCGGCGGGGTCGTTGCGGGTCGACCCGTCCCTGATCACGCAGCAGCGGGATCACCTCCTCGGACAGCCAGCGCGCCACCGTGCGGTACTCCGGATGGCCGTAACGGATCAGCGCCTTGTACAGCGCCGGCTCGTTGATGACCTCGACCTTCTCCTCTGTGCCACGGGCCTGCAACAGCCAGACGGTTCGCACCTTATCCCCCGAAACCTTCCCCGCCAGGCTCTGCGGATGCCGCAGGCCGAGCAGTCGCGCGAAGTCATGCGCAACGATCCAGGGCTGATCGTCGATCAGCACGCCGCGCAGGTGGTGGTTGTCACGTGTGAAGGTGGTGGCGGTGAAGAGATCATCCATGGCGAGCCTCCGGGGGCAGGAAACAGCGATCCATTGGTTCGAGTCGCCAAGCTCGAGCTGGGTGGGCTTTCGAAAGGGCGAGCGGATGCGCAGGCGCGAGGCTTCCCGTTCGAG
Organism: Pseudomonas sp. DP-17; assembly: GCF_022380625.1. Classification (NCBI taxonomy): domain Bacteria; kingdom Pseudomonadati; phylum Pseudomonadota; class Gammaproteobacteria; order Pseudomonadales; family Pseudomonadaceae; genus Pseudomonas; species Pseudomonas sp. DP-17. The sequence continues at coordinate 13,145 of NZ_JAKSXG010000021.1, forward strand.
AGTGGTTGGGTCAGTATTCAAGCCACTACGGCAGCGAGAATTATGGACATTATCCATAAATCCGCTTTTATGGCAATATTCCATAATGAGAGTTTTCAATGGCCCAGGGCATGGCCGATAGAGCGCTGCAACTACTAGAGCTGACCAGCCTTAAGGATTTGGCTGAAGTGAACAGCAAGGAATACGTACGCTGGCAGAGCATCAAACGAGGAAAGGCAAGATTTGCCGTCGATGAGCTAGAGCAGCTTGCGGAGCATTACCCGCAGTTCCGCTGGTGGTTGATCAGCGGGGAGGAGATGCCCGAGCAGGGACAAATAAGCCCTGATCACCAGAGCTGATCGATCATGCCTTGACGGGCAGAAGCTGGAGGCCCAGACCATATGTCTCCAGATAAGCTTCAACACAAGAGACAAAGGGGCGGATACACCATCCGCCCCTTCGCTTGCTCAGGCCCCAGCCTTCGCCCCATCCCTCTCCTTCAGCAACGCCTGTATCACTTGCTCCTGCTCCTCATACCCGCCCTCCCCGATGGACAGGTGGCGCACGCGCCCCTGGGCGTCGATGAAGTAGTGCGCCGGCCAGTACTGGTTGGCGAAGGCGTTCCAGATGCGGTACTGGTTATCCAGCGCTACGGGGTAGTGAATGTCGTGCTTCTTCACGGCGTCGCGGACGTTGGCGGGGACGCGCTCGTACGGGTACTCCGGGGTGTGCACGCCGATCACCACCAGGCCCTGCTCGGCATACTTCTTCGCCCAGGCGTTCACGTACGGCAGGCTGTGCTGGCAGTTGATGCAGTCGTAGGTCCAGAAGTCGACCAGCACCACCTTGCCGCGCAGGTCACGCAGATTCAGTTCGGGGCTGTTGATCCACTCCACCGCGCCTTGCAGTTCGGGAGCCGGGCCGAGGTCGGGCAGGCGTTCGGCGCCGTGGGCCATGTCGCCTGGCATCAGCTGGCTGATAAGCGCGGGCACGCCGTCGATGACCTTGTGTTCCAGGCTGTTCACCAGGGTCGATGAGCTGCCGGAAGCCAGCTGTGCGCTGGTGCCGCTGGCGATGCCGACCACCGCCAGCAGGGCGAGTACGCCGGTGGCGCGACGCAGGCCTTCGATGACGGCCATGCGCGGACGCAGGTGTTGCATCAGCCGGCGACCGGCGAAGAGCACGATGCCCAGCACGGCGGCACTACCCAGGCCGTAGGCGAACAGCAGCAGGCTGGTCTGCGCACTCGGGCCTTGCAGCATGGCGCCGGAGAGAATCAGGCCCAGCACCGGGCCGGCGCAGGGCGCCCACAGCAGGCCGGCAGCAAAGCCCAACACCCACGCGGAAAAACCCGGTGGCATACGCCGAGCTTCGCCATGCAGGCGGTCCCCGAGCCACGCCCAGGGCTTGGCCAGAGCGTCGCTGAAACGTGGCCAGAGCAGCGCAACGGCGGAAACCGACAGCAGCGCGAGGGCAAACCAACGGCCCCACTCACTGGCGGCAATCACCCAGTTGCTGGAGACGGTCGCCAGGCTCGCCAGCACGGCGAAGCCGCTGGCCAGGCCGAGCAAGGTCACCCACGGCGACCACGCCGGTCCGCCGGCGCGCTGCAGCAACAAGGGCAGTACGGGAAGAATACAGGGGCTGAGCAGGGTCAGCGCCCCGCCGAGAAAGGCGATGAGCAACATGGGCACCTCGGTGGGCGGTCGGCCCGTGGGCTTTTTCAGGAGTGGGCGGCTGGGGATAAACGCCGCGGCCGTCCCTGGCCGTGGCCTTCGGGAATCAACCGCCTTCGTTGCAGTTGGTGGCGAACTTGCGGTAGGCCAGGCTGTGCGGCTGGCCGTGGGAATCCAGGTAATCCATGCGAGCGTTGACGATGCCGCAGTCGAAGGGCGACGCAGCTTCTTCCTGGATGGCGATGACCTGCTTCACGTCCAGCTTCTGGCCGTAGTGGTACGCCTCGGCGGGCTGGGAGTCGGCAGCCTGGGCACCGAAGCTGGCGAAGGCAGCGAGGGCCGCGAAGAGGCAAGCGTTGGCAAGTTGGATGGTTTTCATGGCGGTTCTCCTGTCCTGTGTCGGGTTTGGCCGGCGGGGGCTGTGTGCCTCGCCGTTGGTGCCCATTTCACGTTCAGGAGGTATCGGGCTTGTGTCGCGCAAGGCCCGGGTTTGCGGCGCCGGGTATCGGCGGCGGCTCTGGATACAGTGGAATACAAAGCACGGCAGGCAAGTGCGACGCTGCGCTATAAACTCGCTTCAACCCACTACGAATGAGGCACCGGCATGGACCATGTCGATCACGTACTGATCGTCGACGACGACCGCGAGATCCGCGAGCTGGTCGGCAACTACCTGAAGAAGAACGGCCTGCGCGTGAGCCTGGCGGCGGACGGCCGGCAGATGCGTGCATTCCTCGATGGCAACAGCGTCGACCTGATCGTCCTCGACATCATGATGCCCGGCGACGACGGCCTGAAGCTGTGCCGCGAGCTGCGCGTGGGCAAGCACAAGTCCACCCCGGTGCTGATGCTCACCGCGCGCAACGACGAAACCGACCGCATCATCGGCCTGGAAATGGGCGCCGACGATTACCTCACCAAGCCCTTCTCCGCCCGCGAGCTGCTCGCACGGATCAACGCCGTGCTGCGCCGCACGCGCATGCTGCCGCCCAACCTGCAGGTCAGCGAGGCCAGCCGGCTGATCGGTTTCGGGCGCTGGAAGCTCGACACCACCGCGCGCCACCTGCTGGACGAAGACGGCACCCTGGTCGCCCTGAGTGGCGCCGAGTACCGCCTGCTGCGCGTGTTCGTCGACCACCCGCAACGCGTGCTCAGCCGCGAACAGCTGCTGAACCTCACCCAGGGCCGCGAGGCGGACATCTTCGACCGTTCCATCGACCTGCTGGTCAGCCGCCTGCGCCAGCGCCTGCTGGACGACGCCCGCGAGCCCGCCTACATCAAGACGGTGCGCAGCGAAGGCTACGTCTTCGCCCTGGCCGTCGAACTGCTCGAGCCCAACGAATGAAATCCCTCCTGCACTGGCCACGCACGCTGGCCGCGCGCCTGGCGCTGATATTCCTCGCCGGGCTGGTGTTCGCCTACAGCCTGTCGTTCTGCTCGCAGTTCTACGAGCGCTACCAGAGTGCGCGCAGCATGATGCTGGGCAACCTGGAAACCGACGTCAGCACTGCCGTCGCCCTGCTCGACCGTCTGCCCAGGGACGAGCGCGAGGCCTGGCTGCCGATGGTGCAGCGGCCCAACTATCGCTACCGGCTGGATGGTGGCGACCCCGGCGAACCGATGAACATGGCGCAGGCGCCGATGGCCGCCATGTCCATCGCCGATGTCGTAGGCCCGCGCTATCCGCTGCGCTTCGAGAACATCCCCGGCTCCATCCCGCACTTTCAGGTCCACCTGACACTCAAGGACGGCAGCCCACTGACCATCGACGTGACACCCAAGGGCGTGCCCGTGGCGCAATGGCTGCCCTGGGTGCTGCTGGTACAGCTCGCGTTGCTGCTGCTGTGCACCTGGCTGGCCGTGCGCCTGGCGATCCGCCCGCTGACGCAACTGGCGCAAGCGGTGGACGATCTTGACCCCGACGCCCCGGCGCCGGAACTGGACGAGCGCGGCCCCAGCGAAGTCGCTTATGCCGCCCGCGCCTTCAACGCGCTGCAAGGCCGCATTGGCGCCTACCTGAAGGAGCGCATGCAGCTGCTTGCTGCCATTTCCCACGACCTGCAGACGCCCATCACGCGAATGAAGCTGCGCGTCGAACAGATGGATGACTCGCCCGAGCGAGAACGCCTCTGGAGCGACCTGGAAGAAATGCAGCATCTGGTCCGCGAGGGCGTGGCCTATGCGCGCAGCATGGACGGCGCCAGCGAGGCGGCGGTGAAGGTCAACCTCGACGCCTTCCTCGACAGCCTGGTGCTCGACTACCAGGACAGCGGCCAGGCCGTGGAACTGCAGGGCAACAGCAATGCCGTGCTGGAAACCCGTCCCCACGCGCTGCGCCGGGTGCTCACCAACCTGGTGGACAATGCGCTGAAGTTCGGCGGCTCCGCCCAGGTGGAAGTCGAGCGCGATGCCCAGGGCGTCGTGTGTGTCCGTGTACTCGATGACGGCCCCGGCATCCCCGAGGAAGAACTCGGCGAGGTGATGAAACCCTTCTACCGGGTGGAAAGCTCGCGCAACCGCAGTACCGGCGGCACCGGCCTTGGGCTGGCGATCGCCCAGCAGCTGAGCCAGGCGCTGGGTGGTACGCTGACTTTGTCCAACCGCACCAGCGGCGGACTGTGTGTGCAGCTGGAACTGCGCCCTGCCAGCTGAGGCTTTGTACAGAGAGATACAAGACGGGCCTCACCGGACACATCCGGGATAAGGCCCGTCGCCAGGATGGCTCCACGAACAGCGGCGGCACCCCCGCCCGCCGCGTTCGCCCAAAGGAGCCCGCCATGAACCGTCCCGCCGAACCTGCCCGCCTGCATGGCTGGCGCCTGTTTTCCCTGCTGTCGCTGCTGGTGCTGATCGTCACCACGCTGGCCCTGTGGTCCCAGCCGCAAGGGGTGGACGCGTTACGCAGCGCGATCCGCGTCACCGCGCGTACCTCCTTCGCGCTGTTCCTCGCCACATTCCTCGCCTCGTCCCTGGCGGCGCTGGTGCCAGGCGGGTTCACCCGCGGACTGCTGCGCGAGCGACGCTTCCTCGGGCTGGCCTTCGCCTTCTCCCATGCCGTGCACGCGGTGCTGATCATCCTCTACGTGAAGTTCTACCCCGAGACCTTCTGGAACGGCCGCAGCGTCGCCGCGAACATTCCCGGCTCGGTCGGCTATGTGTTCATCGTCCTGCTGACCATGACCTCCTTCCCCTACGCGGTGAAGCTGCTCGGCGCCCGCGTCTGGAAGGGCCTGCACAGCACCGGCACCTGGGTGATCGCCGGAGTGTTCCTCCTGTCCTTCTACAAGCGGCTGCCGATGGGGTCCTGGTACCCGCTGGGCTTCGGCCTGATCTTCAGCGCCATCGCCTTCAAGCTCCTCGCCAAGCTCGCCGTGCGCCTGCGCCGTAGCGCACGCGCCGCGCTGCCGAACGCCTGATCTCGACGTCTTCCACGCCCGGGCCAAACCACCGTCCGGCCATCTGAGCCTTGTCCATGACTTACCCAAGAGGTGCACCATGACCCTGCTGACCCTGAACCCGCTCAAGACCGCTTTCGACCCACTCGACCGTCTCGCCGCCTGGGGCTGGGACATTCCGCTGCGGCTGTTCCTGGCCTGGGAGTTCTTCGAGTCGGGCCTGGAGAAATGGCATGGCGAAAACTGGTTCGAACAGATCCACGCCAACTTCCCCTTCCCCTTCAACCACTTCTCCGCCGGCTTCGACTGGCAGGTGTCGATGTGGGCCGAGCTGATCGCGCCGATCCTGCTCCTGCTGGGCCTGGCCACACGGTTCGCTTCGGCCTCGCTGATCGTCGTGACCATCGTCGCCATCGCCGCCGTGCACTGGCCGGCACAGTGGTCGAGCCTGGCGGAACTCGCCCAGGGCTACTCGATCACCGACCATGGCTTTGGCAACTACAAGCTGCCGCTGATCTACCTGGTGGCGCTGGTGCCGCTGATGTTGAAGGGCGCGGGTGCGCTGAGCGTGGATGGGCTGGTGCGGCGGTTCCTGGGGGCTTCGCGGCTGAACTGATCGCCCCGCACAGCGACTGTTCGACAGAAACGCCCTCTCCGATGGAGAGGGCGTTTTTGTTTTCGGCTCATTAGGGCAGGTGCGGATGATTTCCGCGATATCAGGCACGGGCAGCATGCGATCCGCATGGGTATCGCTGCGCTCCACCCATCCTACAGGTGCACTCGATTCACGCCTGCGCAAGCGCCTTCATACAACAGCGCGGCTTTGGTCCGCAGCAGTTCGAGGCCGCTCAGGGAGGGTGAAAGAAGATCGCCACTGGGCAGGTAATCTGCGCAGGCCAGCAGGAGCAAGCAGGGCACAGCGGCCGGCGGTCTTCGGCGGCGTCGAAGAGCTTGAGTGGGTGGCATCGTTGCGGCTCTGGAATGGAAGCCTTTTACGTCCTGAATGAGAGCTTTGAGTTGCTCATCCAGACGCCAATCCGGGAGAACAGGCCGTACAGGTTGGCGTACCGGTCAGAACATCCGGCGCATCCGAAGATGCCCTGCACGGCCCGCCCATTACACAGGCGCGACCCTGCCGACATGAGCCCGAAAGCTAACGTCTGTTCTGAAGTCCGGGACGCCAATCCCGCACCGCTCTGTTGAGTGGCTGGGAAACGGTACGGGCTGGGCTTGGGAAGGTCAATGAAGACGCGGCGCATAAGCCTGTCGGACGCGTCAACGTAGGATGGGTGGAGCGCAGCGATACCCATGCCGCCCCATTCAACGCTGAACTCGAACAGGGGCTGTAGGAGCGAGCTTGCTCGCGAACGGATTCTCCAGCGCCTTCGACGGTCACCGGGTTCGCGAGCAAGCTCGCTCCTACGAAAAGCAGAAAGCCCGCGCACCGGTGAAGGTGCGCGGGCTTGGCTGTGAATAACAGCGCGATCAGGGAATGACGAACCCAACCTCGATATTCCCGCGAGTCGCCTTGGAGTACGGGCAGATCTGGTGGGCTTCGTCGACCAGCTTCGCCTTGTCCTCGGCCTCCAGTCCCGGCAGGTGCACGGTGAGCTGAGCGGCCAGGGCGAAGCCGCCATCGGCAGTGTTGCCCAGTGAAACTTTCGCATCCACCGCCACATCGGCCGGCAGGCGCACGTTCAGCTTCTGCCCGGCGCGGCGCAGTGCGCCGATGAAGCAGGCGGACCAGCCGATGGCGAAGAGTTGCTCGGGGTTGCTGCCGGGGCGGCCGGAACCGGGCGGGCTCAGCGCCAGGTCCAGTTCACCATCGGTGGTCCGGCCGCGGCCATCGCGGCCTCCGGTGGTGTGGGTATGGGCGGTGTAGATCACGGTTGTCAGGGTGTCGGTCATGACGCTTCTCCTTCAGGGACGATGCAGAGGGGGACGACGTGGAGTGGTGCAGTTCGGCCGGGTGCCGAGCACCACGCCCTGTTCTTTCAGGCTGCGCAGCAGGGCGATGCCCTGCCCTTGGATCGCGGCCGGTTCGACGCCGGCGATTTCCGCCAGCGCCTTGAGGTGCTGGCGACCGGTGAGCTGCCACTGTTGCAGCGACACCAGCAGGGCATGGGCCAGCGGGGCCAGGCGTGCGAAGTACACCTTCAGGTCGGCATCCCGGCGCGCCAGCAGCAGGGTCGGTTCGGCCGGTGCCTGCAGCGGAATGTGCCGCGGCCCGATATGGCTGACCGGCCAGGTATAGGCCAGCGGAACGGCAAGGCCGGAAATCAACGGCACGCCATCGAGCAAATCACCGTCCGGGTCGTGGGCCGGTTCCTTGCTATCGCTGAGCAGTAGCGCGGTCTCGATGAATTCGTAGTGCGCCAGTTCCGCCACCCAGCCGGATAGATCGACAAGGCCTTCCAGGTAGTCGACGAACTCGCCGGCCACCTCGGTGAACAGCGGCGTCTGGCAGTGGTAGCCGGCGTAGAAGTCTTGGGTCAGTGCCTGCCACTGCTCGTCCGGCAGGCTGGCGTGCAGCACCGGGAAGTTTCCGGCAAGCAGCGACTGCAGGTTGCCGAAGAACAGTTGCCGATACACCGCCAGGCGCTGCGCCGCGATACCGGGCGGCGGCTCGTTGGACTGCGGGTCGCGGATGTAGCGGGTCATCCGCAACTGCTGTTCGCGCAAGGACTCAGGCATGACGCACCTCCGCTTGGCGCGCGGCCGCCTGCAGGTTGCGGATGGTGTCCACTTCGCCGAGCAGTTCGCCCAGTGGCGGCAGGTTGAAGTCGCGCTCCAGCAGGGTCGGGACACTGCCCAGGTGCTGGTAGGCGCTGGCCAGCAGGTTCCAGACGTCGTCCTTCACGGCGGCGCCGTGGGTGTCGATCTTCAGGTCCTGCGCTTCGTCGTAGTGGCCGGCGACGTGCAGGCAAACGACACGTTCGGCCGGCACCTGGGCGAGGAAGCCAGCGGCGTCGTAACCGTGGTTGTGGGCGTTGACGTAGAGGTTGTTGACGTCCAGCAGCAGGTCGCAGTCGGCCTCGCCGAGCACGGCTCGCAGGAAGTCGATTTCGCTCAGCGCCTGGTAGGGCGCGGCGTAGTAGGAGATGTTCTCCACCGCGATGCGACGGCCGAGGACGTCCTGCACCTCACGGATGCGGCTGGCGATGTGGTGCACGGCCTCGTCGGTGAAGGGCATGGGAATCAGGTCGTAGAGATGGCCTTCGTCGGAGCAGTAGCTCAGGTGCTCGCTGAACAGCGGCACCCTGTGCTGATCGAGGAACTCGCGGATGCGGCCGAGGAATACGTGGTCCAGCGGCTCGGGGCCGCCCAAGGACAGCGACAGCCCATGGCAGGACAACGGGAAGCGTTCGGCCAGGCGGGCCAGGCCCTCGCCGTAGGAGCCGCCGACACCGATCCAGTTGTCCGGCGCGACTTCGAGGAAATCGACGGCGCGCTCATCCACGCTCAGCAGGTCGGTCAGCATGGCGCGGCGCAGTCCGAGGCCGGCGCCTTGCAGCGAGGTGGTAGTCGTCATGGCAGTCTCCTTGGCGAAGTGCCCTCCCCGGCGGATGGCGCGGGGAGGTGTCGGCGTGGCTCAGTTCCTGGCCTGGCTCAGCTTGCTGTACAGGTCGGACGGGAACGGCTTGCCGTTGGAGTCGAACTGGTTCTTGCGGAACTGGTAGACCTCGGCTTCGGAGAGGTAGCCGTCGTGGTTGGCGTCGATGGCATCGAACTCCGCGCCTGCCTTGGGCGCCACGGCCAGCAGTTCGGCGCGCGAGACGCGGCCGTCGTGGTCGGCGTCGGTACGGGCGAAGGACGCATCGCCACACTTGCCTTCGCCGCACTTGCCCTCGGCGCCGGTGGCCTTGGCCTGGGCACCATCGGCACCGCACTTGCCTTCGCCGCATTTGCCTTCGCCCTGGGTCGCCTTGGCCTTGGCCTCGTTGGCGCCGCACTTGCCCTCGCCACACTTGCCCTCCCCGGCCTTGGCGGCGGAAGCCAGTTGGTATCCCTGGGGCAGGGCTTCGACAGCGAAGGCGGAGGACGCCAGGTTCAGGCCGCCGGCCAGGGCGACAGCGAGCAGGCCGAGCTGGGTTTTCGAGGTACGAGTCATGGTGCTTCTCCAGATGCTGTGACGCTGGGTGCGCCGGGTCATGCCGCAAGGGCGAATCCCTGGAACGATGCTCTGGAGGGTTTTCCCTACCGTCGCGTTGTGTCGTTCGGGTAGGGCTATTTCGCCTGGGCGATGTATCGCGGGCGTATCGGCGGCGGGAGGCTTTTGTATGCCTGTGTCCGCTCAGGGAGCGGCAGATACAAAGCAATACATTCGGCGGGGAGCGGGGAGTTTTGCGAGCAAGCTCGCTGCTACAGGCCTGCCGCATGCTGCTCTTGGTGGGAGCGGGCTTGCGGCATTGGCCCTGTCCTGGCGATGCCAGAAAAGAAAAGGGCCGCAAGGCGGCCCGATCCTGCAATAGGAAAAATCAGCTCGCGCGCTTGGCCGCGATGGCGGTGACTTCCACTTTCATCCCTTCGACGGCCAGCTCGGCGATACCGACGGCGGCGCGCACCGGGTAGGGCTTGGCGAAGAAGCGGCAGTACACCTCGTTGAACGCGGCGCGGTCGGCCATGCTGGTCAGGTAGATGGTCAGGTGCAGGACGTGGTCCAGGCCGCTGCCGGCCTTTTCCAGGGCCAGCTGCAGGCTGCGCAGGGTGGCTTCGCTCTGGGCCTTGATGTCACCCAGTTCCAGGCTGCCGTCCTCCAGGGTGGGGATTTGCGTGGACACCAGCAGGCCGCCGAAGCCGGCGACGTCGGAGGAGATGGATTCGGGGTCCGCGTCGGGGATGAAGGTAGGCGTCATGGGACAAATCTCTGCTGTCAGTGAATGGGGCACGTCGCCGCACCTGGTGCGGCGGCCGGGTCGCGCAGCTTAGCCGCATCGCCGGGCCGCGCGCCATGCCGCCGTGCCCGCAGCCCCCGGAAACAGTGACATTGTTTATATACGCGGAACTTCCGAATGCGTTATGTCAACTCGACCAACGTCCCGATTATTACAGTTTGGGACATAGACCTTTTCATAATCCGTGATTTAAACGACGAACTCTTTGGGCATTATGACGTCGGCTTTGCGTATCCAAGCCCGCGTCTGGAGCAATACGCGGGGGAATACAAAGTCAGTTAACTGCAACAATGCCAACGCAACTTCCTGCGACTTTCCGCCGTGGTCAATCCACGTCCGGATTCATTGTGCCTGCCTATAAAAACGTCCGGTTCTCACGCACTTCATCGAGCCGGTCCTCCAAGACTCTAGGGGCAATATCCATGAAGCACCTCAAACGCAGCGCTATCGTCCTCGCTGTTTCCGCCGCCGCCAGCCAGTTCGCCGGCGCCGAACCCTTCGTCACCGATCAGGCCGATGCCAAGGGCTTCGTCGAGGACGCCAAGCTCGACGTCCTGCTGCGCAACCAGTACTACGATCACGACGGCAAGAACGGCGCGGCCGACAACCGCGACTGGACCCAGGGCTTCCTGGCGAACTTCTCCTCGGGCTACACCCAGGGCACCGTCGGTTTCGGCGTGGACGCCTTCGGTTATCTGGGCATCAAGCTCGACGCCGGCCGTGGCCGCGCCGGTACCGGCAACCTGCCGGTCGGCAATGACGGCAAGCCGGATGATGACTACGGCAAGGCCGGTGGCGCGCTGAAAGTGCGTATCTCCAAGACCGAGCTGAAATTCGGCGACATGCAGCCGACCGCTCCGGTGTTCGCCGCCGGCGGCACCCGCCTGATCCCGCAGACCGCCTCGGGCTTCAACCTGCTGAGCAGCGAAATCGAAGGCCTGGACCTGGAAGCCGGTCACTTCACCTCCGGCACCAGCCCGGTCACCACCGCCCGTGACGGCGGCCTGTGGGCGGCCTATGCCGCGGTGGAAACCAGCGACGTCGACTTCCTCGGCGGCAAGTACGCGATCAACGACAACCTCAGCGTTTCGCTGTACGGCTCCGAGTTCAAGGACATCTGGCGCCAGTACTACGGCAACCTGAACTGGGTGCTGCCGGTCGCCAACGACCAGTCGCTGGCCTTCGACTTCAACATCTACCGCACCAACGACGAAGGCCAGGCCAAGGCCGGCGAGATCAGCAACACCACCTGGTCGCTCGCCGCGGCCTACTCCTTCCTGCAGGCGCACACCGTCACCCTGGCCTACCAGAAGGTCCACGGCGATACCCCGTTCGACTATGTCGGCTTCGGCGACGACGGCGCTGGCGCCACCGGTGACTCGGTGTTCCTCGCCAACTCCGTGCAGTACTCCGACTTCAACGGTCCGGGGGAGCGCTCCTGGCAGGTCCGCTACGACCTGGCGATGGACACCTACGGCGTACCGGGCCTGAGCTTCATGGCGCGCTACATCAACGGTACCGGTATCGACGGCAGCCACGCCGACGCGGATGGCGCCTACGTCGGTCTGTACGGTGAAGACGGCAGCCACCACGAGACCGACCTGGAAGCCAAGTACGTGATCCAGCAAGGCCCGGCGAAGGACTTGTCCTTCCGCATGCGCCAAGCCTTCCACCGCGCCAACGCCGACCAGGGTGAAGCGGACAACAACGAACTGCGCTTGATCGTCGAATACCCGCTGTCGATCCTGTAATCCAGGCGAATATTCGCCGGGCAATAATTCGGGGCAACTTTCGGATTTATCTGAATGTTTGCCCCGTGTTCCCGAGAGATTATTACGCCACGGCAGAAAGTCTCTTCCCGGATTAACCGTTTATTTCGAAGAGCCAACTTTCTAGAATCAGCCCATCTTCCCGCTTCCGCATTTCCCTGCGGAAGACAACTCCTGACGTTGATATTGTGATTGCTCCTTCGACGTCCTTCGAGCCGCTCCCCTGGAGCGGCTTTTTTTATGCCCCGCATCGGCCTATCGAACAAAGAGTGAGCGAACCGGCGAGCGAGGCGGTCCAAACTCTGACGGCGCGGTATCAGCCCGCGAACGGAGGAGGACAGCATCATGAGCGCATTGACACTCGAAGGCTGGTGCAAGCTCACCGCGGATCAGCAACCCATCCCGGTGACCGATATCCACTTCTATCTCACCGACGACGACCGCCTGCACCTGGAACAGGCCGAGGTGTTCCTGCAGGAAAACCACCAGAAGGAAATGATGGTCGAAGCCGACCTCGCTACCCTCGACCTGCACATGCCCGACAGCGTCGGGCCACTGGCGGACTGCATGTTCCGCGTGTACCTGGGCGGCGCAGAGCACCGCGGCCAGTTCCATCTCGTCGGACACCGCGCCAGCGACGGCTGCCTGTTCTACACCAACGCCGTGCTGATCGACCAACTGATCAACTGACCCTTGCGCGCCTGCGCTACGCAGGCGCCGCCCTTCTTCTGCACGCTCGTCGCCCATGTCGTGGAGGGACATTGTGGCGCCCCGAATGCCGTGATCTCATAGGGCCATCTGCGTCCGCATGCCGCAGCGTCCCGCGCGCCGTCATGCCCAAGCCCATCCTCCGTTGAAGAAGCTGCTATCGGATGCGAACTTCCAGTAATCCCGCGGTAAAGGAGCACGGGCGATATGACGGCCTGCTGCGTCTCGCCCGGCATGCAGGCGGCGACTGCGCCGTCCTGCTCATCGACATGCGCGGCCAGTTGCTCGGCCAGCTCGGCATGGACGGTGCGGCAGCCCTTTCCCTGGCCACCCTGCTGGCCCTCGATGCCGCCGCCAGTCCGCTCAGCCATCAGGGCCGACGGCTGAACCTGCTGGCCAGCCGGATGCTGCGCGACCCGCAGGGCTTTCCCCAGGCGCGACTGGTGCTGCTCGGCGACAGCGACGAGGCACTGAGCGACGAGCAGCAAAGGCTGTTGACCGACGTACTGGAGCTGGGCGAAGCGCTGCTGGACCGCGACCGCGTACCGCAAAAGGAGGGCGAGCGGCGCATGGCCCTGGCGGTGGACGGCAGCGGCACCGGCATCTGGGACCGCCATGTGCCCACCGGGCAGATCCACTACTCCACCGCCTGGAAGTCACTGCTGGGCTACACCGAGGACGAAATCGGCAGCTGCATCGAGGACGCCTACACCCGCGTGCATCCCGAAGACCTCGAGTATGTGCAGAACACCATGCGCGACCACTTCGAGGGCCGCACCGAGGCCTACGAGGTCGAGCACCGCCTGCGGCACAAGGACGGCAGTTACCTCTGGGTGTGCAGCCGCGGCAAGGTGGTCGAGCGCGACGCCGCGGGCAATGCCCTGCGCATGCTCGGCACTACCACCGACATCAGCGCCCTGCGCGGCATGGCCGAGAAGCTGCGCGAAAGCGTGGAACTGCTCACCGACCTGACCAACGAAATCCCCGGCATGGTCTTCCAGTTCCGCCGCCTCCCCGACGGCACCGGTACCTTCCCCTATGTCAGCGCAGGCGTGATGGACATCTATGGCGTGCCCGCCGAACAGATGCGCCACCGATCCGTACTCCTGCGCGACCTGATCCACCCCGATGACCTTCCGGCCTGCCTCGCCTCGCTGGAAGCCTCCGCCGCCCATCTGCAACCCTGGCGGCACGAATACCGCGTGCAGATCGCCGGCCGCGGCACGCTCTGGCGCCAGGGCAACGCGCACCCCAAGCGCCTGCCCGACGGCGGCCTGATCTGGCACGGCTTCATCACTGACATCACCGAACGCAAGCGCATCGAGGCGGAGCTTCAGGTACTGGCCACCACCGACTTCCTCACCCAGTTGCCCAACCGCGGCCATTTCATGCGCCTGATCGATGCGGAGCTCGGCCGCGTGCAACGCTCGCCCAACCGCCACGCAGCGATCCTGATGTGCGACATCGACCACTTCAAGGCGATCAACGACCGCTGGGGCCACGCCGTCGGCGACAAGGCGCTGCGCCATTTCGCCTGTATCCTGGGCCGCGACATCCGCCGCGTGGATTTCGCCGGGCGCATGGGCGGCGAGGAGTTCGCCGTGGTACTGGGCGGCGTCGATGTCGCTGCCGCGAAGATTTTCGCGCAGCGGCTGCAGCAGCAATTGCTGGAGCAACCCTTGATGCAGGACGGACAACGCATCCCGCTGAGCATCAGCATCGGCATCGCCGCCCTGGAAGCCAACGACATCTCCGCCGAGGCCGCGCTTTCGCGCAGCGACAGCGCGCTCTACCGGGCCAAGCAGAACGGCCGGAACCGTATCGAGTGCCATTGAGCGTGCCGTTCGAGGCAAAACCGCGAGGCAGAGCGCGCCGCCTGCACAGTCGTTGCCGATCCCGAACACCCTTCATGAAAAAGCGTGCAGAATTTTTCACCATTATGATCCAGCGTTTTAAATAATGGACTTTTAATCACGCCAGGAAATTTATAAAAACACTTTAAAAACAATAAGATAAAGGAATTGTAAGACAGGATTTCGACCATTATTTTTGACGCTCGCCACCGAATTCGTTTGACATATTTAACGGCTCTGGCAGGCTGGTAGGCAGGTTTCGACCGGGAAACTTCGCCTTCTGTGCGCTCCCGGCAGTGCTCGGAACCTCAGGTAGCGCGCCTTTCCGCTGCGCGCCTGCACAAAAACGATGGGCTGCAGCCCGTCCAAAGGTGACATATGTCCAACAGCAACATTGGCAACAAGAAACAGACTCTCCGTAAACCCGTCGTCCTGATGTCCATGGGCAGCCAAGAGCGCAAAGGCCACGACTATCAGGTAATGACCCACAAATACATCGTGCCCCTGGTCGAACAGTCCGATTGCGTGCCGGTACTGGTACCGACCTGCTGCGGCATCGAAGACCTCGAGCAATACCTGGACATGGCCGACGGCGTGTACCTGACCGGTGCCGGCAGCAACATCGATCCGACCCTGTATGGCCAGGAGAACGAAACTCCCGGCAAGGGCCAGGACAAGGACCGCGACAACTTCGACATCCCGCTGATCAAGGCCGCCATCGCGCGTGGCCTGCCGATCTTCGGTATCTGCCGCGGCATGCAGGAAATCAACGTGGCCCTGGGCGGCGATATTTACCAGAAGGTCTACGCCGAGCCCGGCTTCAATGACCATCGCGAGAACCCCGAAGACCCGGTCGACGTGCAGTACAGCCAGGTCCACGGCGTTCGTCCGGTTTCGGGCAGCTGGCTGCAGCAGCTGCTGGGCGATGAGATTCGCGTCAACTCGCTGCATGGCCAGGGCCTGAAGAACCTGGGCAAGGGCATCGAAGCCATCGCCCACGCCGAAGACGGCCTGGTCGAGGCCATCCACGCCCCGACGCTTTCGCCCTTCCTCTTCGCGGTGCAGTGGCACCCGGAATGGCAAGCCGCGAAGAACCCCGACTCGGTGAAGATCTTCCAGGCGTTCGGCGATGCTTGCCGTGCCCAGGTGAAGAAGAAGCAGGCCCGCGCACTCGCCGCCTGATTTGCTTCCCGCGTCATGAAAAGCCCGGCACTTGTGCCGGGCTTTTTCTTGAAATGCCCCTGCACATCCCGCTATCGATGGGTATCGCTTCGCTCCACGCCATCCTACGGCGGACGTCCGCCGGTAACTACGGAGCACCATCGCAAGATGGCGTGGAGCCTGAAATGCCCATCGCCAAGCGCCCGCCGGACCATCGGCCAAGCCCGGCTCGTCATTCGCGCGGCGAATGGCGCACCCTGCACACCCTTGAGGGCGCATCCGGCTAACCTTGGCGGTCAGCGAATTCGCTCCGTCGACACAGGTGCAGCCATGAGCAACGACCTATTTTCCCTCGCCGGCAAGACCGTCCTGGTCACCGGCGCCTCCAGCGGCATCGGCGCGCATCTCGCGCGCGTAGCCGCCCGTGCCGGCGCTCGGGTAGTCCTGGCGGCACGTCGCACCGAACGCCTGGCACAGCTTGCCCAGAGCATTCAAGCCGAGGGCGGCCAAGCCCATGCCGTGGCGCTGGATGTGACCGACCGCGCCAGCGTCGAAGCTGCCTTCGACAGCGCCGAGGCAGAGTTCGGCGTGGTCGAGGTAGTGCTCAACAACGCCGGCATCGGCAACGGCCAACGCGCGCTGGAGGTCAGCGAGGAAGACTGGCGCGCCATGCTCTCCACCAACCTCGACGGTGTCTGGCGCGTCGCCCAGTGCGCGGCGCAACGCCTGGCCAGGGCCGGGCGCGGTGGCAGCATCGTCAATATCGCCTCGATCCTCGGCCTGCGAGTGGGCGGCGGCTACAGCCACTACTGCACGGCCAAGGCCGGTGTGGTGCAGCTGAGCAAATCCCTGGCGCTGGAACTGGCGCGCTTCAACGTGCGGGTCAATGCCATCGCGCCGGGCTACTTCAGGACCGAAATGAACGACGCCTACTTCGACAGCGACAAGGGCCAGGCCTATATCCGCGACACGGTGCCGATGCGCCGCCTGGGCCGGTTGCAGGAGCTGGAAGGCCCTTTCCTCCTGCTGGCCAGCGACGCCGGCGCCTTCATGACCGGTGCGGTGCTCGCCGTCGATGGCGGGCACCTGGTGAGCAGCCTGTAGAGCGAACCTGCCGCGCCGCCCGGCAGCAACGACTGGTCGAAGGGCATGCCGGTCAGCCGTGGAGTTCGCGCAGCCGCTGCTCAAGAAAGCGCCGCTCCGGCTCCAGCTTCGCCAGCTGCAGGGCGCGCCCGTAGGCCGCGCGAGCATCCGCATGGCGCCCCAGTCGCCGGCAGAAGTCCGCGCGGGCGGCGTGGGCCAGGTGGTAGTCCTGCAGATCGCCGCGAGCAAGGATGGCATCCACCTGCGCCAGCCCGGCTTGCGGTCCGTCGCGCATGGCCAGTGCCACGGCGCGGTTGAGCTCGATCACCGGCGAGGGCTGCATCGCCAGCAGCAGGTCATAAAGGCCGACGATCTCCGCCCAGTCGGTGCTGGCCATGTCGGCTGCGGCGGCGTGCACGGCGGAAATGGCCGCCTGCAGGGTGTAGGGGCCGACACGTCGGGTTGCGAGCGCAGCGCTGATCAGTTGCTGTCCCTCGGCGATCAGCTGTCGGTTCCAGCGCGAGCGGTCCTGGTCCTCCAGCAATACCAGTTCGCCGTCCTCGGCGGTGCGCGCCTCGCGCCGCGATTCGTGCAGCAGCATCAACGCCAGCAAGCCCATCACTTCGGACTCCGGCAGCAACTCCAGCAATTGCCGACCCAGGCGGATGGCCTCGGCGGACAGATCGGTGCGGGTCAGCGAGTCGCCCGCCGAAGCGGAATACCCCTCGTTGAACACCAGGTAGATGACCCGCAGCACGCTGGCCAGGCGCTCCGGCAGCTCGGCGGCTTCCGGTACCTGATAGGGGATCCGTGCGTCGCGGATCTTCGCCTTGGCGCGGACGATGCGCTGGGCGATGGTCGAGGGCGTGGCGAGGTAGGCCCGGGCGATTTCCTCGGTCTTCAGGTCGCAGACCTCGCGCAGGGTCAGCGGCACCTGCGCGTCCGCCGGCAGCGCCGGGTGACAGCAGGTGAAGATCAGCCGCAAGCGGTCGTCCTCGACGCTTTCGTCGGCCTGCTCCTCCACTGATTGCGCATCGATCTCCAGTTGCTCGGCGATCTGCGTCAGCGAGGCGTCGAAACGCGAGCGCCGGCGCAGGCCGTCGATGGCCTTGAAGCGCCCGGCGGAGACCAGCCAGGCACGAGGGTTGGCCGGCACGCCGTCGCGTCGCCACTGGTCCACGGCGGCGACGAAGGCTTCGTGCAGGGCCTCCTCGGCCAGGTCGAAATCCCCCAGCAGGCGGATCAGCGTGGCCAGTACCCGGCGCGATTCACGGCGGTAGACGTCGTCCACCACATCGCGCAGGGGCTGGGCGGCGTACTCGTGCATGGGCCGAAGGTCCTTGGCGTGGGAGAGGTCTGCCTATCCTGCACGCATTTCCTCCAAGGTGGGAGGTGGTCGGACGGATGCGGCGGAAGATCATTGCGGGGTGTTTCGCTGTAGCCCTCCAGGTGAAGCCCGGTGCGGGCTCCCTCTCCCCCGGAGAGCTATCCGCGCCGGCTGACGCCACGGATTCAGCCGACGCCGAACCCGCCCCCTCTCCCTACTGGGAGAGGGGAAGCCCGCATGACCTTGCAAAGGAAAAGAGCTGCTCCCGCCCCTATCAGGGCCTGGCATCGAACAGCAGTTGCCCCGTCGCCGGGTCGAAGGGAATCGAGAAATGCTCATGGGCAATCTTCCACTGCCCCGCCTCCCGGCGCAGGCCGACGCTGACCCGCGCCCAGGAAGCGTTGTGCTGGCCCTTGTCATCGGTGCCGCCGCAGTAGGCGAGGTAGTGCCCGAAGGCCGTATCGCCGCCACTTTCGAAGCTCAGCTCATGGATCTCGAAAGTGGGTTCCTTGCACATCCGGGTGCAGTCGTGCCAATGACTGGCGTAGGCCTCGACGCCCTTGAACTGCAGTTGCTTCACCGCATCGAAGGCCAGGATGTCGCGGGTGTAGTGGCGGGTGATGCCTTCCACGTCGGAGGCGCGCACGGACTTCAGCCAGCTTTCCAGCAGTTCGTGCAGCTCAGCGTGTGTAGCGTTCTTTCCAGCGGCAGTCATGGGAATTCCTCCTGCTCAAGGATCAGGAACCGCAACAGCTGTGCGGCGGCGGAGCTTGGTCGTACTCATCGTGGAAGCGCGTCCAGTTCATGCCCTTGCCCTGGTAGTCGGGCATGCCGCCCCAGCCTTCGCCGCGCCCCAGCGGGGTGAGGTCGAGCAGGTGGTAAGTGAACAGCGGCGCCTCAAGCCCCCGGCCGTAGGTCGAGTAGCTGTGGTAGACCTGATCGCCGTCGCGCAGGAACACGCTCATGCCCGGCTGTTCGCCGCGCACGTGGTAGTCCTGGCCGAGACGTTCCAGCTCCGCCTTGTCACGATAGTTGTATTCCACCGGGGCGACGGCCCCATCGACGCTGACGTGGAAGTCGTAGTTGAAGTCGCTGCCGAACGACGAATACCAGGGGAACTGCCAGCCCATGCGGGTGCGGAACGGTGCGATCTCCTCCAGCGGCGCGCGGGATACCATGGCAAAGGTAGTGCCACGCGCATGCAGGTGCTCCAGCCGGCCGAGGTTGTCGATCAGGTAGGAGCAGCCCTCGCAACCCAGCCCCGTGTCGCGGTGGAACATGAAGTGGTAGACGATCAGCTGCGGCCGGTCCTCGAACAGGTCGAGCAGGCGCAGCGGGCCGTGCGGGCCCTCGAAGCGGTAGTCCTTTTCGATGCGCACCACCGGCAGCTCGCGGCGCTGGGCATTGAGCGCGTCGCGGGCGTGGGTCGCGGCCTTTTCCTGCTCCAGCAGGCGAATGCGCGCTTGTCGCCAGGCAGCCTGGGAAACGACCCGGGGCATCGCTGGGAAGGAAGATTGTTGGTTGGCCGGTTTCATAGCGCACGCTCCTGGGAAGGCTCCCGTTGCTCGTGTGATCGGGCGCGGCGCTTGCCGCGCAGGCGGGTGACGGCGAAGGCACTGAAGCCGCCGGCGGAAAGAACGCTGGTCAGCGCCAGCGTCAGGGTCGAAACGCACAGAGGGCACATGGCTCACCTCCTACGGGTCGCAGGTTGCATCAGCCCTTTTCGGCCAGCGCCTTGAGGTTGGCCAGGCCCGCCTCGAAGTCCTTGCCGACCATGCGGTCCACGTCGAAGAACAGGTGCATGATCTTGGCCACGAAGGGCACCGGGCCGAACATCGCCCAGGTCACCTCGGTGCCGCCATCGCGCGGCACCAGGGTGAATTCGGCGGTGTTGCTGGCCTTGAACGGCTTGCGGAAGTCCAGCGCGATGGTCACGCGGCTGCCCGGATCGATTTCGAGGATTTCCATCCGCCCTGCCCCGGCCTTGCCGTTGCCTTCCCAGGCGTAGACCGCGCCTCGGCCCTTGTCGGTACCGGAAAAGCTGCGCTGCATCTGCGGGTCGAGCTTCTCGAAGGGCGACCATTGCGCCCACAGGTGGAAGTCTTCGATATAACCCTGCACCTTCTCAGGCGGCGCCTGGATGCGCGCGGTGCGCTCCACGCGAAAGGTGCCCGGGCGATTCGCCGCCAGCACCAGGACCACCGCCACAGCCAGTACCATCACCAACGCAATCCACTTGAGCATCACATCCTCCTGACGTTGCCATCACTTGAACAGCCAGGCCTCAGCGCCCGGCAAAGTAGCGGTCCCAGTCGCGCACCGGGCGGACTTCCACCGCGCCCAGGCGACCGCTGGGAATCCCCTGTGCAATCTGCAGTGCCTCGTTAAGGTCACGCGCATCGATGAGTACGAAGCCGCCCAGGTACTCGCGCGTCTCGGCGAAGGGCCCGTCGGTAATCGACAACCCCGCCGCTCCATGCCGCAGGGTGGTCGCGGCCTCTACCGTCTCCAGCGCCTCGGAGGCGAGCACTCTGCCAGCCCGGCGCTGGTATTCGTCGTTGGCGAAGCACTCGTCCATCAGACGCCGGTATTCGGGCCCGGACAGGCTCGACAGGCGCTGGTCATCCACATAGATCAGGCACAGGTACTTCATGGTCGTCTCCGGGCGCTATGGGCTTGCGGTTACCTCATAGTCGAAGCGCGCGGTCAGGAATCGACACACTGGGAGAAGTTTTTCCGCACGGCGCCATCGGCATCCTCAACGCGCCGCTCTGCCTCGCACCTGGGCGCCGTTGGTCGGGACGACAGCTGCCTAGGAAAACACTTTCAGATTCGTCTCAGATATTTAGGAACGCTCTGAAAGCAAAGTGGACATGGCAAAACACCCTGACCATGGAGCTCAAGAGAATGAAACTTCACGCAACCGCCCTCGCTGTCGCAGCCGCCTTCGCTGTGCCGGGCCTTGCCTTCGCCGCCAACACCATCAACTTCAGTGGCGAAGTGACCGACCAGACCTGCTCGGCCGTGGTCGACGGCAACACCGACCCGACCGTGATCCTCGACAGCGTTCCGGTCAGCGCCCTGAACGGCAGCGTCGGCCAGACCACCGGCGAGACCAGCTTCACCCTCCAGCTGACCGGCTGCGCCGCGCCCAGCGGTGCCGACGAGCACTTCACCACCCTGTTCCAGGCTACCAATGCCACCGCGTCGGGCAACCTGACCAACACCGCCACCAGCGGTGCCACCGGCGTTGCCCTGCAACTGCTCGACGGCCCCGCCGGTACTCCGGTGAACCTGGCCGGCGGCGCAGCGGTGGAGGCCGGCGACATCGTCCTCGCCGATGGTGAAACCAGCGCCAGCTACGACTACGCCGTGCAGTACATCTCCGAAGCCGCCACCGTGACCCCCGGCCCGGTACTCGGCTCGGTGACCTACACCCTGCGCTACGAGTGATACCCCGCGGCACCGCCCCCCGGTGCCGCTTCCCCGCATTGCGCCGGGTCGTTCAGGGGTGACCGCCCCGAACGTCCCGGCAAGACAGGTGAACCGGATGAACGCCCTCCCTCTGCGCCCGCTCAGCGCGGCGACGCTCGCGCTCGCCCTGCTGGCAGCCTTCACCGCCACACTGACCCAGGCCAGCGTGGTGATCACCGGCACCCGTGTCATCTACCCCGGCGACGCCCGGGAAAAGACCGTGCAGCTGACCAACAAGGACGGCTTCCCCAACGTCATCCAGGCCTGGATCGATATCGACGATCCCGCCTCCACGCCCGATACCGCCAAGGCGCCGTTCGTGGTGAACCCTTCGGTATCGCGCATGGCGCCCGGCAGCGGCCAGACCCTGCGCATCCTCTACACCGGCTCCGGCCTGCCCAAGGACCGCGAATCGCTGTTCCACCTCAACGTGCTGCAGATTCCGCCGCGCAACGCCGCCAAGGCCGACCAGAACCAGATGCTGCTGATGCTGCGCAACCGCCTGAAGCTGTTCTACCGCCCTGCGGGCATCGCCGGCAGCCCCGAACAGCTGACTGAGAAACTGCGCTTCTCCCTGGTGCAGAGCGGCAGCAACTGGAGCGTGAAGGTGGAGAACCCCGCCGGCTACTACGCCTCCTTCGGCAGCGCGACCCTCAGCGTCGGCGAGCGCCAGTGGAAGCTGCAGCCTGGCATGATCGCGCCGATGGGCCAGGCCCAGTGGAAGCCGCAAAAGCCTTCGGCACTGCCCGCGGGTACGCCACGCCTCTCCGCCCTGCTGATCAACGACTACGGCGCAAGAGTGGAACTTCGCCATGACCTGCCGCGTTGATCGCGCCCACGGAGCGCTGCTGCCGTTCGCCCTGGGAGCCCTCGCCATGGCGATCGCGGGCATAGCCCTGGGCGATGCGCAGTACCGCTTCGACGACAGCCTGCTGATGGGCTCGGGCCTGGCCGGCGGCAGCCTGGAGCGCTTCAACCGCGCCGACCAGGTGGACCCCGGCACCTACCATGTCGACCTCTACCTCAACGGCCAGTACGCCACCCGCGCGGAAGTGCAGATGCGCCAGCGTGGTGAGCGCGCCGAACCCTGTTTCAGCGAACGCTTCCTGCGCCAGAGCCTGGGGGCTCGCCCCGACCCGAAGGCCGGCAAGGACGACCAGGGCATCTGCCACTGGCTCACCGAGCGCCTGCCCAACTCGACCTGGACGCTCGACACCGCGCGCCTGCGCCTGGACCTCGCGGTGCCCCAGGCGCTGCTCGACATCAAGCCGCGCGGCTATGTCAGCCCGGACGAATGGGACGCCGGCAGCACCATGGGCTTCGTCAACTACGATGCCAACCTCTACCGTTCGAGCTTCGAAGGTTCCGGCAGCGGCGGCGACTCGGACTACGGCTACCTGGGCCTGAACGGCGGCGTGAACCTGGGTCTGTGGCGGCTGCGCCACCAGTCCAACTACACCTATTCCAGCTACGCCGGGAACACCCGCAGCGACTGGAACAGCATTCGCACCTACGCCCAGCGAGCGCTGCCGGGCCTGCGCAGCGAACTGACCCTGGGCGACAGCTACACCGAAGGCAACCTGTTCGGCAGCATGGGCTTCCGCGGTGCACGCCTGGCCACCGACGACCGCATGCTGCCGGACTCGCAACGCCAGTACGCGCCGCAGGTGCGTGGCACGGCCAATACCAACGCGCGAGTGGTGATCAGCCAGAATGGCAAGAAGATCCACGAGAGCACGGTCGCGCCCGGTCCCTTCGTCATCGACGACCTCTACGGCACCGCCTACGACGGCGACCTGGACGTGCAGGTGATCGAGGCCGGCGGCAGCGTCTCGCGCTTCTCCGTGCCCTTCTCCGCCGTGCCCGAATCCATGCGCCCCGGCCTGTCGCGCTATAGCGCCACAGTGGGCCAGGCGCGCCAGTACGGCGATGGCAACGACCTGTTCGGTGACCTGACCTACCAGCGCGGCCTGACCAACGCCCTCACCGCGAACCTCGGCGCCCGCGTCGCCGAGGACTACCTGGCGGTGCTCGGCGGCGGCGTGCTGGCCACGCCCTACGGCGCCTTCGGCATGAACACCACCTTCTCCAGCGCCACCGTGGAGAACAACCAGCGCAAGCAGGGCTGGCGCGTCGGCCTGAACTACAGCCGGACCTTCCAGCCGACCCAGACCACCCTGACGCTGGCTGGCTACCGTTACTCCACCGAGGGTTACCGCGACCTGGGCGACGCCCTCTCCGCGCGCGACGCGGGCGACCACGGCGACAACTGGGATTCGAGCAGCTACAAGCAGCGCAACCAGTTCACCCTGCTGGTCAACCAGGGCCTGGGGCAGTACGGCAACCTCTACCTGTCCGGCTCCACCGCCGACTACTACGACGGCAAGAGCCGCGATACCCAGCTGCAGGTCGGCTACTCCAACACCTGGCGCCAGCTCAGCTACAACCTCTCCTACTCGCGCCAGCAGACCACCTGGTACCGCGACGTCAACGACGACTACGACCCGTCGCAACCGCCGCAGTACAACCTGCAGCACGGCAGCAACCGCAACAACACCCTGACCCTGAGCCTGTCCATGCCGCTGGGTTCCACCAGCCGCGCGCCGAACCTCAGCGCCATGGCCTCGCGGCGCAGCGGCGACACCAGCGGCAGCACCTACCAGACCGGCCTCAACGGCACCCTGGGCGAAGACCGCAGCCTGAGCTACGCCCTCTCCGCCGGGCGCGACAGCGAAGGCCAGGGCACCGACTTCAACGGCAGCGTGCAGCAGCAGACCTCGGTCGCCACCTTCAACGCCGGCTACGCCGAAAGCTCCACTTACCGCCAGGTCAACGGCGGCATGCGCGGCGCGGCGGTGCTGCACAGCGGCGGCCTGACCCTGGGCCCTTACGTCGGCGATACCTTCGCCCTGGTGGAAGCCAAGGGCGCCAGCGGCGCCGGCGTGCGCGGCGGCCAGGGCGCGCGGGTGGACGGCAACGGTTATGCCGTGGTGCCCTCGCTTTCGCCCTACCGCTACAACCCCATCAGCCTCGACCCGCAGGGCATCGACGAAAACGCCGAGTTGGTGGAAACCGAACGCAAGATCGCGCCCTACGCCGGCGCTGCCGTGCGGGTCGAGTTCAAGACCCTCACCGGGCACCCGCTGCTGATCCAGGCCCGGCTGCCCGATGGCCAGCCGCTGCCGCTGGGCGCCGACGTGCTCGACGGCAAGGGCGTGAACATCGGCATGGTCGGCCAGGGCGGGCAGGTCTACGCCCGCGCCGAGGGCGAGAAGGGCCGGCTGCGCGTGCAATGGGGCGACCGGGCGGAGGACAGCTGCCTGCTGCCCTATGACCTGAAAGGCGCCGCCCCCGACCAGGTGCTGGTGCGCCTGCAGGCAACCTGTCTACCGGAGGCTTCATGAATCCACTCCTGCGCAGCCTGCCGCTGCTCGCCCTGCTGCTCGCGCCAAGTGCGTGGGCTACCTGCTACAAGGTCACCGGCGTGGGCAGCGCGACTACCACCCTGACCTACCAGATCCGCCCCGGCGAAGGCGTGGCCGGCGCCTGGCCCGGTGATGGCGCCTGCGACACCTGCAACGGCTCCCTCGGCCTGCCCAGCGTGATCAACGTCAGCGATGCCAGCTTCCAGCCCGACGGCAGCCTGATCGCCAGTGCCGTGTCGCCCATCACCCAGTACGGCAACTCCGCCGGCTACGACGCCGAGCGCGTGTTCTTCCGCTGCGCGCCGCAAGACGCCGTGTACGAGATGTTCTCCACCAACGCCGACGACCTCTACAGCGGCTGGTACCAGGGCGGCGACAGCGTGGGCAACTCCATCGGCCTGCAGGCCGCCTACCGCACCGCCTGGCCCAACGTGCTGCTGCGCCTGACCCATGTGGAAACCGGCCAGTACTTCACCGATGTCTGGCGCGAGCGCCAGCTCAGCGGGCTGGACATCGACTCGCGCGGCTACCAGCTGGTCAAGGCGAAGAACCTCAGCGCGGTGCGCGCGGAACTCTTCAGGGCGCCGCTGGAAACCACCCAGGGCTATTCACCCAATACCAAATCGCAGCTGTACGGCCGCACCCAGCCCGCCGGCTACATCGCCATCAAGGGGCCGGGGCTGGCCTATCCCAACGTCGGCCAGACCCACTACGGCAACTACAGCGGCTGGCATTACAACTGGCCGGGCGCCATCGGCCTGTATGGCGATGTCACGCTCAAGCGCTACCCGACCTGCGCCGTCACCAACGTTACGCCGCACGTGGTATTCCCATCGATTTCCATCGGTGAGATCAACGCCGGGTCGAGCCGCGAGATGCCCTTCCAGGTCGACTTCAAGTGCCAGAGCGGCGTACTCAGCAGCACCACCCCCAGCACCAGCCAAACCGGCACCAGCGGTACCGCCCTGGGCATCAAGGTCTCGGCCGGCGCGCTGGCCGCCGCCTCCGGGCTGGGGCTGGTGAATGCCAGCGGCGGGCTTTCCTACCTGGTCTCCGACCGCTATGGCCAGCCCGGCATGGCCCAGGGCGTGGGCATCCGCCTGCTGCGCAACGGCAGCGCGATGAACCTGCTGGCCAACGAGGATTCCGCCAACGGCAGCAACGCCGAAGCGCGCGGCTGGTACCCGGTGATCGGTAACGCCTCGAACAAGACCGGCGAGGTCAGCGGCATCTCCCAGTACAGCGAGACCTTCCGCGCGCGCCTGGAAAAACTCAGCCTCGGCAGCATGCCCACCGTCACCCCCGGCCGCGTCGAGGCCACCGCGCAGGTGGTGATCCGTGTGCAGTAAGCGTTGGTGCGCCGCTCTGCTGGGGCTGACGATACTGGTCGGTGCAGAGGTGCACGCCGGCGTCACCGCCGAGCGCACGCGGGTGATCTTCGACGAAGGCAAGCGCGAGGCTTCCCTCGCGCTGGTGAACCAGAACAGCTACCCGGTCATCGTGCAGACCTGGATCGACGACGGCGACCTCGACGCCGCGCCGCAAACCGCGCAGGCGCCGATCATGCCGCTGCCCCCGGTATTCCGCCTGAACCCCGGCCAGATGCGCAGCCTGCGCCTGCTCTATACCGGCGATGCGCTGCCGAAGGACCGCGAGTCGCTGTACTGGCTGAACCTCTACGAGATTCCGCCCCAATCCGACGAGCCGTTGGGCGAAGGGGAATCGCGCCTGACCGTTACCCTGCGCACGCAGATGAAGGTCATCTACCGCCCGCGGGCACTGGCAAAGGATGCTGAGGAGGCTCCCCGCAAACTGCTCTTCCGCAGGAACGGCAATGCGCTGCAGGTGGAAAATCCCACCGCCTATTTCATCACCCTGGCCGGCGCCGAGGTGCGCCAGGGCAACGCCGGCTCGGCGCTGCCGGCCGAGCTGCTGCCGCCGTTTTCGAAGCGCGTGTTGACGCCAACCCAGGCCCTGCCGGCGAGCGGCGGGGAGGTGCGTTACCTGTGGATCGACGATGGCGGGAACAGCCAGCAGGGCACTGCGGCGCTGCGCTGATCACTCAGGCTTCATGGGGAGTTTGGTGATGGGCGGATCGCGGGCATGGCCCGCTCCTTACATTGTGCAGGCCTACTGAAACAGATTGGCCATCACGCAGAACGTCAGCAACGCCTGGTCGGTATCCACGTCCAGCTTGCGCATGGCAGAGATCTTCTGCGCGCTCACGGTCTTCACGCTGCGGTTGAGCAGCAGCGCGATGTCGCGCACGCTCATGCCCGAGATGAAATGGCGCAGCACCTCGTATTCCTTCACCGACAGGCTGGCGATGCGCCCCTCCACGTCGTCCCCGCTGGCCAGCACGCTGCTTGCCGACTGCATGCCCGGCCCGCGGTAGATGCGGTCCTGGGCCAGTGCCTTGAGCGCCACGAGGATCTCGTCGAGATCGCCATTCTTCAGGATCACCCCCGACACGCCCAGGTCGTAAAGGCTGGAGAGAATCAGCGGGTTGGACAGCATGGTGAGGATGAGGATGCGCGTGTCGGGGAAATTGCGCAGCAGGTACTCGATCAGCTTGATGCCGTCGCCGTAGGTCTGGTCCCCCGGCATATTGTAGTCGGTGATGACGATGGCCGGCCGCTGCTCGCGGTACAGGGCCACCAGCTCGCTGGAATTATGCGCCTCGCCTATTACCTCGAAGCGATCGTCCCGTTCGATCACCTCGCGAACCCCCATCAGGACAATGGGATGGTCGTCCGCTAGTGCCACTCTGACTTTTTCCATGAGTTTTCTTGAGTCCCAACGTTTGCGTTCGCCGGCCCGCCACAAGGGCACGGCCATTATTCCAGAATAGCCCCGGTTACCGGACAGGCTCTCAGAGGCCGGCCAGGGCCGCCTCGATTCGTCCCAGCAGCGTGGTCACCGCCGCAGACAGTTCGGGCCCGGCGGGTTGCGCGATCAAGGCTTCCTCCACCGCGCCGCAGGCATCACTGAGCCCATGGGCCTGCACCACCGCAAGTGCCCCCCGCAGACGATGAACCTGTTGGCGGACGGTGGGAAGATCACCGGCGCGCAGGGCTTCCGTCACGCCCTGCATGTCCTGGCGCATGGTGCGCAGGAACAGCTCGCGCATCTTCTCGGAAACCTGCAGTCGATCCTGCGCCGGCGCTTCGGGCCGCGCTTCGTTTTCCGCCGTTTCTGCCGCTTCTGCCGTCGCGTGGCCGCAGACCTTGAGCAGTCCGTCGTGCAGCGTGCGCAGGCTCATCGGCTTGACCAGCCAGGCATTCATGCCCACCGCCATGCAGCGCTCGCCTTCCTCGCGTAGAGCGTTAGCGGTGACGCCGATGATCGGCAGCCGGCTGTCGTGGCGGCGCAGTTCGCCCACCAGTTCATAGCCATTCATCACCGGCATGTTCACATCGGTCAGCAGCGCGTCGAAAGCGTTGGGCGCCCAACGCTGGAGTGCCTCGCGCCCATTGCTGGTGAGGGTGACGCGGCAGCCCAGCTCCTCGAGTTGCTCCTTGAGCAGCGCCTGGTTGATCGGGTTGTCCTCGGCCACCAGTACCCGCAGGCCAAGCTTGCCCAGCCGGGCGACCCGGGGCGCCTGGCGCGCCTCGCTGGATCCGCCCTGCTGTGCCAGGCGCAGCGCCTGGGCAATGCCGGCCAGGTGGTAAAGGCTGACCTCCCAGCCCTGCGCGGACGCCTGCGGCTGCACCCCGCCATCAGTCAACGCCCGCACCCGAGGGCCGCTCCATTGCGACTCGCCAGCGGCTTCGAGCAGATCCAGCAGCACCGCGCCGGGCGGAACATCCGGCGGCAGCTGCTCCTGGACCAGCGCCGAGCCGCCCCAGCAATCGATCCAGTCGGCCAGGCTCTGCGCCAGTTCTTTCACCGGCGCCCGCACGTAGATCGGTTGCGGCAGCAACGGCTTGCCGTCGGCCAGCGGTTGGCCACGTTCCAGCACCGGAAGCGCCAGGGTGAAGGTGAAGCTGCTGCCCAATCCGGTTTCGCTCACCACGCGCAATCGCCCTCCCATCAACTGGCTCAACCGGGCGCAGATCGACAGGCCAAGGCCGGTGCCGCTGACCGTATGCTCGTGGCCGTGGGCCTGGTAGAAGGGCTCGAAGAGACGCTGCTGCTGCGCATCGGACATGCCGATACCGGTATCGGTGACCTGCCATTGCAGCGCCGTCTCGCCCTGCTCGCCGATCACGACGCGCAGGCGCAGCACCACGCGGCCGATGTCGGTGAACTTCAGCGCATTGCTCAGCAGGTTGGCAAGAATCTGCCGGATGCGCGCGGCATCGCCGCGCACCAGGCCAGGGACGTTCGAATCGATGCAGGCATAGAGCTGCAGATCCTTGCCCTCGGCTACGCCGGCATAGCCTGCGACCACCTCCTCGGCCAGCTCCAGCGGGTTGAACTCCACCGCCTCCAGGGCCATCTGCCCGGCCTCGATCTTGGACACATCGAGGATGTCGCTGATCAACTGCAGCAGGGTCGACGACGAGCGCTGGATGGTCGCCAGATAGTCGCGCTGCTGCAGGGTCAGCTCGGTCAGCCCGAGCAGCTCCAGCGTGCCCAGCACGCCATAGAGCGGCGTGCGGATTTCGTGGCTCATGGTGGCAAGGAACACCGATTTCGCCTCGCTGGCGGCATCCGCCGACAGCTTGGCATCGGCCAGCATCTGCTGCGCCTGCTTGTGCGCGCTGATGTCATTGAAAGCGCAGAGCACCACGTTCTCGCCGCGGTAGCGGGTCGGCGCGAAGCTGGCGTGCAGGGCACGACCTTCCACCTCGAAGACCAGCTCGCCATCGCCCCCGCCGATCCTTCCGCTCAGGTCCCAGTCGCGGCTGATGCGGGTGATGGCTTCGGCATCGCCCAGCCACTGCTCGGCCAGGCGGTTCTGCATCACTACCTGGTGGCTGCCATGCCGCAGCACGCACAGCGCGACCGGCGCGGTCTGGATCACCGCGCGGCTGAAGGCGTCGCTCTCGACTATGTCCAGATGGGCGCGGCGCGCAGGCTTGATCACCCGCCGCGAGTACCAGCGGATGGCGAACCAGCCGCCCGCCAGGCTGCCAAGGATCAGCGCCAGCCCGCCAAGGAACTGCCACTTGGCGTAGCGGAAGAAGCTGGCGTAGCTCAGGCGATAGAGCGCGGTCCAACCGCCATCGAACTCGCTGCGGACCTTGAACACCAGGCCGTCGGTGCTGAAGTTCAGGCCGTCCTGGTAATCCTTTTCACCGCCCTGGAAGTCGATCAGCACCTGGCCGCCCGGCGAGATCAGTTCCAGCTCGTCGAACACCGGCCGGTCAAGCACCTGCTCGAGGTCATTGATGCGTCCCAGGTCCAGCAGCGACACCGCCACCACGCGGCGGTCCAGGTCCGACTCCCACCACAGCGCATCGGGCAGGTCGAGGCTGACGTAAGCCAGCAGCTCGCGGTTCTCGCCGCCGGTATAGGGCTGCGCCTGGGCCCAGTGCACCTGGGTGTCGCTGCGCTTGGGCGAGTGTTTCTCCAGCGCCTCGCGCACACCCTCGATCACCGCCAGGTAGTTGCCCCGCGTCAGCGGCCGCTGCCCGCGGAAGTTGCCGATGGAGGGCACCGCGAGGCTGGTGGGCCCATGCAGGTCGAGCACCAGTACCTGGGGCGAGGGATAGGACGAGGTACTCCAGTAGCTGCTGTAGAAGTTCGCCAGCATCACCCCGAAGGAAAAGGTGCCGGGCCGTTCCTGTGGATCGACAGGGCGCACCTGATGCGCGAGGGTGAAGGACATGGCGAAGGAGAACTCCCGCCCCTCGTGGATCTCCAGGCCGTTTTCGCGGATCAGCATGCGTCGCTGCAGCGGGATCACGTCCAGGTCCTGGCGCTGGGTGGACTCGTCGCTCTGCAGGGCGATGCGGTTGAGAAAAGCCTCATGCTCGTGGATATCCCCCACCAGCCGGCTGAAATGGAAATGCACCTTGTCGCGCTCTTCCTGCACCACCCGGCCCAGGGCCCAGTAGCACGCGCCCACCAGCATCAGGGCGAGGGAAACCGCGCACAGCAGGACGACGTTCAGGCGCAGCGAAGTGCTGGCCAGTTTACGAATCGAGCCGTGGTCATGTTCCTTCATGCAAAGCATCCGGTGTCGCGGGAAAGTGGCGGCGGAGGGCCCGCCGGATACCAGCAGACTTTAGATGTGAGTACGCGATAAGGCGACCCGCCAGCCCCCCGGGAGGCCGGCAATCGCCTGCGCATCTGCGATGTCCCTGCCGTGGATCAATGAGCCATGGCGGCGCGCTCCTGGAGCAACTGGCGGGTGAATACAGCAGGCGGCACCGCCTCGGAGAACAGGTAGCCCTGGGCGCAGTCGCAATGCAGCCGGCGCAACAGCGCCAGCTCGTCCGGATGCTCGACGCCTTCGGCGATCACCTCCAGCCCCAGTTGCCGGCCCAGCTTGACGATGCTTTCCAGCGCCGCCGCCAGCCCCTCGTCATCCACGCAGCCATGCACCAGCGCGCGGTCGATCTTCAGCTCCGTGAAGGGCGTCGAGACCAGGTTGTACAGCGAGCTGTAGCCCTGGCCGAAATCGTCCTGTGCCAGGCCGAAGCCCTTCATGCGCAGGCGGCAGGTGCCGGCGTAGTAATTGGCCGGTGTCGCCGTGGCACTGCATTCGAGCAGCTCGAAGACGATGTGTGCCGGCACCCCGCCACGGGCGGCGACGAAGGCGGCGAGACGGTCCGGCAAATCGGGGGCGTCCAGCAGGTGGGTGGGCAGATTGACCGCCACCGACAGGCGGAACCCCAGCTGGCTCCAGTCGGCTTGCGCCTGCAGTGCCTGCTCGAGCACCGCCCAGAGCAGTGCCTCATCCAGCCCCGCAGCCGTCAGCGCGGCCATGAAGCTGCCCGGCAACAATACGCCGTGATGCGGGTGCTCCCAGCGCACCAGCGCCTCTGCCGCGACGATACGCCCATCGATCAGCGAAGCCTTGGGCTGGAACCAGGCGCAGAACTGCCGCTGCGCCAGGGCCTGCTCCAGCTCCTCGCGGGTGGGCGCGGCAATCGCCGGCCCGTGCCGTTGCACCTCGCGCTCCTGGCGCGAGACAAGCTTCTCCAGCAGGCGGCGGATCACCGGCGCGCGGGCCGGCTTGGCGATCTGCTCCAGCACGGTGATGCCGTGGGCCCGGGCCACCATGCAGGCGCTGCCCATCAGCGGGCGCGAAGCCGAACTCATGATCGCCAGCAGCGGCGGCTGGCTCAGCGTGGCCAGCCGCTGGATCAGTTGCACGCCATCCAGGCCGGGCATCATCAGGTCGCTGACCACCAGGTCGAAGCGTTCCTGCTCCAGCCAGCGCAGCGCCTCGGCGCCCTCCTCGGCAGCGCGCAACTCGACGACGCCCTGCTCGCGGAACAGGTTGAGCAGGTATTCGCGCTGGAAGGGTTGGTCTTCGACGATCAGGATGCGCTGATGTCGCATGGCGGCACCTCCGCGGGCAGGCTGGTCAGGCATTGGCGCAGGGTGCGCAGGTCCACCGGCTTGAGCAGGCAGCGGTTCATGCCAGCGGCGAGGCAACGTTCGTTTTCCTCGTGCATGGCATTGGCGGTCGCGCCGATGATCGGCCCGCGATAGCCCCGCTGGCGCAGCGCGCGGGCCAGCTCGTAGCCGTTGAGATGCGGCATGTTGACGTCGGTGAGCACCAGGTCAAAGGCGTCCGTCTGCCAGCGAGTCAGTGCCTGCCGGCCATCGATGGCGAGCTCGACGATGCAACCGAGGGTTTCCAGCTGGTCGCGCAGGATCAGCTGGTTGATCGGGTTGTCCTCCACCAGCAGCACGCGCAGGCCGAGCCCGATGTCGGGCAGGGTATCGGCCAGGCGCGCCGCCTCGCCGCTGGCACAGCCCTGCGCCGCCGCAAGGGCACGGCGCAGCCCTTCGAGGTTGTAGCGGCCCACGTGCCAGTCGCAACCCTCCTGGCGCGGCTGCTCGCCGCCCAGGTCGGTCACCAGCACCCGGCAGCCGCGCCAGGCGGGCAGCGGCTTGCGATCATGGGAATTGAAGCGCAGGTCCACCAGTACGCTGGCGGCATCTTCTTCGACGGGCTGGTCGGCCGCTACCACCTGGGCGCGGGCACCCCAGCGGGCGATCCAGCCGCAGAGGCTCTCGGCCAGTTCGCGTGTCGGCGCATGCACCCACACCATCGAGTTACCCAGCCTGGGTTCACTGGAGGAGTGACGGTCCACACAGGGCAACGGCAGGCTGAGAGAGAAACTGCTGCCCAGGCCGACGTCACTGACGACCCGCAACTGCCCGCCCATCAATTCGGTGAGCCGCTTGCAGATCGACAGGCCAAGGCCGGTTCCGCCCGCCATGCGCGCGTTGCCGGAAACCTGGTAGAAGGCATCGAAGAGGTGCTCCTGCTGGTCCCAGGGAATACCGATGCCGGTGTCGGCAACCTGCCAGTGCAGCGTGTCATGCCAGCCTTCGCCGGGCTCCGAACGGACCCGCAACACGATGCGCCCGCTGTCGGTGAACTTCACCGCATTGCTCAGCAGGTTGTTGAGGATCTGGCGGATGCGCGTGGCGTCCCCCTGCACCCGCTCGGGCATCAGGCAGTCACAGCAGGCATAGATCTGCAGGCCCTTGGCGCGGGCGGCAGCGGCGTAGGACTGGATGCTGTCGAGGGTAAGCTCCAGCGGCGAGAACTCCACCGGTTCCAGGCCCAATTGGCCGACCTCGATCTTGGACACATCGAGCACGTCGCTGATCAGTTGCAGCAGGGTCGAGGACGAACGCTGGATGGCGCGCAGGTAGCCCGACTGCTGGTGATCCAGCACGGTGCGGCCAAGCAGCTCAAGGGTGCCCAGCACTCCGTAGAGGGGCGTGCGGATCTCATGGCTCATGGTTGCCAGGAACAGCGTCTTGGCCTCGTTGGCAGCATCGGACAGGCGCTTGGCTTCGGCCAGCGCGGCCTCGGTCTGCTTGCGCGCACTGATGTCGCTGAAGGCGCAGCACAGCACTTCCTCGCCCTTGTAGCGGGTCGGCGTGTAGCTCAGGTACAGGTGCCGGCCGGTGTGGGTTTCCACCTCTTCCGAGCCGCCGTCCTCGCCACTGTTGAAACCGCGCTCGAGCCAGCCGTAGGTCCAGTACCGACGTTCCTCGCCGCTGCCCAGCCATTGCTGGGCGAGGCGGTTCTCCAGCATCACTTCGGCATCGTTGCGCCGCAGCACGCACAGCGCCACCGGCGCGGTCTGGATCATCGCCCGATGGAAGTCCTCGTTCTCCACCAGCGTCTTGAGTCGGTGCTGCGCCGGGCCGATCAGGCGGCGGTTGATGCGCCGGCACATGCCCCAGACCACCAGACAGCAGCCCAGCAGGAAGGCCAGCGAGGCCAGCAGCCTGGGCCAGATCGGCAGCAGCAGGTCAGACAGGTTGAAGTAGTAGATCAGCGACCAGTCGGAGCTGCCCAGGTGCTTGAGCAGCGCCAGGTGGCTGGGAATCAGGCCGGGGCCGCTGAAGGCGAAGTTGTCGCCTGCCCAAAGGTCGCTGAATTGCAGGCCCAGCTGCGGCGTGACCGCGCTGCCGAGGATGGTCCGGTGGTCGCGGTCCAGCAGCAGGAAACGCCCGGCGTCGGGCATGGCGAGCGCCGCCGAGAGATCGGCGCCAAACATCTCCAGCCCGAGCCAGCCATTGTCCTGCTCGCTGGTCGCGCGGGTGAACAGGTACTGCCGCGCCTGCGGGTCGGTCGGATCGGCGAGCCAGCGCACCTGGCTCTCTTCTGTCGCCGTGCCGGGCTGCCCCAGCACTTCGAGCACCGAGGCCGGCACCACGGCATTGAGCGCTGGCGCCCCGTACAGCCGGGTGACGAAGCGCTCCGGCGCGGGCGAGACGTAGATCAGGTTCAGGCGCTTGGCTTCCAGCTCCGAAAGGTCGCGCCCCGACAGCGCCAGGCTCCAGCTCGAACCCGGCTCGCCGAGCGTGACGTAGACCTGCTCATGGGGCGGCACCGGCGCGCTCAGCTGGCGCCACTGCAACAGCGGCTCGCGGGCTTTCCAGGTCACGCCGCGACTGATGTGCTCCAACAGCGACTCGCGCTGCCCCAGGTAGTTCTGGGCCTCGTACATGGCGGCATTCATCTGCCGGCGCAGTTGCGACACCTCGCTGTTGAAGCTCGCGGCAAGGAACAGGCTCAAAGTGAAGAACAGGCAGGCGATCACCAGCCAGGCCAACAGACGAAGCAGCTTTCGCGCGGCCTTCGGAGTGGAAAAGGAGGAATCCTGACGACGAAGGAATTGCTTGAGTTTCATGCCTGCCAGCCTGGCGAAAAGCTCGCCGGGCGGACATCAGACAAATCTAAAAAATGGAGAAATGCGGGTTGCCGCGCGTATTCCCACAAGCCACGAAGCGAGCATGCGCCAGACACCCGCTAAACCGGAGGGGCGCGATTTCGTGCTCCGTTGATCTGGAGGTGCCACATGCCGACCACCACCGTTGCGCTGTTCCGCGATGCACAGGAACCCGCCCCAGGCCCTGCAAGGCCTGCTGGAGGCAGCAGAGGCTGGCCACCGGCTGGTGATTGCGGCGTTTGGCCCTGCGGAGCTTTGCTACGGGCGCGGCGTCCCCCAAAGCGCCCAAGGCGGTGACGGCATGGATCGATGCGCTGATACGACGTCTGGACGAGGTGTTGCCCTGGGACAGCTTCGCCGTGGATGCCTCAGGATAAATCCAGCAGCCCGCTCGCCCGCTGCACCCGTCGCTCAGTCGCTGCCTCCAGCACCTGCCAGCCGCGCCCGGCGCTGGCAAGGGTGAACCATTTGCGCGCGCGGGTAATGCCGGTGTAGACCAGCTCGCGGGTCAGGATCGGATTGAGGCTGTCGGGCAGCAGCAGCGCGGCGTGGGTAAATTCCGAGCCCTGGGATTTGTGCACGGTCATGGCGAACACCGTTTCCACCGCCTGCAAGCGGCTGGGCAGGATCCAGCGGATGGCGTCGCTGCCGTCGCCCGCCGGGAAGGCCACGCGCGCCACCCAGCGCAGCGACCCGTCGCCGGCCGCCTGCGGTAGCGCCAGGGTGATGCCGATGTCGCCGTTCATCAGGCCCAGGCCATAGTCGTTGCGGGTGACCAGCACCGGGCGCCCGGCGAACCAGCCGTGGGCGGAGGGGATCAGGCCCTCGCGCTGCAGCAGGTCGCCGATCAGCAGGTTCAGCCCTTCCACGCCCCAGGGCCCGCGACGCAGCGCGCAGAGCAGCTGGAACTGGCCGTGGGCTTCCAGCACCTTTCGTGCCCAGTCATCCAGCGCGGCCTGATCGGCGTCGTCGGCCGGACGTGAACCGCTGACCACACGCAGATAATGGGCGTAACCGACCGGGCCGAACAGGTCGCCGCCGCGCCCGCCGTCGATCACCAGATCGCGCAGGCTGCGGGTTTCCCGGGCATCCACGGCGATGCGGGCGAGGTCTTCGTGCTGCGCCTTCCAGACCTGGCGCAGGGCCGGAATATCACCGGCGTTGACCGCTTCGGCCAATTGGCCGATACCGCTCTCGGCGCTGAAGCGGTGGCTGTGACGGAGCATGGCCACGGCCTGGTCGAGGTCGCTGCCGGCAGTGTCCAGCAGCGCTGGGGCGATCTCCTCGCCGGTCACCGCTTCCAGCCAGTCGCGGGTGGCCGGACGATAGTGACCTTCACGGGCGCGGCTGCACAGCTCGCCGAGTACCGCGCCAGCCTCTACCGAGGCCAGCTGGTCCTTGTCGCCCAGCAAAATCAGCCGCGCTCGCGCAGGTAGCGCGGCGAGTAGCGAGGCCATCATTTCCAGGTCGACCATCGAGGCTTCGTCCACCACGAGCAGTTCCAGCGCCAGCGGGTTGCCGGCGTGGTGGCGGAATTGACGGCTGTCCGGCCGGCTGCCGAGCAGGCGATGCAAGGTGGTGACTTCGGTCGGAATGGCTTCGCGCGCCGCTTCGCCATTGGCCAGCCCGGCCAGATCCAGGCGCTGCACGGCGCCGGCGATGGATTCATTCAGCCGCGCGGCCGCCTTGCCGGTGGGCGCGGCGAGGCGGATGCGCAGCGGTCGCCCGCCCTCCCCCAGCGCCAGGCTTTGCAGCAGGGCGAGCAGCTTCACCACGGTGGTCGTCTTGCCCGTGCCGGGGCCGCCGGTGACGATGCCGAAGGCGTTGCCGGCGACCAGCGCGCAGGCGAGCTTCTGCCAATCCGCCGGCGCCCCTGCCCTTTTCGGGAACAGCGCATCCAGCGCCTGGCGCAGCTGTGCGGCAGGCAGCGCGGCACGCAGTGCATCGCCCTGCTGCAGGCGCTGGTCGATACCGGCGCGCACTTCGCGCTCGTACTGCCAGTAGCGGCGCAGATACAGGCGGCGGCCGGAGAGCACCAACGGCGTGTCGCCTGGGCCATCGCCGACCAGCCGCGGGTCGTTGAGCACGGCGCGCCAGGCATCGAGGTCGAAGCCATCCAGCAGCACACCGGGCAGTTCTGGTGCGTCCTTGACCGAATCGCCTTCAGGCGGCAGGGACAGGGCAAAGCGGCTGTCGGCCAGGGTCGCTTCCAGGTCGAGGCAGACGTGCCCGCGCCCGAGCTGGTGGCTGGCCAGGGCGGCGGCGAGGATCAGCAACGGGTCGGCATCCGCCGCGCGCTCTACCAGGAAGGTCGCGAAGGCACGGTCCAGCTCGCGCAGCCAGCCACGCTCGGCCCAGCGGCCGATCAGTTCGAGCATCTCGGCAGTATTCTTCATGCCGGCACCTCCGCGCGGAACAGGCGGTCCAGCTCGTCCATCAGTGCCTTGGGCGGGCGCTCCAGGTACATGCCCTGGGTTGCCGAGGAACTGCCGCGCAGGAACAGGTACATCGCGCCTCCGATGTGGCGGTCGTAGTCATAGTCGGGCAGGCGCGCCTGCAACAGCCGGTGCAAGGCGAACAGGTAGAGCGCGTATTGCAGGTCGTAGCGGTGCTCCAGCAGCGCCTCGCGCAGCGCTGCCTGGGTGTAGGCCTCGTCGTCCGCCCCCAGCCAGTTGGACTTGTAGTCGGCCACGTAGTAGCGGCCCTCGTGTTCGAATACCAGGTCGATGAAGCCCTTGAGCATGCCGTTGAGCAGGTTCGGCTGCAGCGTCGGCCGCGCTGCGCCGCCCAGGGTGTGGCGGGTCACGGCGGCGTCGAGGCGCTGGGTATCGACATTGCGGGTGGAGAACCAGAACTCCATTTCCTTCTGAAAGGTGGCCAGCCCGGACAGGCTGACCGGGGCCGCAGCGGGCAGGCAAAAAGCCGTGCGCAAATACTGGCCCAGCCAGCCGGTGAGTGGCTCGATCCACTCTTCCCAGCCGCGCACGGCGCAGCGCCGGGCGATCTGGTCGCGCAGCTGTTCTTCGTCGGCATTGAAGCCTTCGTCGGCGGCCCACTCCAGCAGGCCG
Source organism: Pseudomonas sp. DP-17 (assembly GCF_022380625.1). Taxonomy (NCBI): domain Bacteria; kingdom Pseudomonadati; phylum Pseudomonadota; class Gammaproteobacteria; order Pseudomonadales; family Pseudomonadaceae; genus Pseudomonas; species Pseudomonas sp. DP-17. Next base: position 51,280 of record NZ_JAKSXG010000021.1, read on the forward strand.
TGGAGGAAGCTGCCGGGGTTCGCACCGCGCGGGAAGGCGTGCAGGCTGAAGGGTGCGGGCACCGCTTCAAGCTCGCGGTGTTCTTCCAGGCTACTTTCGCGCAGCAGGTCTTCGCCGGCGCTGATAGGTTCGTCGGCGGCCGGCGCGGGAGCGACTTCGCTGTCGTCCTCGCTGGCGCCCACGGCGGTCATGTTGGCCAACGCCGAGTAGCTGGCGATCCACCACTTTTCCGCCACCCGGCGGCGCGGTTCGCGCGCGGCGCCCAGCTCGCCGGCCTGGACGCCGACGAACTGCTCGCTTGCGATCTGCGGCGCCGGCTCCAGGGCAATGAGGGTCTGCCCGGCCTGCAGCTCGACCAGGCGCGTGGTCACGTCCTCGATGGACAGCGTATTGCCGCCGCCCAGCAGGTAGCCCATGGCGCCCTTGTGCAGCTCGGGGTTCTTGCTGTTGCTCATCACCAATGCCGCCACGCCCAGCCACACGGCATGGCGCGCGCGGGTCAGGGCCACATAGAGCAGGCGCATGTCCTCGCTCAGGCGTTCGTCGTTGGCCTGCTGGAAAGCCGCCTTGGTCAGTTCCTTGTCGCGGGCCAGCTCGACCACGCGGGATTCACCGGACTGGAAGCTCGGCGGGTTGCCGCTCTTGCCATCCAGTTCGCGCCAGGTGCAGATGAAGGGCAGCAGCACCAGTGGGTATTCCAGGCCCTTGGACTTGTGGATGGTCACCACCTTGATCAGGTCGGCGTCGCTTTCCAGGCGGAGGATTTCTTCGCTGGAAGGGTTTTCCAGCTGCTCGGCCAGTACCCGCAGCAAAGCGTGCTCGCCATCCAGCTCAACGGCCTCGCGCTGCAGCCATTCGGCCAGGTGCAGCAGGTTGGTCAGGCTGCGTTCGCCGTCGGTTTCGCGCAGCAGGCGCGCCGGCAGGGCGAAGTCGGCGAGCAGGCGGCGCAGCATCGGCAGCACGCCCTGTTGCTGCCAGAGCAGGCGGTAGTCGCGGAAGCGCAGCACCATGTCTTCCCAGAAGCGCTCGTCCTGGTTCAGCCGTTCCAGGGTCGCCCAGTCCAGCGCCAGGCTGCGGGTGGCCAGGGCGATGCGCAGCACGCCATCGTCGCCGGGGTCGGCGCAGGCGCGCAGCCAGTGCAGCAGGTCGACGGCTTCGGGGCTGTCGAACACCGAGTCGCGGTCCGACAGGTAGACACTGGCGAGCCGGCGTTTCGCCAGTTCGCCGCGCACCGCCTCTGCTTCACTGCGGCCACGCACGAGGATGGCGATGTCGGCGGGACGCAGGGCACGCCACTGGCCATCGGCATCGCGGAAGCCGCTCTGCGCCGAGCTCAGCCAGCGCTGGATGGCGCTGGCGCTGCGCGCGGCCATCTCCTGGCGGTACAGCGTGGAGCCGCAGACCTGCCCCTCGTTGTCCAGTTGCCAGAAGGTCATGGCCGGCGTTTCGCTGCCTTCGAGCAGCAGTGTTTCATCGCGACCACGGGCGCCCACTTCGAGGAAGGGCACGGGGTTTTCCTGGCCTTCCACGGCAAAGCGGAACGCACCGCGTCCGTGGGCTTCGGCATAGAGGAAACAGCGGTTGGCCGCGTTGACCATGGCCAGGGTGGAGCGGTAATTGGTGCCCAGCGTGTAGTGCCGTCCGGCGGTGGCGGCGCGGGCGCGCAGGTAGGTGTGGATGTCGGCGCCACGGAAGGCGTAGATCGCCTGCTTGGGGTCGCCGATCATGAAGAGTCCGAGGTTCCGCGGATTCGCGTCGATGCGGTAGACGCGCTCGAAGATGCGGTACTGCAGCGGGTCGGTGTCCTGGAACTCATCGATCAGCGCCACCGGGAACTGCTCGCGGATACGCTCGGCCAGGCGCTCGCCGCCGCTGCCGGCCAGGGCGCGGTCGAGGCGCACCAGCAGGTCGTCGAAGCCCAGTTCGGCGCGCTTCTGCTTCTCCACTTCCAGGTTGTGCCGCACTTCGCCCAGGGCATGCAGCAGCAATTGCGGGGCGATCTCCGGGCGCTGCTCGGAGCGCTCGACCCAGGCGTCGATGGCCAGCAGCGCGGGGTGCTCCGGCACCACGGCCTTGGCTTTCACCTTGATCCGCGTCTGGCCGAACCTGGCCAGGTTGTCCGGCGCGTCGGCGCCTTCGCTCCAGGCATCGAGCGCTTCGATCCAGCCGGCGAACACGGCGTCGTCATCCTTGCCGCGATAGCTGTTGCCGTTGAGATCGCCGCGCAGGTTGCGCAGCAGTTCGGCGACGCCCTGGCGATCCGCCGCCCAGGCTTCGCGGGCGCGGGTTTCGGCGGCGGCGAGTTCGTCGTAGAACTGACCGGTGGCTTCCAGCAGATCGGCCAGCGAAGCTGGGGCGGTCAGCGGTTGGTCGGCGTAGCGGAAGCCGGCCTCCTGCGCCGCCAACAGCGGTTGCAGGGCGCGGGCCAGCGCTTCGGGGCCGGCGTAGCAATGGCGCACGGCATTGGCCGCCGCCACGCCCAGCGGGTAGAAGTTGCGTCGCCAGTAGTCGCGCACGGCCTCGGCGAGCAGTTCGCTCTGGTCGGCGGCAAGGTCCTGGGTGAACAGGCTGCCGCTGTCGAAGGCGTGCTCGCGCAGCATGCGGTAGCACCAGCTGTGGATGGTAGACACGGCGGCTTCGTCCATCCATTCGGCGGCCAGCCGCAGCAGGCGTGCGCAGCCGGGCCAGCGCTCGGCTGCGTAACCGTCGCGCAGCTTCACCAGCAGGCCGTCGTGCTTCTGCTCGGGCTCGGCAAAGCAGCGCGCGGCCTCGCCCAGGCGCGCACGGATACGCTCGCGCAGTTCCTGGGTCGCGGCTTCGGTGAAGGTCACCACGAGGATTTCCGGTGGGCTCAGCGGCCGGCCGAACGCGGCCTGTTCGCCACCGTGGTCGAGGACCAGGCGTACGTAAAGCAAGGCGATGGTGAAGGTCTTGCCGGTACCGGCACTGGCCTCGATCAGCCGGCTGCCGTGCAGCGGGAAGTCGAGGGGATTGAGCTCGACGGCACTCATTGTCCGGCCTCCTTGCGCTGCAGAAGTTCGAACAAGGGCCCGTAGAGCGCTTCGGCCCAGGCCGCGAATTCGCCGCTGGCGTTGAGCGCGGCGAAATCCGGGTAGACGCGCGCCAGCGCTGCCGAGGACGTCGCCTCGCCGCTCAGGTTGAAGCCGCCGTCATAGCGCTTGGCGGCTTCACGGGCGGCATGCTCTTCGTCTTCTCCGGCGGCCAGCCAGGCGAACGCTGCCTTGCAGGCGACCGGCAGCGGGCGGCTCATGCCCTGGAACCAGGCATCCAGCAGCGCATCCAGCTCGGCGCGCGCTTGCTGTGCCGGCAGCGGCGGGAATTCGAGGGTGCCGGTCAGGCCGACCAGCACACTCGTCACCGGTTCGCCGCACAGTTGCAGCGCGAGGTGGCGCACCCACGGGCGCACCAGTCCATGCCATTTGTAGCCCTTGCCTTCATGCAGCTTGCCGCTGACCAGTTGCAGGCTGGCGAGCTGGCCGTCGGCGTTGCGGCGCAGACCGCCGAGCCAGTCGGCCAGCTCAATGCCGGCATGCTGGTGGACAAGTTCACGCTGCTCGTCTTCCACCCGCGACCAGTGCTCCAGTTGCTCGCGGTAGCGGGCCAGCAGGTCGTGCAGCGGCGCCACCAGCGCCTGGGCGGAGAAGTCGCCGAACGCCGCCAGCGGCAGCCGGCCCTCACGGCGCAGGCGCTGCACCTGGGCGCTCAGTTGCACCGTGAGCTGATCGGCCTGCCAGTGCTGTTCCACCCACGGGCGCAGGCGCTCGCAGAGTTCGAACTGCAACTGCCACACATCCAGGCCATTCAGCTCGAAGGGCTCTTCGTCCTGGCCAGTCAGTTGCTCCTCGCCGAAACGCACCTTGAGGCGCTGCAGGAAAAAGGCGCCGACCGGGTTGGCGAGAAAGTCCGAGAGCACGCGCAGGCCGATGGGTGCGTCCAGCACCGGCGGCGACAGCGGCGCTTCAGTCGTCTCGCCACCGTACTCGCGGTGGACATCTCGCCACTCGCGGGCATAGGTGTAGAGCCCGTCGATACCCTGTACCGAGGGTGCATCGAAATAAGCGCGGCTGAAGGGTTGCAGCGGGTGTTCCAGGGTCAGGCCGTGCAGCAGGTCACCGCCATCGGCACTGCGCCAGCCAGCGGCGAGGTGGTCGCGCAATTGGCCTATCAGCACGGACGGCGGGCGCTCGCTGTTGTCGCGGATGCTCCGGCCAACCCAGCTGACGTAGAGCTGGCGGCGCGCGGAGAGCAGCGCTTCGAGCAGCAGGTAGCGGTCGTCCTCGCGGCGCGAGCGGTCGCCGGGGCGGTAGTCGTTGCGCATCAGGTCGAAGTCCAGCGGCGATTGCGGGCGCGGGTAGTCGCCGTCGTTCATGCCCAGCAGGCAGACCAACTGAAAGGGAATCGCACGCATCGGCATCAGCGTGCAGAAGCTCACCGCACCGGCGAGGAAGCGCTGGTTCAGGCCGCCGGCATCCAGGCCGCCGAGCCAGGCCTCACGCACCACCGAGAGTGGCAGCGGGTCACTGAAGCCTGCGTAGCCACAGGTTTCCAGCCAGCCTTCGAGCAGGTTCAGCAGTTGCTGGCGGAGCAGTTCATCGTGGTCGTCGCTCACCAGGAAGAAGTCTTCCAGCAGAGCACGCAGGCGCTGCACCCAGGTCGCCGCATCGGCCTCCTCGGCGAGCAGGTCGCAGGCTTCTTCCAACGCGCCGAGCAACCCGGCCAGCGGGCCGAGGGCGGCGGCATCGAGCCCGCCGATCTCGGCGTAGGGCTGGATGCCCTGGAAGGCTTCGCCCTCGCCCACTGCGAAGCCCAGCAGCATGCGCCGCAGGCCGAAGCGCCAGCTGTTGGCTTCGGCGGCGGCGGGCAGGCCGAGGCGTTCGCGCTGCTGGCCGTCGAGGCCCCAGCGCACACCGGCACCGTCGATCCAGCGGCGCAGCAGCGGCAGGTCGGCATCGGCCAGGCCGAAGCGCGCACGCACGGCGGCGACATCCAGCAGGTCGAGGATTTCGCTGACCGCGAAACGGCTGTCGGGCAGCCGCAGCAGGTGCTCCAGCGCCACCAGCAGCGGTTCGCGGCCGCGCTGGCCCTGGTCGGCCATTGTGTAGGGAATGAAGCGTTTGTCGTCGCGCGGTATCTGGCCGAACACGGCTTCGATGTGTGGTGCGTAGGGGTTGATGTCCGGGACCATGACGATCACGTCGCGCGGGCGCAGCGTGGGATCGGCGTCGAAGCGCGCGAGCAGTTGGTCGTGAAGGATTTCCACTTCGCGCTGGGGGCTGTGGGCGACGTGGAAGCGCACCGAGTCGTCGGCCTGCGGGTCGACCGCCGGCCAGTGCTCGCGGGTCTCGTTGAGCGGCCGCAGCTCGAGGATGTCGTCCTGCAGCTGGCCGAGCAGGCTGTCCGGTTCCACTTCGCTGAACAGGTCGATGCGCCCGTTGCTCACCGCGCCCAGGCGAGCGCGGTAGCTTTCCGGATCGTCGTACTGGTCGAGCAGGTTGATGTAGTCGCGCCCCTGCTTGCCCCAGGCGGCCAGCAGCGGCTGCGCATACTGGTGCTGCTGGTCTTCGCTGAGCAGTTCGGGAGTGCCGGCGCGGCGGCGCTGGCGACGGTATTCGTGGCGCAGCAGGTCCTTGTCGGCCACGATGTCGGCCCAGTGGTGACGGCAGGGGTTGTGAACGCAGAGCAGGACTTGGGCGTGGCGCGCCAGCACGGCTAAAGCCTCCACCGTTTGCGCGGGCATGGCCGAGATACCGAACACCACCACACGCCGTGGCAGCCCCGGCAGCGGCTGCTCGGCGGCCTTCAGCTTCGCGATGAAACGCCCGTGTACGCCGGCACGGCTGGTGGCCAGGCCTTGCGGGCCGACATCGTCGAGCAGCGCGCGCCACAGCGCAGCCTGCCAGCGGTTGTCCGCCTCCAGATCGCGCACCGTGCCATTGGCCAGGCGCAACTGGTCGACACCACGGCTCCAGTCTTCCAGCCAGTCGGCCCGATAGACCTGGTACTGGTCGAACAGGTCAGCCAGGCGCTCGGCCAACTGGTGGCGCTTGCGCAGGTCGGCGTCGTCGGCGAGGAAGCGCTGCAGGGTGGCGAACTCATCGCGTTCCAACAGGGTGGGTAGCAGGCGCATCAGGCGCCAGGTCAGCGGGCCCTTGTCGAGCACCGAGACTTCGGGGATTTCATCACGGCCCAGCGCGCCGCGGTAGGCGCGCCAGAGAAATTGCGCGGGAAGTTGCACGTCCAGCGCGGCAGTGACGCCGCAACCGCCCTCCTCGACGTCGCGCCCCAGCGCCAGCTTCAGCCACTGGGCGATGCCGTTGCTCTGCACCAGGATGACCTCGTTTTCCAGCGGCGCCAGCGGGTGCAGGCTCATCCACTGCACCAGCAGGTCGCGCAGCGCTTCCGGATGGTTGCCGTGGATCACCATCAGGCCGGGGGTAAGTCGCTGCTCGCTCATCGTCTCTCCTGGTGCGGAGCGGGCGATGGAAAGCGCCCGCCGGGGATGACGGGCATTTCACCAAAAAAGCGCGCGGGCGGGGCAGTTTTTTACAGACCGGCTCAGGCGGCTACGGCCCCCTGCTCCCAGGCTTGGCGGATGGAGCCGGCGACCTCTTCGCGCAGCGCTTCGCGGCGGCGGAATTCGCTGCGCCGTTGGCTCTTCACCTCGGCGATGTCACGCACCGGCTCGCGCTCGGGCAGGCGGTACCAGTGGCGGTCATGCCGATTGGCCTGGACCTCCAGCCAGAAGGCGTCGTAACTGGACTTGAGCTTGTGCGAACAGGTGTGCGCGGCGTCACTGATGCCCAGTAATTGCCGGCCGCCCATCTGCTCGCCCAGCGTATAAAGGGCGGTGAGCAGCAGGCTCTTGGGACGCAGGCCGAACATTTCCTTGCCCAGCCATTTGACCGTGCCTTCATCCATCGTCGTGCGAGGGCCTTGCAACCCGCCGATCAGCAACCGGCCATTCTTGCCGAAGGTGAAACTCAGGGAGTACAGGCGCTCGCCCTCGCCGTTGCGCAGGTACAGGCCCAGCTCTCCCTCACGGTAGAAGTCCGAGGGTTCCAGCAGTACTTCCAGCGTGTCGCCGCTTTTCAGAGGAACCCGGCTGAGGGGCACCGCCCCCAGCGCCAGCAACTTCTCTCGCCAGACTCCGGGCAGGCAATCCAGCTGCGAATAGTGCTCCAGCAGCGCGGCAAGCCGGCGGCGGATGCTCCAGTGGCGGCACAGGTACTTGCGCCAGTGCTTCTGGGCGGGCGGCAGACCGTTCCTGTAACTCTGCGACAGCACCGGCATGAGTTGGATGCAACGCGACCAGCGCCAGTGCAGATAGGGATACAGGGTAGCGGCCAAAGCGCGTTGGCCGCCCTTGCGAATGGTTTTCCAGCGCATGAGTCAGATCGGTCCGGAGCGGGGGAAGACGACGCGACGCACTCCTGTGCGCACGCGAAAACAAAAGCGCGCCAGTGTGTTCGTGGACTTCCGGCAGAGGGATCGGCTCCACTACCGACGTGTTGACTGATCTTTCCGATCAGCTCGCGGCAAAGTCCGACGGACAACGGATCGCTTTCGCAGATGCTCGATGGCCAACCACCGCTATGCTCTGGAGTGGTACCCCGACGCCCCGACATGGAGACCACGATGGGCAAGAAGAGCAAAGCCGAAACCAAGGTTGTCGAACCGCAAGGCAAAATGAAGAACAAGGACTACGAGGAGCAGTTGAAGAAGCTCTCCGTGGAACTGGTCAAACTGCAGGAATGGGTGGTGCACAAGGGGCTGAAGGTCTGCATCGTCTTCGAAGGCCGCGACGGCGCCGGCAAGGGCGGCACCATCAAGGCGCTCACCGAGCGCGTCAGCCCGCGAGTATTCCGCGTGGTGGCGCTGCCCACGCCCACCGAGCGGGAAAAATCCCAGCTCTACGCCCAGCGCTATATCCGCCACCTGCCGTCGGCGGGTGAAGTGGTGATCTTCGACCGCAGCTGGTACAACCGAGGCGGTGTCGAGCGCGTGATGGGCTTCTGCACCGAAGAGCAGGCCGACAAGTTCCTGGCCGTGACCCCGCTGTTCGAGCGGATGCTCACCGAATCGGGGATCATCCTGCTGAAATTCTGGCTGGAGGTCAGCCCGGAGGAGCAGGAGCGCCGCCTGAAGGACCGCATCACCGACGGCCGCAAGATCTGGAAGCTGTCACCGATGGACGTGAAGTCCTTCACCCGCTGGGACGAGTACACCCGCGCCCGCGACCTGATGTTCGCCGCCACCGACTCGCCCTGGGCACCGTGGATCGTCGCGCCTTCCGAGGACAAGAAGCGCGTGCGCCTGAACGTCATCAGCCACATCCTCAAGCACGTGCCGTACAAGGAAATCCCGCGCGAGGAAGTGAAGCTGCCCAAGCGCGGCAAGATCGGCAAGTACAAGAGCCCGGACTACCCGTTCCACTACATCGAAGAAGTCTTCTGAGGCCAGCCGGGGCCGGCCTCGTGCCGGCCCTGGATCGACCGGCAATGCATGCTCCCGTCGGCCAGCCAGGATGCTCCATATCGGAGCGGGCCATGCCCGCGATGATCTCCGGCGCGATTCGAATCGATCGCGGCCGAAGTCCACTCCTGCGCCCCGTCAATCCAATGCGACGGAACGCAGATAGTCGGCCACCTCGACAGACAGCCACTGCGCGAACGCCGCCACTTTGGCCTGGGTCGCTTCGCGCTCGGGCCACACCAGCCAGTAGGGAAAACCATAGGGCACGCGCAGATCGCTCAGCGCCACCAGCTCGCCGCTTTTCAATGCGCCCGCCACCAGGCTGCGGCGCTCCAGGCCAATGCCCTGGCCCATGCGCACCGCCTCGATGCTCAGGTTGGAGTCGTTCACCACGAATTCCGCCGGCTCCTGCGGGACCGCCACGCCCGCCGCCTGGCACCAGTCCAGCCAGGATTCGAAGCCGGTAACGCGCGGGCAGCGGAGGATCTGCTCCGGCGTCCGAGGCAGGCGCCCGCCATTGAAGTCCGGCGCAGCGACGACCACCACTTCGTCCTCGAACAGGTGCTCCTGCGCCAGCCCTTCCCAGTGACCCTGGCCGATGCGGATGGCCACATCGGCCAGGCCCTGGCGCAGGTCCATCACTTCCAGGCTGGCCAACAGGCGCAGGCGGTACTGTGGATAAACCGCGCGGAAGGCCGGCAGGCGCGGCAGCAGCCACTTCTGGCCAAAGGACGGCGTCAGCGCCACCACCAGCTCGTCCTCCCCCGGCCGCGCCTTCGCCAGGCGGGTCGCCTCCGCAATATCGCGCAGCGCGCCGCGAATCTGCAGGGCATAGAGGCGACCTTCCTCGCTCAGACGCAATCCCCGGCCTTCGCGCTGTAACAGGGTGATGCCCAGCAGGCTTTCCAACTGGCGCACCTGCTGGCTGATGGCGGAATGCGTAACGTGCAGCTCGCAGGCCGCCAGGGTTACGCTGCCGAGTCGGGCCACGGCCTCGAAACTGCGCAGGGCGGAGAGCGGTGGTAATGCGCTCATGTAAGTTTTCCTAACCGAATCGGTCATTAATCGTCGCTATTTCAAAACAGCCAAAGCCGCTAGATTCATGGCCACAGGAGGGCAACCGCGCCAGCCACTATGCAATTTCCACTAACAGGACCTACCCATGCAACAAAAGCTTCCGCACCTGATCGGCATGCTCGACTCGCCCTACGTGCGCCGCGTTGCCATCACCCTGCGCCTGCTCGGCATCGAATTCAGCCACCAGCCGCTGTCGGTGTTCCGCACCTACGAGGAATTCCGCGGCATCAATCCGGTGGTGAAGGCGCCGACCCTGGTGCTGGGCGGCGGCGAGGTGCTGATGGACTCCACGTTGATCATCGATTACCTCGAACATCGGGCCGGGCGCAGCCTGATGCCCGCCGAGCCGGCTGCGCGGTTGCGCGCTACGCGCCTGCTGGGCCTGGCCCTGGCAGTGATGGAGAAGGCGGTGCAGCGCTATTACGAGCAGCAGCGCCCCGAGGACAAGCAACTCGCCAGCTGGCAGGAGCGGGTCGACCAGCAACTGCACGCCGCCCTGGCGCAGCTGGAAGGCGAGCTGCGCGAAATGTCGCTGGACGCCGGCGCGCCGCTGGACCAGGCCGGGCTCAGCATCGCAGTGGCCTGGACCTTCGTGCAGCTGCTGCACTGCGAAGATGTTCCGGCGGACAGCTACCCGGCGGTGCGCGACTGGGCGGAGCAGGCCGAGGCGCTGGACGTCTTCAAGGTGTTTCCGCCGGTGTAAAAGCCCGGCGTAGGAGCGGACTTCGTCCGCGATGGATTTCTGGCGCGCCTGAGGCCTATCGCGGACGGAGTCCGCTCCTACGCTCTCTGAGGCTCAATCCTTGGGCAGTTCCTCGTGCCGCTGCCGGGTGAAGCGCAGCAGGGCGAAACAGATGAAGAAGCCGCAAAGCGCGAGGCCCGCCGCCGCGAGGAAGATCGACGCATAGCCGTGGCGGGCGGCAACCAGCCCCATCAGCGGGCCGGCGATGCCCATCGCCAGGTCGAAGAACAGCGCGTAGGCACCCAGCCCGGCGCTGCGGCTACTGGCCGGGATGCGCAACACCGCCTCGACGCCCAGCGACGGATAGACCAACGACAGGCCACAACCGGTGAGCGCCGCGCCCAGCAGCGCAAAGCCCGGCCCCGGGGCTTGCCAGAGCAGCAGCAGGCCGAACACCTCCACGCCCAGGCAGACCACTGCGACGGCAAAACCGCCGAAGCGATTGACCATGCCCGAGAACATCAGCCGCGCGCCGACGAAGCAGACACCGAAAGCGGTCAGGCACCAGGCCGGGTTCGCCCAGCCCTGGCTGCCGTAGTAGAGGGTGATGAAGGTCGCCAGGGTGCCGAATCCGATCGAGCCGAGCATCACGCACATCCCATAGGGCAGCACACGGCCGAGCACCGCATGGAAGGCCATGCGTGTACCCGGAATGGTCGGCACTTCCGCGCGACCACGGGCGGCCAGCCAGCCAAGGGCGGTGAGCGCCAGGATGCTGCCCCCCAGGCTCCAGAGGCCCAGCGAGGCCGACAGGGTTACCCCCAACGGCGCCCCGATGGCGATGCCGCCATAGCTGACGATGCCGTTCCAGGAAATCACCTTGGCGGTGTTCTGTGTGCCCACCAGCGCAATGCCCCAACTCGCCGTGCCGATCCCCAGCAATCCCTGCGCCAGGCCGAACAGCAGGCGGCTGCCGAGCAGCAGAGTGAGGCTCAGCCAGGTCACGGATTCCAGGCTGGTAGACGCCAGCACCAGCACACCACCGACGCCCAGTACGCCCAGGCCATGGAGCACGGCGCGCTTCGCCCCGTAGGTATCGGCTATGTAGCCCGCCAGCGGGCGGGACAGCAGCGTGGCGATGTACTGCAGGCCGATCACCGCGCCGGCGATCACCGTCGAGTAGCCGAGGCCTTCGTGGACGAAGCCGGGCAGCACCGGCAGCAACAGGCCGATGCTCAGGAACAGGACGAAGGTGAAGAAAACGGTCGCGAGGATGCGCAGGGTGACGGAGGCGGTTCGCTGCTCGGACGAGCTCATGGACGGGCCTGACGGTGGGTGGCGGAGCGTGTGCGGGGCGATTGAAAGCAGGCTATCTATTTCCGCCGCAATTGCCAATCCGCACCTTGCCCGGCGGTTGCTCCTATAGTTGTCGCATTGCTGCACGCCATGCTGGCGTGCCCGGCGCCCCAAGGAGACCACGATGGATACCACGCCGCACACCCTGGCCAACCTGTTCAAGCAACTGGGGCTGCCCGACAGCCGCAGCGACATCGATGCCTTCCTCGGCAATCACCGCCTGTTCGAAGGCCAGAAACTCCCCGACGCGCCATTCTGGAGCCCGGCCCAGGCCCAGTTCCTGCGCGAGGCCTGGCAGCAGGACTCGGACTGGGCCGAAGACGTGGATGAACTGGCGGTACGCCTGTCCAGTTGAGCGGGGCTATTTGAGATAGGAGCGCAGCACGCCCATGACCTCTTCCAGGTCGTCGCGGCGCTGCGCCGCGGTGCGGTCTTCGGCACCCAGGTGGTCGCGCAGGTGGCCTTCGAGCACCTCGGCCATCAGACCGTTCACCGCGCCCCGGATGGCGGCGATCTGCTGCAGGATCGCCGCGCATTCGCTGCCCGCCTCCAGCGCCCGTTCCAGTGCCTCGCTCTGGCCCTTGATGCGCCGCACCCGGGTCAGCAGCTTCTTCTGGTCCTTGATGGTATGTCCCACGTCAAAACTCCAAAGGTATACTGGGGTATAGTATCCAGACTGATCCTGTGGACCATCATCATGCAGCTCGCCGCCCACCCGCAAGACGGTCGCCACGACCACCAGTTCCACGAAGGCAACCCCCTGGCCGAGCGCAACACCTTGCGCGCCGCGCTGCTGACCGTCGTGATGATGGTGGTGGAGATCGCCGGCGGCTGGATCTTCAACTCCATGGCGCTGCTGGCCGACGGCTGGCACATGAGCTCCCACGCCCTGGCGCTGGGGCTGGCATTCTTCGCCTACGTGGCGGCGCGGCGCTACAAGGGCGACGCGCGCTTCGCCTTCGGTACCTTCAAGATCGAGATTCTCGCCAGCTACACCAGCGCCATCCTGCTGCTGGGCGTGGCGGCGCTGATGATGTTCGAGTCTGTCGCACGACTGCTCTCCCCTTCGCCTATCCATTACCAGCAGGCCATCGCCATCGCGGTCATCGGCCTGCTGGTGAATCTGGCCTGCGCCTGGCTGCTGCGCGGCGAGCCTCATCACCATGGCCATGACCATGACCATGACCATGACCACCATCATGGTCACGACCATCACCACGACCATGACCATGACCATGACCATCATGGTCACGATCATGGCCACGACCTGAACCTGCGCGCCGCCTACCTGCATGTCCTCGCCGACGCCGCCACTTCGGTGGCGGCGATCATCGCCCTGATCGGCGGCCTGATCTGGGGCGCTGCCTGGCTCGACCCGCTGATGGGCATGGTCGGCGCGGTGCTGGTGGCCGCATGGTCGGTCGGCCTGCTCAAGCAGAGCGGCCGGGTGCTCCTCGACGCGGAGATGAACGACCCGGTGGTGGAGGAAATCCGCGAGGTGGTCGCCGAGCTGCCCGCTCCGGCGCGCATCACCGACCTGCACCTGTGGCGTGTGGGCAAGTCGCGCTACGCCTGCATCCTCAGCCTCGCCAGCAGCGGCGAGCTGACACCCGAGCTGGTGCGCCAGCGCCTGCAGGTCCATGAAGAACTGGCGCATATCACGGTGGAGATCAACCCGGTCCCCGCCTGACAACGACCGGTTGAAAGACCGGAAGTCGTGCGGCTTTGACGGCCGCCACGCCGCTGCGGCCTAATGCGCAACCTGTCGAACCCGGTCGCCTGCCCGCATGTCCAGCTCCCGCTTCTCCACCGCCCAGCAACGCGCCAGTATCCTGCACCTGCCCGCCGGCCCCTGGACGACGGTGCTCGATTGCCTGTGCGCGCGTTTCCCGGCGATCAGCCGCGACACCTGGCTGGACCGCATGGCGCGCGGCAAGGTGCTGGACAACGACGGCCAGCCCATCGGCCCCGCGCACCCGTATCGCGAAGCCCTGCGCATCCATTACTTCCGCGAAGTGCCGCTGGAAGCGCCGATCCCCTTCCAGGAAAGCATCCTGTATGCCGACGATCACCTGGTGGTGGCGGACAAGCCGCACTTCCTGCCGGTGACGCCCGCGGGCCAGTATGTGGAGGAAACCCTCCTGGCCCGTCTCACCAGGCGCCTGGACAATCCGCTGCTGGTGCCGCTGCACCGCATCGACCGGCTCACCGCCGGGCTGGTGCTGTTCTCCGCCGATCCGGCCAACCGCGATGCCTACCAGGCGCTGTTCCGCGAGCGGCGTATAGACAAGCTGTACGAGGCCATCGCCCCGGCGCTGCCGCAATTGCAATTCCCCCTGGTGCATCGCTCGCGGATGGTCGAGGGCGACCCGTTCATCCGCATGCAGGAGGTGGAAGGCGAGCCCAACAGCGAAACACATATCGAGGTGCTCGAGCAGCGCGGCAGTCTGTGGCGCTATGGATTGCACCCGGTCTCCGGCAAGCGTCACCAGTTGCGCGTGCACATGTCCGGCCTGGGCGCGGCGCTGTGCTTCGACCCGCTCTATCCGACGCTGCCGCCGCGCGGTGAGCGGCCGCCGGAAGATTTCGCCAAGCCGCTGAAGTTGCTGGCCCGGCAACTGGCGTTCATCGACCCGGTCACGGGCGAGGCGCGACATTTCAGGAGCCAGCTTGAGCTGTCCTGGCCTTCCATCAATTTCATCGATGGTCACCCTTAAGCCGATCCATTTCCGTCGATGGTGGCCCCGGTGTTTTCATAGCTCCACCCCAAGGAGAGAAAGCATCGGGAGCCGAACATGAGCTACAGCGCCAAGTCCTTTTCCGCCCTCGTCAACGCCCTGCGTGCCGATGGCATCACCCGTCCCGAACAGATGGCCCGCCAGCCCTTCCGCAATGCCCAGGGCTTCTGGTCCGCGGTGGCAAAGAAATGAACCTCGTGCGGCGACTCCCGCCTGCGCTGCGCATGGATGCGGTGATCGTCCTCTACGCCATGGCCGCGGCCTGGCTGGTTTTTTCCGGGTTGTAAGGGCTCATACCGTTCGCGGGCAAGCCCGCTTGCATGTCGCAGGAGCAAGCTTGCCCGCGAACCGTCCAACAAGAAAAAGGGCAGCCACGGCTGCCCTTTTCGTGTCAGCGCGGCCCTGCCGCGCTCCATCCTCACTTTTTCAGACAGGTGCTCATGAACGCCTTGCGTTCATCGCCCTTGAGCGCCTTCTGGGTCGCATCGGCGTTGCAGGACTTCATCTTTTCCTGCTGCGGCGTCATCGCCTTGGTATCACTGCCGGCCTTCAGGCAAGTGCTCATGAACGCTTTGCGTTCGTCCCCCTTGAGCGCCTTGGTGGTGGCGTCGGCGTTGCAGGTTTTCATCTTCTCCTGCTGCGCGGTCTGCGCGGCGGTGGCGGCGAAGCCTTGCGCCGAGAAAAGCAGAGCGAGGGCGAGCAGCGGAATCCGAACGGTGGTCATGGAGTGGTCTCCCAGGATGGAATTGCCACTCTGAGCGTAGCTCGCAGCCCAGCATTCGCGAGGCCTGTAGCGTGTTGGCGGTTCGCTTGGCGCAAACCCCGTGATGCTCGCCCCAACGTTTCAAAATAAAAAGTTATATATAAATTCTAATTGATAATTTTTTGAAATATAAAAAATACCGCAGTATGGCGCTGCCACTCATTCGGTACGCCAGGAAACTGCCATGTCGCTGTTGACCCTTCCCAATGCCCGCGAGCAAACCAAATCGGTCCGCGCCACGGTGCTGGTGTTCAAGGACCCGCGCTCGCAGGAGCTGCTCAACCGTATCGAGCGCCTGGCGCCCAGTGAGGCCAACGCGCTGATCATCGGCGAAACCGGCACTGGCAAGGAGCTGGTCGCGCGACATATCCACAAGCTCAGCCGCCGCAGCGGCGCGCCCTTCGTGGCGGTGAACTGCGGGGCCTTCTCCGAGACGCTGGTGGAGAGCGAACTGTTCGGCCACGAGAAAGGCGCCTACACCGGCGCCACCAGCAGCAAGGCCGGCTGGTTCGAGTCGGCCAACGGCGGCACGCTGTTCCTCGACGAAATCGGCGATCTGCCGTTGAACATGCAGGTGAAACTGCTGCGCGTGCTGCAGGAGCGCGAAGTCGTGCGCCTCGGCTCGCGTACGCCGGTGCCGATCAACGTACGGGTGGTCGCCGCGACCAACGTCAATCTGGCCGATGCCGTGGTGGCCGGGCACTTCCGCGAGGACCTGTTCTACCGCCTGCACGTCGCCACCATCCGCCTGCCGCCGTTGCGCGAGCGCCCCGGTGACATCCTGCCGCTGGCCGAATTCTTCCTCGAGGAGCACTGCCAGCGCCTGGGCTACAACCGCGCCTCGCTAAGCCCCGAGGCCGAGCGCAAGCTGCTGGGCCACGCCTGGCCGGGCAACATCCGCGAGCTGGAAAACGCCATTCACCACGCCCTGCTGGTCTGCCGCAACCAGCAGGTGCAGCCGGGCGATCTGCAACTGGCCGAGCTGCCCTCGGCGCCGCGCCACGACTCGCTGCGCCACGAGGCATTTCCCCACGCCCTCGCTCCGCGCGTCGAGGCCACCCTGGAGCAGGCACTGCTGGAGCTGTTCGAAAGCAACAAGCCCGACCTCTACGAGCACGTCGAGGAGGTGCTGTTCCGCACCGCCTATCACTACTGCCACGGCAACCAACTGCAGACCGGCCGTCTGTTGGGCATCAGCCGCAACATCGTCCGCGCACGCCTGGAAAAGATCGGCGAACTGAACCTCGGCCGCACCGGCTGAGGTCATTCCAGCCCGCACCAGCAGTAGGCTGAAGCCGTCCGTCGGCGGTCCTCGCGCGGTCTACCCCCACGAAAGGTTATAATCCGCGCCGTTTTTACCGCCGCCGCGCCAGTGCAAGCTGAGCGTCTACACTTCCAGGCGACATCCAGGCGTGATGTCGGTCGCCCGCGAAGCGGCGCGTCATCATCTGCTTACTAGTCATCAGCTTCATTTGTCAGGATTGATCGTGACCAAAGACGAACTGCGCGCGGAACTGGAGCGCCAGGAGCAACGCTTCAAGGATGAACAGGGCGGCGAAGTGACCCTTTACGCCGCTCAGCCCGAACCCGGCAAGAAACCCTGGCGCAAGCGTCCCAGCGTGCAGGACAAGGCCTTCGACCGGGAACTGGAAAGAATCGAAGAAGAACGACTGAAAAAGGATCAGGAAGCCGCTTCCGTTTAAATCGCAGGGACGGCCCCAGGCTGAAGGACTCCCCCGGATCTGCTGTGGGAAGTCTCGAGGCGATGGGCGCGCGGCGCTCCGTGGGGGGCCCGCCCGTTGGCCTGCAAACATTCATCCGATGGGCCGGCGGCCCGTGTGGAAGCATTGCAAACTTTTTCCACCCTGCCTGAAAGCGCCGTGCGACGAGGCGTCGCGCAAATTGGAGAAACCGTTTCAGGCTAAATACGGTGCTCCAAGCTTCTGGCATAATCGCCGCCCCGTCTCCGACCGGTCATAGAATTTTCATGTTCGATCTCTTCAGCGGCCTCGATGTCTGGGTGGGTGTCAGCCTGGTGCTGGCACTCGCATTCGTCTTGGCCTTCGAGTTCATCAACGGCTTCCACGACACCGCCAATGCGGTGGCCACGGTCATCTACACCAAGGCCATGTCCCCGTACCGCGCGGTGATCCTCTCCGGCATCTTCAACTTCCTCGGCGTGTTGCTCGGTGGCGTCGGCGTCGCCTACGCCATCGTCCACCTGCTGCCGGTGGAGCTGCTGATCAACGTGAACACCGGCCACGGTCTGGCCATGGTGTTCTCGCTGCTCGCCGCGGCCATCACCTGGAACCTTGGCACCTGGTACTTCGGCATCCCGGCTTCCAGCTCGCACACGCTGATAGGCTCGATCCTCGGCGTGGGCCTGGCCAATGCCCTGATCACCGGCGTACCGGTGGCCGACGGGATCAACTGGGGCAAGGCCATCGACATCGGCCTGTCGCTGATCTTCTCGCCACTGGCCGGCTTCCTCGTCGCCGGGGCCTTGCTGATCGGCCTGAAGTGGCTGTATCCGCTGTCGAAGATGCACAAGACTCCGGAGACCCGCCGCGACGTCGACGAGAAGAAGCACCCGCCGTTCTGGAACCGCCTGGTGCTGGTGATCTCGGCCATGACCGTGAGTTTCGTGCACGGCTCCAACGACGGCCAGAAAGGCATCGGCCTGATCATGCTGGTGCTGATCGGCATCGTCCCGGCCAAGTTCGTTCTCGACCTGAACAGTACTACCTATCAGATCGAGCGCACCCGCGACGCGGCCATCCACCTGCAGCAGTTCTACAACCGCCACTCCGATACCCTCGGCGAGATGCTCGCCCTGGGCAAGGCTGGCGACGCGGACCTGCCGGACCTGTACCGCTGCGAGCCGAAGCAGACCGAGGCGACCCTCAAGGGCTTGCTCGGCGACCTGCACGGCGTGGCCAGCTACACCGACCTGAACGACGACGAACGCGTGCAGGTACGCCGCTACCTGCTGTGCCTGGACGACACCGCGAAGAAGGTCGGCAAGCTGTCCGAGCTGCCCTCCCGCGAGAAGGCGGACCTGGAGAAGCTGCGCAAGGACCTGACCAGCACCACCGAATACGCGCCCTTCTGGGTGATCATCGCGGTGGCCCTGGCCCTGGGCATCGGCACCATGGTCGGCTGGAAGCGCGTGGTGCTCACCGTCGGCGAGAAGATCGGCAAGCAGGGCATGACCTATGCCCAGGGCATCGCCGCCCAGCTCACCGCAACCGCCGCCATCGGCATGGCCAATATCTACAGCCTGCCGGTCTCCACGACCCACGTGCTGTCCTCGGGCGTGGCGGGCACCATGGTGGCGAACCGCAGCGGCCTGCAGGGCAGCACGATCCGCAACATCCTCATGGCCTGGGTGCTGACCCTGCCCGTGTCGATCGCGCTGTCCGCCGGTCTGTTCTGGCTGTCCTCGCGCTTCATCGGCTGACGTCCGGCCGCGCGCCGCGAAAAACGCCTGCCTGCGCAGGCGTTTTTCATTTCAGGCCCGTCAAAGATTGACGGACTGCCCTGGCAGGCGGATGACGAAACGCGCGCCGCCCTTGAAGTTATCCACAGACAGGCTGCCGCCCATGTTGCGGATCAGGTCGTGGCTCACCGAGAGCCCCAGGCCCGTACCCTTACCGATGGGCTTGGTGGTGAAGAAGGCCTCGAAGATGCGCTCGATCACCGCCGGGTCGATACCGCCTGCGTTGTCGCGCACATGCAGTTCCACCCAGCCAGGATCCGCGCAGGGCTCCTGGGATACCCCCACCCAGCGCGCGCCCTCCCCGCCGCGTCCGAGCAGCGCGTCGCGGGCGTTGGCCAGGAGGTTGATCAGCACCTGTTCCAGTTGATCGGCATACCCGCGCACCACTACCCGCTGGGCGGGTGGTCGGCATTCCAGGGTGATGCCCTGCTGGGTCAGGCTTTCGCCCAGCAGGGCAATGGCGCCTTCACAGGCGTCGTAAGGATCGAAGGGCGCCGCCTCCAGTTCCGACTTGCGGCTGAACACCCCCATGTGGCTGATGACCCGCGACAGCCGGTCGATCTGCGCGTCGGCGCGCTCCAGTTTTTCCTTCAGGTATTCAGGCTCCCCCAACTTCTGCCGGGCGTTGTAGAGGGACATGCGCATGACGTGCAGGGGCTGCTTCATCTCGTGAGCCATGCCGCTGACCATCTCGCCCAGGCTGGCCATTTTCGCGCCCTGGGCCAGTTGCTGCTGGGCGTGGCGCACGGCGGTGTTGTCGCGGCCCACGGCCTGGATTTCCTGTAGCCGCCCCTCGCCATCCAGCAACGGCCGGTCGGACCAGATCAGCCAGAGGTTGCGCTGGCCAGGCAGGCAGAAGCGCAGCTCCCAGGAGTCATCCGCCGCGCTCTGGCCGCCGCCCACCAGGCGGGCACGCAAGGCGCTGCAGTCCTGCTCCGACAGCCACTCGTCGAGCCGCCGGCCGAGCAGCTTGTCTACCGGCTCGCCCAACACCTGGGCGAAGGTGTGGTTGATGAAGGTCAGCTGCAGGTCCGGGTCATAGCGGCAGATCAGCGCTGGCGAGTCTTCCACCAGCACGCGGTAGCGTTCCTCGCTCTCGGCGATCTGCAGTGCGGCGAGGTGCTGCTCGGTGACGTCGAGCCAGAGGCCGACGGCCTCCTGCGGTATGCCCTGGATGTCACGCAGCAGCTTCGCTTCGTCGTACAGCCAGTGCCATTCGCCGGCGCTGTCGCGCAGGCGGTATTCGGTGCGCACGCGGCCTTCGCGCAGCAGTTCGCGGCCACGATCAAGGAAGGTCTCCAGATCCTCGGGGTGCACCCGCTCGGCCAGCGCCTGCCAGCTCTGTCCCTGCAGGTCGAGACCGAGCAGGTTGCCGGCGCTCTCGCTGTAGAACTCGGGAATCAGGTGCCCCTCTTCCACCCGCTGCACGTAGATGACCACCGGCGCGCTGTCGATCAGGTTGCGCAGCCGGGCGTGGGCGGCCAGGGCCTGCTCCTCCTGCAGCTTGCCCTCGCTGATATCCAGCAGCACGCCGTCCATCAACTGATCGCCGGCCCGGGCCTGGCGCCGGCCCTGCAGGCGCAGCCAGCGGCGCGTCTGGGTGGAGGCTGCGCCGCGCAGGCGCAGATCCTGGACCAGTTGCCCGCCCGGTTGCAGGTTGCGCAGACGCAGGCTGAGTTCGTCGGCATCGGCCGGATGCAGTTGGTTCAGCAGGTCCGCCAGCGCCAGCTGCAGTTGCCCTGCCGGCAGGCCTAGACTCGCGGCGACCGCCGGCGACAGTTCGAACACGCCCTCGTCCACCCGCAGCCGCCACCAGCCGCCGCCGACCATGTCCTGCAGCAGGCTCAGGCGCCGGCTGCTGTCGCGCAGGCTGTGCAGCTCGGTGCGCTCGTGCACGAGGTTGGTGAGGATTTCTGCCAGGTACTGCCAGTCGCTCGGCGCCAACCCCGGCCAGCCGCCGCCCGACTCCATCGGTTCGGCCACCAGCCCGGCCAGCCGACCGCCTCTTACGGGCGCCGGAATCAGGTAGAGGTGCTCGCAGCACAGCGAGTGGAGCAGCTCCGAGGGGCTGTTATCCGCCCCCAGCAGCCGCGCACCACTGGCCGAACGCAACTCGTCAGCAGGTACCGCCAGGTTTTCCCGCAGCAGGCTGTCGAAGCCGGGCTGCACGTAGCAGGCGAATATCCGCAGGCGCTGGTCCTGTCCTTCCAGCAGCAGGGCCATGCTGCGCATGTGGAAGTTGCTGCAGAATGCCTCCAGCACTTCACCGACTGCCTCGCCCAGGCGGCGCTGGGAGCTATGGCGCAGGCGGGCCAGCAGCAGCTTGCTGAGGTTCAGGCATTGCAACTTGTGCTGCTGGCTGTCGGACTGCCAGTTCAGGTCGGAGATGTCGGTCCCAAGCAGCAGGCAGTGCTCATTGGCCTGCAGCACGGCCTGGAAGCGGCATACCAGGGGCAGGTCGCCGGTGCTGCGCAGCACCAGGTCGAGCCGCTCGCCGCCGCGCAGGCTGGACACATGCATGCCACCGGGCACGCGGCGATCCAGGTAATCCGCCAACCCTGGCAGCTCGCCATTGCCAGGCATGGGTGGCAGCAACCGGTGGGCCTGGCTGCCACCTCGGGCGATGATGCGGTCGCGGCTATCCAGCTCCAGCCAAAGGTCCCAATGGCCGGTCACCACGGGTTCCGCCAGTTCTTCCGCGGGCAGCGCCGGGCGCCGGCGTGCCGCCAACGGTCGATTTGGCGCAGGCTGGTCGCTCGACTCATGCAGGGCGCGAGGCCTGGAACGCCAGAAATCGAACATCCAATGCCTCAGAGCAGGACGCTGGCGGTGCCGCTGAGCACGTCGGGCAGGCGCGGCACCGTGCCAATCCCGGGCAACGTCAGCAACGGGACTATCGGCGAGGTGGAATAGGGATAGCTGACGCACACGCGCACGCGCGTGTAGTCACGGCCTGAGACCGATTCGGTGGTGGGCGTGTCCATGAACTGCCCGCCATAGCAGCCGTTGCGCCAGCTCACTGGCATCCAACTCAAGCGCTGGGTCACGGCGCTGTCCACCGCGGCCTTGAGCGCGGCGTTATAGCCTCCCGGCGCCTGGGGGTTCACCGAAACCGCCACTCTGGCACCTGCCGCTGCCGCATCGTTGAACGATTGAAGCATCAGCAACGGCACGCAATATCCGAGCAGGCCGTAGAGAACAGCGAAAAACAGGATGAATACGCCGGCGAACTCGATAGCTACCGCGCCTCTCTGCTTGCCGCGCCCGCCGACTCCGTTCATGCGCAATACTCCCAGGCAACTTGAAACTTGAATGATCGTTCAGCTTATCGGCACGGCAAAACTTTACTGAAGATACTGGCCGCCGGATAACGACTACTACCGAGCAATACTAGGCGCTCTTGCGGGATTCGCCCGTATGACATGGGAATAGCGTTACGAGCCAAAGTCGATTTAACTTGGCCTCAAATGCAATATAGCGTTCCACTCCCAGATACCTTAAAACTCCACTTGCCGGCTTTGAAGACGCGGTTTCGGGATAAGGACATTCGATGCTGTTCAAACTCTTCCTGCTTGGCTGGTTCGCTGTCTGCGCCTTCCAGGACCTCACGCGGCTGCGGGTCAGCAACTGGCTTACCCTGGGGGGTGGGCTGATCGCCCTGCTCTTGCTGCTGTTCACCGGCCATACGCTGACGGGCTCTACGCCGCTGGCTGCAGGGGTCGCCGCGCTACTGGCGGCGCTGCTCAGCGTGCCGGGTTACTGGCTGGGGAAGCTGGGCGCGGCCGACGTGAAACTGCTGGTCGCCCTCGGCTTGGCCAGCGATCCGCTGACGGTGCTGTACACCCTGGCGCTGGCCTGCCTGTTCTCTGTGGTGCTGATGTTTGCCAGCAAACTTTGGATTGATTCGGATAAAGTACCGGCTAATTGCAAATCGCAATTAGCACGACTGCAACCGTCAAAGTTCAAGTCCTTTCCCTTCATCTTCGCGCTGTTTGCCGGTCTTCTGACGACCCTCTCGCTCATCCAATAAAAAGGATTCCGACAATTGGCAGAGTCCAAACTTAACGACTATATGCTAAGGGTTAATACCATCCATCGCCTGATGGGACGATCCGGCTACGGTAATTGAACGGCCGGACGATAAAAACAATGGATAGTGCCTTTTCAAGGAGCGTGCAGTCATGGATAAAACGGCCAATCGCCGTTTCAGCGTCCTGGTCATCGATGACGAACCCCAGGTGACTTCGGAGTTGTCGGAACTGCTGGAGAGCAGCGGCTACCGTTGCGTGATCAGCGACAGCAAGGACAGCGCCCTGCAGAAATTCCGCGAGGAAGCGTCGATCGGCCTGGTGATCTGCGACCTGGGCCTGGGACGCGACAACGGCATTCGTGTGGTGGAGGCGCTCAAGGAAGTGGCGGGGTCGGCCCGTTTCTTCGAAACCATCATCCTGACCGGCCAGCAAGGCAGCCAGGAAGTGATCGAGGCCATGCGCGTGGGTGTCGCCGATTACTACCAGAAGCCGGTGGCGCCGATGGACCTGCTCAAGGGGCTGGAGCGCCTGGAAAGCCGTCTGCACGAACGCATCCGCAGCCAGCTCAGCCTGAGCCACGTGAACCAGCGCCTGGAATACCTTGCCGAATCGCTCAACTCGATCTCGCGGGATATCCACAAGATCAAGTACGAGGTCCACGGCGGCGGCCAACCGGCCGGCAGCAGCGCGCTCAAGCAGGAGCAGCCGGAACCCTCGGCCAGCACCGCGCCGAGCAACGCCGAGCAGATGACGCCGGTGGTGAACAATCCGCTGTTCAACAAGCTCTCGCCGCGCCAGCAGGCGGTGGCGCGCCTGGTGAGCAAGGGGCTGACCAACTACCAGATCGCCTACGACCTGGGCATCACCGAAAACACCGTGAAGCTCTATGTTTCCCAGGTGCTGCGGCTGATGCACATGCACAACCGCACCCAGCTCGCCCTCGCCATCTCGCCCAGCGCAACCCAGAGCAGCGCAGTGCACTGATCCCCGGCAGCGCATCGGACACCTTCAGATCAGCAGCTCCGCGCCGCCGGTCTGGAGGTCGATAAGGCGCACGTCGAGAATGCCGGTCTGGATGCCCAGAAGCTTGAGCAGCGGATCGATCAGGCTGGTTGCCAGCAGATTCACCACACTCGCCAGAGCGCCTGTCAGCAGGTTCTGAACTCCGGGAATCGAGTTAATCAGGGTATTGGATACGCCGTTGACCAATTTTCCCAATGGACACAGTAGCCAACCCACCAAAGGCAGATCGCAAGTCAGGCTCGGGATGGGGTTGAGATTGATCTTCAGGTTCTGCGCCAGGCTGGCAACCCCGCTGGCCAGCGATGCCCCCAAAGGACTCTGCACCCGCTGAACCGGGCTGGGTAGATCGGCAGGACTCGCCACGTTGAACGTCAGGGATTGCTCTCCTCCCGCGGCGAACTGCGTGCCTTGAGTGCCGTTGGAAATGCTCACAGTCTGGAAGTTGCTGGTCCCTGAATTGGGACCAGTACCCGCAAGGAGATCGACGTCAGCGTTCAGCGTGAGGCTCGCCAGCCCTGGCGCGGCGGCGACGGTCACTGTCACCGGTTTTCCCACGCCGCCACACTGGATGGTATTCAGCGCAGCTGTACCCTTGGCGATATCCACCTTGAGGTCAATATCAGCCTTGACCAGCCCCAGGTTGAGCAGGTCGACACCCACCTTTGCGTCCAGGCTCACCTGGGTCGAAGTAGCCTGCGTCCGCCAGGAACCATTGCTGTTCTTGCCGGGGTAGCCGATGGCAATCTGCGGCGGCGAAATAATAGTCAGTCTGAGCGTCTGGCTCAGCAGGCCGGGAATATTCAAAGTCTGCGCGGGTACCGTCACGGCATGGCTCTTGTTCGCCACCAGCGCCGTGGCCATCAACAGGTCGAGCATATTGACCCCGGCACTGAGCGCCGTATCGCGCACGCTGTCCGGTGCCACCACGCTGAGGATTTGCCCCAGGGTCAGCTGCGCCGTCGGCACGTTGATGGTCGCCAGCGCGGTGCGCAGCAGCGCCGTGTTCACCCCGGCCAACTGTGAGGAATCCGCGGCGTTGAGCATGGCCTGTAGTAATTGCGCGGCGGTGACGTTGGCGCCCAGCAGGCTGTCGATCTTGCCCAGTTCCAGGTCCACCCCGGCCGCCTTGAGTTGCTGACTGAGTGCGAGCAGCGAAACGTTGGCCCCGGCGATACCCTGGTAGGTCACCACGTCCAGGTTGAGAGAGGTACCCAGCAAGCCGCCGAGCAGCGCATTGAGCAAGGGCGAGTTGCTCGAATCCAGGCTCAGCAGCCCGCTGCCGGCAGATATCCCGGCCAGCGCCGGGCGCCGGGCCACGGCCTGGGCGCTGAGCACCGCGGTGGTCGAAGCGCCGCTGAACAGGCTGGCGACGTTGAGCACCAGACTGGAAGGCACGCTATGGGTGGCCTGCACGCGCACGGAATCGGCCAGCTCACCGCCCACGCTGAACACCCGCCGCGACTCGGCGCCGCCGTAGGTGGCATCGAAACTGACGCTCCCCAGCGTGCCCGTCAAGGTGTCGCCGGTGCCGGGCACGAAGCCGTTCTTCGCCGCGCTGGAGGTGACGAAACCCTGAATGTCGCCGGCCAGCTGGGAGCCGCACATGCCGCCCTGGGTGGCCGCTTCCAGTGCCGCCATGTCCGCCACGCGCTGCAGCTTGCGTTGTTCGAAGTACAGCCGCCCGGTGTCGATCACCAATGCCAGGCAGATCAGCGCCAGCAGCAGCGTTCCCGCCGCCATGACGCCGATCGCGCCTCGCTGCCGTTCACGTCCCATGGCAGCCTCCAGAAAGGATCAGTTCTTGTCTGTGCTGAAGCCGTTGTTGTCGTCGAGCAGGTACTCGGGAATCTCGTGGGTATAGCTCTTCAGGTAGCGTTGGTAGGCGCGGTCGCGCTCGGCCGGCGTGGCGCTCTGCCGGTTGGGCGAGGCAGCCTTGCCGCTGCTCTGTAGATCCAGCCAGGTCAGCACCTCCTGCTGGTCACGAGCGGTGGTGCCAGCTTCGGTTTGGGTGGTCTCCACTGCCTGGCCCAGCACCGGCATCGCCAGCAGCGCGCCGGCCAGAATCCATGTCTTCATGCTTCCCTCCCTGCCCGTCTCAGCGGGCCTTGACCAGCAGCTTGGCGTCACGCGCGACTGCCGGTGTCGAATTCACCAGCGCCGGGGGCGAGTCCTCAACCGGGTCGTCCACATAGCTGACGCTTTCCACCTCGACCGCCGGCTGGCTGGACGGAATCGGCGGGCTGGCCGGACGCAGGTCCCGAGCCTGGTCCTGGGCCGCGCGGACCTGATCCGAGGACAACCCGACGCTCTGGATCAGCCGGCTGGCCTCGCTGCTTTCGCCCTGGATGAGCATGACGCTGAGCAGGTTGGTGGCCGGCAGCTTGTCGTGCTCGTTCAGCTCCATGGCGGTGATGAACTCGAAGCGCGCCTTTTCCAGCTCGCCTCGCCGCAGCAGGACGTAGCCCAGGTCGTTGCGCAGGGCGCTGTCGGTGGGCTGCAGCCGCGCCGCCTCCCGCAGCTCGCGCTCCGCCTCCACGGTATTGCCGCCGCGCATGGCGATCTGCCCCAGGCCGTGATGAGCTTCGGCGGCCTTGCAACTGCCCAGCAGGCCTTCGTAAACGATCCGCGCCTTGGGATCGCCGATCCGCCGCAGGGCCAGTGCCTTGCTTTCGCGCACTTCCAGCGAGTTGGGCGGCAGGGTTTCCAGGTTGGCCAGGGCCGCATGGGCGCGACCGTTGTCGAGCATCTCGCGGGCCAGGTTGAGTTGCAGCTCCACCGACTGGCCGAGCTTTTCGTTGCAGTTCTGCCCGACGCTCGGCCCGCCCCCCAGGGTTTCGAGGTTGGCGCAGCCACCCAGGGCCAGCCCCAGCAGGCCGATCAAATACGCGTTTCTCATCCTATTCCCCCCATGGCCTTGGTGATCGCGAGGAAACCGGGCCCGGCCAGGATGATCAGCAGTGCCGGGAACAGCAGCAGCATCATCACCAGGCTCATCTTCGCCGACAGCTTGCTGACCTTTTCCTGCAGGCCAGTCAGGCGGCGGTCCTCGAACAATTGCTTGAGGGTCAGCAACGAGCTGCGCGCACTGCCCCCCTGACGCACCATCTGGCGCAGCACGTTGCAGCAGTCGGTCAGTTCGCTCACCAGCAGGCGGCGGCTCAGCTGGTCCAACTCGTCGGCGAGGTCCAGGCCGTTGTCGGTGTGCGCCAGCACATTCTCCAGTTCCGAGGACAGGACGGGGACTATGCTCGGCCCCTCCCGGCAGACCACGCGCAGGCTCTGCTCCACGGTCAGGCCGGAGTCGAACAGGATGCGGATCAGTTGGATGAACAGAATCACTTCTCCGGCCAGGCGCAGACGGCGCTTTTCGGCGAAATATGCCAGAACACGCTTGGGCAGCAGAAAGCCGATACCCGCGGCGAAGAGCAGCGGTATCACTGGCGACGAGGCGGCGGTGCCGGGCATCGCCTGATAGATGAGGACTATCCCCATCAGCAGCACGGGACAGAAGATCAGAGACATCAGATAGAGGCTGCGCGGCGTGCCGCCGCTCCAGCCGGCCTGGTTCAGCAGGACGCGGACTTCCTCGTCGCGCAGGTGCAGGCGTTTGCCCAGCCCGCTGCCACTCACCCGCTCCACAAGGTCGGACACCCGACTGCTGCCCGGACGCGCCAGAGGCTCGCCGCCCAGACGCTGCTCGATCAGACGCTGCTCACGCCCCGCCATGCGGCTCTGCGAGAAAGCCAGAAGAGTTGCCGCGAGCACCAGCATCAGGACCATCAGTCCATAGAGAACGGGCATGGCAGCCTCCTCATATGCTCTTGAGCATGCGCCAGAGCGTGTAGCACCCCAGCACCTGCAGCCCGAGAGACGTCAGCAGCATCCAGCGGCCGCCGGTATCCATCCACATGTTCATCAGGTAGCCCGGGTTGGTGAAGAGGATGTAGACCCCCAGGCTGACTGGCAGCACTGCCAGGATGAATGCGCTCAGGCGAGTCTCGCCGGTCATTGCGCGCAGCTGCCGGCTGAGCTTTTCCCGCTCGTGAATGACCTTGATGATGTTTTCCAGCAGGTCGGTGGTGTTGCCTCCGTAGCGATGATTCACCGCCACGCCCAGGGAGAACACGTGCAGCTCTTCGACGTCGTAGAGCTCGGCAACCTCCTGCAGTGCCTCGGGCAGACTGATGCCCAGCAGCACATGGTTGTTCACCAGCGAAAAGATTTCCCGAAGCGGGTCATCGGCAGTACTGACCGCCTGTGTGATGGAGTCTCCCAGGGTGCGGCCGGAGTGCAGGCTGCGGACCACCTGATCGAGGAAGTTCGGCATCTGCCGGATCATCTTCTGCAGCCGGCGCTGGTAGAGCACGTTGAGCAGTACGTGGAACACCAGCCCTGCCAGGCTCACACCGCACAGCGCACCGGTCGGCCCGGCCACGCGCTGCCCCAGCAGGGCCAGCAGTACGGCGACCACTCCAGCGCCGAGGAGCCAATGGCGCATGTCGGCGATACCGGCGCGGCGCATGCGCCGCGCCAGCCAGTGGCTGCTGCGGACGCGGCTACTGCTGGCCAGCGGCTCACCGCTGAGGCGCCGCATCACCTGCTCGTTGTGTCGCGCCCGCACGCTCATGCCGCTGAGCACTATGCCGAACAGAGCCAGGCCCAGGCTTACGAGTATCAACAGCGCTGCGCTGGTCATAGGAGCACCTGACGGAACTTCAGCCCGCTCGGTTGCGCAGTGCGGACAAATTGCCCGGTGCCGCGCCGGTCGAGACTGAACAGCGAATTGGTGACGTAGACACCGTCACGCACCTCCAGCACCTCGAGGATCTCGCTGACGCAGCGGCGGCCATTGGACAGGCGGGTGATCTGCACGATGATGTCCAGCGCCGAGCAGAGCATCTGCCGCAGGGTCTGCTCCGGTACGCGCTGGCCGGTGAGCCCCACCAGCATCTCCAGGCGCAGCAGCGAATCCATCGCCGAGTTGGCGTGCACGGTACTCATCGAGCCATCGTGGCCGGTGTTCATCGCCTGCAATACGTCGAGCACTTCGACGCCACGGATCTCGCCGAGGATGATGCGGTCCGGGCGCATCCGCAGGGCGTTGCGGATCAGGTCGCGGGCGGTGACTTCGCCGAAGCCCTCGGCATTCGGCGGGCGCGTTTCCAGGCGCACCACATGGTCATGACCCAGCTGCAGCTCGGCGGTGTCTTCGATGGTGACGATGCGCTCGCGCTCGTCGATGAAGCTGCTCATGACGTTGAGCAAGGTGGTCTTGCCGGTGCCGGTGCCGCCGCTGATGAGGATGTTGCAGCGGCTCGCCACCGCCTGGCGAAGGAACGCCAGCATGGCTTCGTCGACGCTCTGGTAGCCGAGCAGGTCGGCGCTCTTGAGCAGCTCCTTGCTGAATTTGCGGATCGACAGGCAGGGACCGTCCAGCGCTACCGGCGGGATGATCGCATTGACCCGGCTGCCGTCGGGAAGGCGCGCGTCCACCATCGGGCTGGACTCGTCCAGGCGCCGGCCCAGGGGCGCGAGGATGCGCTGGATCACCCGCTGCACATGGTGGTCGTCGATGAAACGCAGGTCGCTCTGGTACAGCCGGCCTTCGTGCTCGATGAACACCCGGTCCGGTCCATTGACCAGAATTTCCGAGATACCCGGGTCGCGCAGGAGAATTTCCAGCGGACCGAAGCCGGTCAGCTCATCCACCACCTCTTCGGCGAGGCGGTCCAGTTCGTAGCGGGAGATCGCCAGCTGGCGGCGCGAAGCGTATTCGCAGACCTTCTCGGAGACGTACTGCGCCACCGCCGGCCGCGCGCCCTCCAGCAGGTTCATGCCGTCTTCGTCGATCTCGTCGATGATGTAGCGGTGCAGGCGCATCTTCAGCGTCTGCAGGTCCTGGTCGTGACGGCCGTGACCGCCGCCGTAGTGCTGGCTCATGAACGAGCGGCCTTCGCCCGGCCGATCCAGCCGAACAGCCCGCGTTTTTCGGCCACGCCCGCGCCCAGCGCCTCGGCCAGGTCACGCAGCTTCAGCGTCAGTGGGTCGCGCGGGGCGAGGTCAAAGAGGCTCTGGCCGACGTTCTTGGCGCGCAGCCGCGCTTCGGGCGAGGCCGGCAATACGCCGAAGAGTTCCAGGCCGAACATCTTGCCCAGCGCCGGGGCATCCGGTGGCACCGAGGCCCAGTAGCGCTCGATCAGCAGTTCGATGCGCGGTAGCGAGGGAGTGCGCTCGCGCAGGCGGCGCAGACGTTCCAGCCCCTTCTTGCAGGACGGCACGCTCTGATCCACCAGCCAAAGCACGCGGCTGGCCTGCATCAGCAATTGGCCGCTGAGCTCACCCTCGGCGATGCCGGTAAGGTTGATCAGGATATGCGTGAAGGCGCTGCGCAGGTTGCCCAGCAACAGATACAGCTCGGCGGTGGTGATGCGTTCCAGCACGCCGGGTTCGTCCGACAGGCTGAGCACGCGCAAGCCGGATTCGTGGCGGGTGAAGGCGCTGTCGATCAGGGTCTGGTCCAACCGGCGCAGGTTGCGCAGCGCATCGGCGAAGGTGAAGGCCGGGTCCATGCCGAGAATGGCAAGCGCTTCACCGGTGGGCTGGCCGATATCCACCAGCAGCACGCGGTGCTCCGGCTGGCGTTGCAGCGCCAGCGCCAGGTGCAGGGCGACGAAAGCGCCGTCGGCATCGGGTCGCGCACTGATCAGGCTGATCAGCTCGCCCTGCTGGGTGGCGCTCACCGGTACCGTGGGCAGGCGACCGCCGAGGCGTCGTACCAACCCGCTCAGCTCACTGGCGCGAGCGCCGTAGGTGACGAAGTCCCGCGCGCCAGCGCGCATGGCAGCCAGCACCAGCTGATTGTCCAGACCATCGCCGACGGCGACGACCGAAAGCAGCGGCCGCGCGGAAACCAGCCCCTCGATGAGCGAGCCCTGGGAGACCAGGTTGGCCTTGTTCAGGCTGGTGAACAGCACCGTAGCACCGGTGACGTCCAGCAGCGACAGCAGTTCCTCCAGGGTCCCGCTGTTGGCCAGGACTACCTGCCCGCAGCCGGCCAGGCTGCTCTGCAGCCACTCCTGCTCACCGGCATGCTGGACCAGCGCCACGAAAGTCTGACTCATGCCCGTGCTCCCTTGCTTTGCCTTGCCTCCCGCTCTCTGGCGGGTCAGCGCTTCGTAGGTATCCATCAGCGCGACATCCCGCTGCTGGCCTTGCGCTTGTCGAAACGGCCGTCCTCGAGGAAATAGAACTCGCCAAAACCTGGGTCGTAGTCGCGCAGCCCTTCGCCAGGCAGCTTCGGCAGCGCGGCATTGACGGCCAGCGGTTGCACCAGGTGCGGGGTAACGATCATCAGCAGTTCGCGGTCGTCCTTGTCCAGGTTCGAGGAGCGGAACAGCGCGCCGATCACCGGGATGCTGCCCAGGAAAGGGAACTTGTCGATGTTGCTGATGGTGCTGCTGCTGATCAGCCCGCTGATCACGAAGCTCTCGCCGTCGGCCAGCATCACGCTGGTGTCGGTGCGCCGCACGGTCAGCGCCGGCACGGCGATGTCGTTGGTACGGATGCCGCTGGAGAAGTCCAGCTCACTGACTTCCGGGGCGACCTTCAGGGCGATGCGCTTGTCATTCATCACGGTCGGGGTCAGGGTCAGGCGCACGCCGAATTCCTTGTACTCGATGGTGATGGTGTCGTTGTCGCCATTGGGAACCGGAATCGGGAACTCGCCACCGGCCAGGAACGACGCAGTCTGCCCACTGGTAGCCACCAGACTGGGGCGCGCCAGGGTGTATGCGAACCCACTGCCTTCCAGGGCGTTGATGAAGCCCAGCCACTTGCTGCTGCCACCGCCCCAGATGATGTTGAAGCCGCCGTTGGAGTTGCCGAAGGTGCCATCCAGATTGCCGACGGGATCGACGCTCAGGTTGCCCAGGCTACCCGGCGAGCCCAGCACGAAGGTATTGGAACCCCGCCGCACCAGCGATGTACTGGCCTGTTTGAGCTTGCTACGGCTGACTTCGACGAAGCGGATATCGGTCTGCACCTGGTTGGGCAGGCTGCCAGCGCCGACGCCGGTGATTCCGCCGACATCGCCCACCGCCCGTGCGCCCACGCGCACCACCGTACGCATCGGCTGATCGCTGCAGGCGGTCCAGATCAGCAGGCTGGTCAATCCCTCGGCCTTGCCGGTGACAAGGAAGTCGCGCTTGTCCAGCACCTGCACGTCGGCGATGTTCGGGTCGCCGATGGCCAGGCGCTTGATCGGCACGGGCAGCTGCTGGTCGCGTTGGGCGCCCTGCTCGACATCGAGGTTCAGTTGCTGATCAGCGAAGCCGGCGCAGGCGCTCGGCACGGCCTGCGCCGCGGAGTGGATGGCGCAGGTCAGCAAGGCGACCAGGGGAAGGATGAAGCGCTTGGACATCGATGCACTCCTTGCTCAATGTGCTTCACGGGAAACGGTGGTGCCGCGGTAGACCACCACGCCAGCGTCGACCTGCGGGGCCGAGACCTGTCGCACGGCGGGCGCCTGGGCCTGACGCGGCTTGCCGATAAGTTGCTCGAGGGTGATCGGCTGGCTGGAAGCGCCACCGAGCGAGGCCTGGATATAGCGGCCCTGCTGCTCCTTCTCGTAGAGGTTCTCGTCCTTGCTGCGCACAGCCAGGCGCAGGGACCCGGCCTGGCTGGCCAGCATCAGGCGCGAAGCGGCTTCGGCGGGCACCGCCAGCACGGCAGTGCGCGGCGGTCTGGGTGTCTTGTCCTTGGGGTCACCGGCATTGCGTGCCTGGCCGTCGGTGGCAACGGCGATCTGCTCACCGTAGGTCAGCACCCGCACACCGGGCAGCACCACCTGGGCGCTGAGGCTACGCTCGGTGCTTTGCTGGTCCTGGACAAAGAGCATGACGTCGACGTAGTCGCCGGGGAGCACGAAACCGCCGCCACCGATGACCTCGTCCACGGCAATCGCCATGGCGCGCTCGTCCGGCCGGATGGTCCGGGCCAGCGGGCCGCCCGGCTCGGTCACGGCGGAAGTGAGGATATTGCCCGCCGGCACGGCGATCCAGACACGCTGGCCGATCAACGCCTCGGGCTTGGGATAGCTGCCAGCGGGGGCCGTACGCAGCATCTCCACGCTGACATCGTCCTTGCCAATCACCTTCAGGGCCGGCAGGTCGCGGGCGGCCACCACCACAGCGGTGCGTTGCAGCTTGTCGGCCTCGGCCATTGCTGCCGGTGCCACCTCCTGCACCACGCCGTCAACCGGTGCGGCCGGCTTGCCGACCTTGAGTCCGAGATACCCCACCACACCGGCGCACACCAGCAACAGCCCGGCGAATACCATCAGCACCTTGCTATTCATGACCACATCCTTGGGCGATCTCGGGAATGCGGACCAAAGGGTCCACGGCCTTTTCGTATGAACTTCGGTCAACAGCGTCGCCGACGACTTCGTTCAGACCTTTGTTGTTGTTTCGGCCAAGTGAGGAAGTTCGATAAGAATCATTCCTCATAATCGATATTTAGTTGTTGCAAATCTGAATCTAGTAGCTGTGTTTAGAGCGTCAACCACGCGAATTAAATTTCCGCCCCGCAATTATTTATATGTCGAGAGAATTATAACTTTGGTATTAACGCCATTTGCACAATTGCATTCGGCCCTGCTGCGCCTAGCCTGACGGTGAAGTCAGGGCACCCGCCCTGTTTGTACTCGGGTGTGCACGGAGCTACGGCCATGGAAAAAAAGACCGCAATAAAACAACTTCCGCAGAGTTTCTTCGGCAAACTAAAAAATTTCATCCGTGATCGCGAAGGCGCCACCGCCATCGAATATGCGGTCATCGCAGGCCTCATCTCCATCGCGCTGCTCGCCGCAGCCACGCCAATCGGAACCAAGATCGGTAGCCTGATGACGGCAATCAAGACCGCCATCGGCGCCTGAGTTGCTGATTCGAAGCGTTCGCGGAGCCCGAACACGGCTCCGAACCTGTCGCTGTCCGTTGGCCGGAGGGCCCGCACATGGAACGCAAGACAGACTCGGTGAAACGTCTCTGCAAACAACTCCGCACTTTCCTGGCTGACCGCGAAGGCGCGACTGCCATCGAATATGCCGTGATCGCCGGGCTGATCTCCATCGCCCTGTTGACGGCGGCCAGCCCGATCGGCACCAAGGTCGGTGCGCTCATGGCCCAGGTGCAGACAGCGCTGGGCCTGTAACTCACTTAAGAGCGGGGGCGGTAAAATACCGCCCCCGGTTCTGCCCGTGCACTAAAGTCCCGCACCGGACGGCCGATACATCCTGCTCAACCCCGTTTCACAGCAGGATGCTTTACCGATGCTTCGTTCGCTGTCCTTCTCCAGGAAGATTCTCCTGGCTGCCTCTCTCGTGGTCACCTTTGCCTTCGCCTGTTTCATCTTCTTCAACGATCTGCGCCAGCGCGAGGCGATCCACTCCGACACCGAATCCTATCTTTCCGAGGTCGGCACGCTGACTGCCAGCAACATCCAGAGCTGGCTGGAAGGTCGCATCCAGCTGGTGGAAGCAGAAGCTGCGCAACTGGCCGATGGCGAGTCGACACCCGAGCGCATCCAGCATGTGCTGGAGCAACAGGTGTTCCAGAAGAACTTCGAATCGGTGTATCTGGGTGAGGCCGCCAGCGGCGTGTTCACCATGCGTCCCTATGCACCGATGCCCGACGGCTATGACCCGCGCAGCCGCGGCTGGTACAAGGACGCCGTGGCCGCAGGCCGCTTGATCGTCACCGAGCCCTTCCTGGATGCCGGCACCAACGAGCAGATCCTCGCCATGTCCATGCCGGTGATGCGCAACGGTCAGTTGGTCGGTGTGGCCGCCGGCGACATGAAGCTGGAAACCATCACGGCGATCATCAACTCGCTGAAGTTCGACGGCGACGGCTATGCCTTCCTGGTCAGCGACGCCGGCAAGATTCTCCTGCACCCCGACAGCAGCCTGATCTTCAAGAGTCTCGGCGAGGTCTACCCGCAGGGCGCACCCAAGGTGCAGCCGGGCGTACAGGAAGTCAGTGTCAATGGCGAAGACCAGCTGGTCTCCATGACCCCGGTGAAAGGCCTGCCGGGCGTGGCCTGGTACGTCGCGCTGGTGCTCAACAAGGACTCCGCCTACGCGATGCTCAGCGACTTCCGCAATACCGCCATCATCGCCACCGTCATCGCCATCGTCGCCATCCTGCTCCTGCTGGGCATGCTGATCCGCGTGCTGATGGCGCCGCTGACCGACATGGGCCGCGCCATGCAGGACATCGCCCAGGGCGAGGGCGATCTGACCAAGCGCCTGAAGGTTGCCAGCAATGATGAGTTCGGCGTGCTGGCCAACGCCTTCAACCGCTTCGTCGAGCGTATCCACGAGTCCATCCGCGAGGTGGCCTCCACCGCACGCCAGCTGCATGATGTCTCGCAGCTGGTGGTGAACGCCTCCAACTCCTCGATGAGCAACTCCGACG
>NZ_JAKSXG010000022.1:0-38289 GCF_022380625.1 Pseudomonas sp. DP-17
AAGGACCTGGAGAAGTTCGACTTCCCCGGCGGTCCCGAGGCGGCGCACGAAGCGGATCGGCCCATGGGCTGGCTCGACGCCTGGACCCGGCACCGGCACTTCAACTGGGACATCGTCCTCACCACGCCGAACATCAGCTACATCCGCGACGACATCCGCATGACCTGCGAGATGGCCTACAAGCACTCCAACCTCGCGGTCATCGGCATCCCCGGTCGCTACAAGGAGGCCCAGCATGACGCCCAGCTCAACCGACCGCCGGCTGACGGCACCATCATCGAATACAAGCGCATCCGAAAGCAGACCTTCGCTCTCTACCAGTCCACCGCCACCGGCAAGACCCAGGACACCAAAGCCGGCAAGAGCCTCTTCCGGTCGCCTAAGTTGGTTCTTCTACTGGCACTGCTGGCCGCTTCTATTGGCTTTGTCTGGTACATGGGCCCACTGCGCACGATTGGCGGTGAGGCTGCTCAAGTACCTGCCGAGCCTGTTGCTGAGCCTGCTCATGCCCCTGCTGCGAGTGCTACACAAAGTCCTGCTGTGGGTCTGCCGGCGCGTACTTCTGCGACTGGGTTTCTTCCTCCTGGCCTTGTACCTGACGGGCCAGCTGGTGCGCCTGTTGACCTGAGCGCCCATCCCTTCGCTGATCGCCGCATCAGCATCCTCGCCCACGCCTACCGTCCCTCGAAAGGGGACATCTACATGCTCGCCCTCGATGACCCGGAAGGCCGGCATCTGGAGCTGACCAGCTGGCAATTGGTGGGCTCCGGCTACCACGTCACCGCGAAGGGCGAGTGCGTCGCCGAGCTGGCCTTTGAGACGTGGAAGCAAACCATCACCTGCGGCGGAAGCCCTCCGCGTGCACCTGCCGGATTCACCCAGACACCGCCGCTCACAGCCGCCAGCGTGCCGCAAGCCGAGCCACCTGCGCTGACCATCGTGCCCAACTCCGAATACGCCTCACGCCCTTGGAGGAACGCCAAATGACCCTGCACGGATTGTTCAACGCCCTGGGCCTGCTCGCGCTTGCGTACGCCCTGGGATTCATCACCGCAATGCAGGTGATGCAGCCGGTGTCGGCGTTTCCGTTTTGAGTCGGCGAGCCGCGCCGCCGGCCGGGAGCGGAAGGCATGAGCGGTAGGCCGAAGGCGCGGCCGACGACCCTGTAACACGTCGGATAACCCACTGATCACTGTTTCATTACGTAGCTATTTGGAGCACTTCAATGACCAAGCCAAAGCATCAAGTCCGTGTCACGGTTAAGTCCGCTGGCGAGATTTACGAGTCGCCCGAGGGGCGCCTGTTCTTCGACGACAAGCTGGCAAAGTTCACTGATCTGTCTGGCGTGCGCCTGCTGCGCTGCGGCGTGGATACGGTCCGCCAGCTGTACAACGGCATGATCCGTCTCGAAGTGATGGCGCTGTTCGATGAGCCGGAAGACATCGTGGAGTTCGCTGGCTACCAGTGGGTCAAGGGCAGGGTAGGGCGCGACTCCGGCTACCAGTACCGCCTGCAGAACGCCGACACGGGCCTGATCCTGCTGATCAAGAATCACAACGTGAAGCTGGAGAACATCGGGCCGCATCTCAAGATTGAGGTGTCTCCACACGCCCTGGACGGAGCCGATCCTGCGATCCTGCAAGTCATGCTCGATGACCTGGCTAGTGCCGTGCTCGCTCACTGCGAAACGAACCAGTGCGCCGTGCATCTCGCGCTGGATGTGCAGGGCTGGACGCCTTCCGCGGACATTGTGGAGCGCATGCGTTGTCGGTCGACTCGTGTGCGGCAGATTAGCGGCATCGACCGTATCGAGTTCCACGGCAACGCTTCGGTGTATGGGCGTGGTGAGACCTTCATGTTCGGCTCGGCCAACGGTATGCAGCTCTGCATCTACAACAAGACGCTTCAGGCACGTGCTACCGATAAGCTCGATTACTGGAGCAACGTATGGGCGTCACTGAATGGTGATCCCTTTGGTGATGGGGAACCCGCCTACAACCCAGAGGAGACCGTGTGGCGTATCGAGTTTCGCTTCCATCACTCCATAGTCCAGCAGTTCTCCGAAGGCTCCAAATTGTCCTCAGGTGAGGTGATCGGCTGCCGCACCTATGCCGGCCTATGCCCGCACCTGCAAGGCCTGTGGGAATACGCCTGCGACAGCTTCCGGCTGCTGCTCAAAGACCCGAAGTGGTACGACCCGTTCTGGTCGCTGATCACCCTGGATACCAAGGTCCAGGTAGAGGCCGATCCGCTGATTGAGCGCACCGAATATCGCCGCTACTACAAGACCGCACAGGGCTTCTCCGGCAAGAACTGCGAGATGTTCTTGGGCCAGTTCGCCAGCCTGATCGCGCGGGAGCGCATCCCCTCAAAAAAGGCACTTGAGGTCGGGAGAACGCTCCCCTTCTGGCATGTGATCGAAGACCACTACACGGCCAAGGGCTACAGCACTCGCGACCTCGAAAAGCACATCTGCGGGCTGATCAATGATCGGTACTTGAGACGGGGATACGCCATCTGATGAGTATCACCAAGCTCCCAGATGGTCGCTGGTTCGTCGATGTAGAGCCGATCAAGGGCAAGCGTTTCCGGAAGCGGTTCAAGACCAAGATGGAAGCGCAGCAGTTTGAAGCCAATGCTCGCCAGAAGTGCTCTGAGAATCCGGGTTGGACGATCAAGCCCAAGGATCGCCGCAAGCTCTCCGAGCTAGTCGAACTCTGGTACGAGCTGCATGGCCAGACTCTCGCGAACGGTAAGCGCTGTGTGGCGATTCTGCGGCTGATTGCGAAGGATTTGGGTGACCCGGTGGCGGTAGCCCTGGAGCCGGCGAAAGTGGCCCGTGTGCGTTCCTTGCAGGTCGCTAAAGGCATGTCGGGCAAGTACGCCAACAACCGCCTTGGCTACCTCAAGTCGATGTACAACGAGCTACGACAGCTGGGGACCATCGACTACGAGAATCCCGTTGGACGCATGCGCCCCCTGAAGCTTCAGGAGAAGCCGCTGTCATACCTGACCAAGCATCAGGTATCCGAGCTGCTGGCCGCGCTCGATGCTCGAACCACATCGCCACATCCGAAGATGGTCGCTCGCATCTGCCTCGCAACCGGTGCTCGATGGGGAGAAGCGCAGGCACTGACCCTGGATCGGTTGAAGGGCAACACGGTGATCTTTGCCAACACCAAGTCGAAGCGCGTTCGCTCGGTGCCAATCTCGGAAGCCTTGGCCAAAGAGATTCGTCAGCACTGGCAGACTCACGGACCGTTCACCAACTGCCTTGGCGTGTTTCGCATCGTGCTGCTGTCGACGTCGATCAAGCTTCCGCGAGGGCAGGCCAGCCACGTGCTACGCCACACGTTCGCGAGTCACTTCATCATGAACGGCGGGTACATTGTCACGTTGCAACACATCCTGGGGCACGCCTCGCTCTCAATGACAATGAGGTACGCTCACCTCTCTCAAGACCACCTGACTGAGGCAGTAAGGCTGAATCCGTTATTTCGAGAGGGTTAGATTTTCGAAGTTGTGAACTCTAATGGTTCATTTCGAGTTCTCTGGAGGGATCTCAGTATTGTTGAGCAGCTTTCAAGCTGATTTCTGATGTCCCTTAAATGGAGTCTCTGGTTAGAGTTTCCAGTGGTGAGCTCTTCGATAAGTAAATCATCAAGGGCTTGGCCTAAACAGCAGCTCGCGATATGCAGACTTTGATTGAATCGTTCGTCATCCATGTGCGTGCAGGCCTTTAGGGTGTCTTGCTGTTTAATTTGAATTGCTTTGTGTTATCTCTCATTGGCCCAGCGTTACCGGGCCAACGGTAGTTCTCTTCACATTACTCTGACCTGTTCGGCCTGAGTTCCTTTAGGTCCTGATCCAAGGGAAAAGCTGACTCTTTGCCCTTCATCTAAGGATTTATATCCATCGCTTACTATTTCACGGAAATGAACGAATATGTCCTCTCCACTTTCCGGTGTGATGAATCCATAGCCTTTGACTGCGTTGAACCACTTTACGGTTCCGGTTTGACGGTCTGACATGACTTTATCTCCCGAGACTGAAATACCAGCCTGGATGGCTGGTGATTTCTGAGTGCAAAGTGAAGTGGCCGAGGAGATGTACGTCGAGTCTTGAGATCATCAGAACGGGGCCGCTTAACAAAGCAGGCAATAATGATCATACAGAGGTGGTTTGGGATGGATACCTTTAATTTTGAGAATCGATTAAATCGGACCGGTGGTAATAATTAAAATCGGAGGTAGTCCAATTGTCGGTATAGTCAACATGGCGCGTAGCCAATCTGGCTTTCGCAGGAGGCTATTTTTATGTCGAATATTTATTTGGATCGAGTGAGATCGGAGATAATTGCGAAAACTGAAGAGTTTTTGTCGCACGGCGGCGAAATTCAAGAGGTCAGACCAGGTAAAACTGGTTATAAGCCACCCATTAGAAGATCCGAATGGGTCAAAGATATAGCTAAGAAACCTGAGCCATGACTGCTTATCGCGCTACTCCTGGTCGCATTGCTCAGGGCGCAACTGAGTAAGTCACGCTGCTCTTCGACACTTTTTCGACACCTTTCCGGCCCAGAAAACGCAAAACCCCCGAAACGCTAGGCATTTCAGGGGGTTGGCAGGGTGTTCTGGAGCGGGCGAAGGGAATCGAACCCTCGTCATGAGCTTGGGAAGCTCAGGTAATGCCATTATACGACGCCCGCTTGGGGGTGCCTTTTTACCAGAAGGACGAGGCTTAGTGAAGCCTCAGGCGTTCAGGTCGGGCGAGTGGGCGGCATTCGTGAACGCGATGGCGCAATGAGAAACCGGGGGCGGAGGGGCTGGGGCCAGCCCCCGGCTCTGTGCGCTGGCTGCATCAGCCCACCATGGCGGCGATGGGCACGCCCTGGCTGCTGGGCAGGTAGGGATTGGCCAGGACCGGGTGGCGCTGCGGCTGGAGGAAGGTCAGGAGGGCGTCCTGGGTGTCCTGCCAGGCCTTCTTGTGTTCCACGTCGATGAAGTGGCCGGCGTTACGGATGGTGCGGAATTCGCAGTCAGGGATCAATTGCTGGAACAACTTGGCCTCGGCCGGGGTGGTGTAGATGTCCAGCTCGCCATTCATGAACAGCAGCGGGATGTCGATGGCCGCGAACTTCTCCATGTAGCTGTCCGCGCTGAGCTTGAGCACCTGGCAGATGTGGAAGTGCATCTGCCGGTATTCGTGCTCGTCGAGGCTGCTGACGTGGCGGAAGTTGTAGCGCTTGAACAACTGCGGCAGGTATTGCCCGATGGTGTCGTTGACCAGGTT
Source organism: Pseudomonas sp. DP-17 (assembly GCF_022380625.1). NCBI lineage: Bacteria > Pseudomonadati > Pseudomonadota > Gammaproteobacteria > Pseudomonadales > Pseudomonadaceae > Pseudomonas > Pseudomonas sp. DP-17. The sequence goes on from NZ_JAKSXG010000022.1 coordinate 5,293, forward strand.
GCCGACGTTGGTGCGGTCGCAGGCGGACAGGTAGTCCAGGCCGCGGTGCAGGTAGTCGAGCATCGAGGCATTGAGCAGCGGCGAGAAGGAGTTGATCACTGCCTTCTGGATCCGCGCCGGGCGTTCTGCCAGGGCCAGCAGGGTGGCGACGCCGCCCCAGGAGAAGGACATCACCACGTCGGCGCGGTAGTGCTCGATCAGGCCGAGCAGCAGCTGCGCTTCATATTCCTTGGTGATGAACTCGCGGCAGTCGTTGTGGGCCTTGGACCGGCCGGCATACGGCTGGTCGTAGCAGACCACGTTGAAGTGCGGTTGCAGGTATTTCACCGTTTGCGCGAAGGAGGCGGTGGTTGCCAGCGAGCCATTGACCAGGATGATGGTCTGGCGAGCTTCCCTGTTGGCGTGAAACTCCGTGTGTACCCGGTGTTGCTGAATCTCGACGACGGCGGTTTCCGGCCTCATGTCGTATTCCTCCAGACGCAGGTCATGGTGCGCACCCAGGATCGGATGCGAAGAAAGTACCCAGGCAGAGGAAAGCGTCTTGGCGTGACAGCTTCATGTCACTCGACGAAAGTTAATAAACTCTTAATTTTCAACTGGTTAAGACATCAAAAGGCAGAGGTTCCGGTACCGTTGAAGGCGCGGATTCGGGCTCTTGATCAGGCGGGGAAGGTGCGGCTGGGGAACGGCTGCCGCAAAAAAATCATTGTTGGTTGCGCTGCGTGACTCGGCGGTCACGCTTGAGCCAGAGTTAAGCAGGGTGGTCCGATCGCCGCAACCGCCACTGGGCGCTTGAGTCACATCGTTTTGCGGAAATCCGACGAAATGACATTTCTCCTTGCGATTGTCCGGCGCTTTGGTGAAGCCGGATTACACTCTTGTGATAGCTGTAACGCCCCTGCCGAAGACGAGCGATCTCGCCGTGCTCCCCCTGAGGCCGATACCGCGTGCGGAGCGGGTTCATGGCACTTCACCAAAGGTTCCTTACCTCGCTGGTCCTGGCGCCGGCCGCCTGGCTGTGTGCGGCAGCCATGGCCGAGGATCGCTATGGCTGCGAGCAGCCGATCACCGTCGCGTACACCCGCAACGTGGTGTTCTTCCACGATGACGTGGGCATCGATCCGGACCTGATCGCTGAGCTGGGCAAGCGCACCGGCTGCCAGTTCGAGACGTCCATTCGCGCGCGAGATGAAATCTGGAGCCAGTTGCAGAGCGGTGGGCTGCAGATGGGCACCAGCGGCGTCGCTACGCCACAGCGGCGCACCTACACTTACTTGCTGCCCTATTTGTACCTGCGCAACAAGCTGATCGTGCGCGACGACCTGGGCGAGACGGACAGCCTGGAGGCCTTCCATGACATGCCCGGCGCACGCATCGGGGTGATCGCCGGATATCGCCACGGCGCGTTCATCGACGGCATGCTGCGCATCCTCCGCGCCGAAGGCCGGGTGGTGGAGTACACGGATGATGCGACCCGTTTCAGTGCGCTGCTCAACGGCGACGTAGAGGGCGTGATCGGCCACGAAATGAATCTGGAAGGGGCGGTAAGCGATCGTCGTCAACGGCAACGCTTTCATGTGGTAGATGTGACTCCCGGCCCGGCGACTCCCCACAACCTGATGCTCTCGCGCAAGCGTTTCACCCCGGCGCAGAGCGCCGAGTGGTTGCGCCTGATGGAGACCTTGTGGCTGGACGGAACACTGGCTCGAATCATGCGCAAGAATGCACCGCCGCCAGTGGCGGAAGGGCTGCTCGACAGCGGATATCGCTACAGCTCCACGGACAGAGGCTGGTAAAGGATGAAGGCATTCGAACGGGGTATTCCGCTGCAACTGCTGGTTGCCGGGGCCATCATTGCCAGCATGCTGGTGCTGGCGGGCGCGTTGCTGATCCAGGGATACCGCGGTGTGGAAGGTGCGTTGGTGACTGCCGCAGGTGAGTCGGCCAGCCAGTTGGGCGCGACCATCAATGAACGTATTCGCCGCCTGATCGACCCGGCGGAAAGCACGCTGCGCCTGCTGACCCATGACCCCATCTCGCAGACCGACAATCTGCCGGCGCGCCTGGATCGTCTGCCCATGCTGGTGGAGAACCTGCGCGCGAACCGCACCTTGAGCGCGGTGTACATCGGCTATCCGAATGGCGAGTTCCTGCTGATACGCGCGCTGCGCGTGCCGGAGGTGCGACGCGCCCTGCAGGCGCCGGATGCGGCCAAGTACCTGGTGCAGAGCCAGACGCTCAATGGCCAGGGCGGGCTACTCGGCGAGTGGCGTTTCTATGACAGCGAGCTGCGCCTGCTGCGCGTGCAGGAGCGCCCCGACTACAACTACGACCCCCGTCAGCGGCCCTGGTACAACGAGGCGCGTCTTACCAGCAAGACGGTGCTGACCCAGCCCTACGTGTTCTTCACCACGCGCGAGATCGGCCTCACGCTGGCGCACCGCAGCGTCGACGGCGCCGCGGTGATCGGCATGGATGCCTCGGTCAACGACCTGGGCGGGGAGATGGGCGACCTGCGGCAGACGCCCAATACCGAGCTGGCGGTGGTGGACGGCAAGGGCACGGTGATCGCCTATCCAGACCTGACCAAGCTGATGATCCACGAAGGCAAGGAGCTACGCCTGGCCACCCTCGCCGAGTTGGAGGTGCCGAGCCTGAGCCAGCTCAACGCCGAAGCGGTGCCCGCGGGGACACCGGTGTCCTATCGGGTGACGGGCCAGGACTGGTACGGCATCTGGGTGCCGCTGTCGAACTTCACCAGCAATGAGGTGAAGGTGCTGATCGCCATCCCGGCCGTCGAACTGCTGGCCGGCGCGCGGCGATTGCTGTTCAACCAGGCGCTGTGGAGCGGCACCTTGTTGATCGTGCTGTTGCTGATCGGCTGGTACATCGGCCGGCGCATCGCACGGCCCCTGACCGCGCTGGCTGATCAGGTCGGCGCCCTGGCGGCCTTCGACTTCGCCCGGCCGGTAGGGGTGGAGTCGAAGATCGCCGAGGTTCGCGACCTGAGCAGTGTGATGGGCAGCATGTCGCGCACCATCCACAACTTCCAGGCGATCACCCTGACCCTCAGCCGTGAGACGCGCCTGGAAAGCATGCTCGAGGGCGTACTGTCGCGTCTGGTCGAAGCCACTGGCGTGATGGGCGGGGCGGTCTACCTGCTGGACGACGAGGAAAGCCGCTTGCGCCTGGCCTGCTCGGTGAACGGTGAGCAGTACCCGCAATCCATGCTGATCGAAGGATTCACCGAGACGGAGCTGGCCGAGCGGGTGGACCTGGCGCTGGCCAATCGCGGGCAGTATCTGGAGGTTTCCCTGCGCAACCGTGCGGACGAGCTGCTGGGTATCCTGGTGCTGCAACTGGCCGAGGAGGGCGCGCACAGCCAGCAGCCGCGCAAGCCGTTCAAGCGCTTCGTCGAGGAGCTCTCCGGCGCCGCCGCCGTGGCCATCGAGACCCGCCAGCTGATCGAAGCCCAGCAGCGCCTGCTGGACGCCATCATCAAGCTGCTGGCCGACGCCATCGACGCCAAGAGCCCCTACACAGGCGGCCACTGCGAGCGCGTGCCGCAGCTGGCCGACCTGCTGCTGCAGAAAGTCATCGACTCGCATGACGGCGAGTACGCCGGCTTCACCATGAGCGACGCCGAGCGCTACGAGTTCCAGATCGCTGCCTGGCTGCATGACTGCGGCAAGATCACCAGCCCCGAGTACGTGGTGGACAAGGCGACCAAGCTGGAGACCCTGTACAACCGCCTGCACGAGGTGCGCACCCGTTTCGAGGTGATCTGGCGCGACATCGAGCTGGACTACTGGCGCGGCATCGCCGAGGGCAACGACATCGGCCTGCTCGCTGCGCGCCGCGATGCGCTGCATGAATCACTACGCGACGATTACGCCTTCGTCGCCCAGGCCAACGTCGGCGGCGAGTTCATGAAGGACGAGGACATCGAGCGCCTCAAGCAGATCGGCGAACGCCGCTGGCTGCGCTATTTCGATGACCGCCTGGGGATCTCCCACGACGAGGCCGAGCGGCTTCAGGGACGACCCGAACGGCCCCTGCCGGCCGAGGAATTCTTGCTGTCCGACAAGCCTGAACACCGGGTGATGTGGGGTGAGCGCAAGCCGCCGGTGGCGAAGGACGACCCGCGCAACATCTGGGGCTTCGACATGCGCCTGCCGCCCTACGCGAGCAACTATGGCGAGCTGTACAACCTGGGCATCCGCCGCGGCACGCTGAACGACGAGGAGCGCTTCAAGATCAACGAGCACATCGTGCAGACGCTGATGATGCTCACTACGCTGCCGCTGCCGCGCCACCTGCGGCGCGTGCCGACCATCGCGGCCAACCACCACGAGAAGATGGATGGCACCGGCTATCCACGCAAACTCTCCCGCGAGCAGATGAGCATCCCGGAACGGGTAATGGCCATCGCCGATATCTTCGAGGCGCTGACTGCTGCCGACCGCCCCTACAAGGCGCCGAAGACGCTGTCCGAGTCGCTGAAGATCCTCGCCTTCATGGCCCGCGACCAGCACATAGACGCCGACCTGTTCCGCCTGTTCATCAGTCAGGGGGTGTACAAGGAATACGGCGAGCGCTTCCTCCACCCGGAGCAGATGGACGCCGTGGATGTGCGCGCGATCCTGGAAATACTCGATGGGGTAAAGGCGTAGTCCTTCCTGCGGCCTCATGAAACGCAAACCGCCGGCATCAGCCGGCGGTTTGCATTTGTGGGGCGAGATCAGCGCTTGGCGAGGTTGGTGGCGTAGCGGTTGATCTGCGGATTCTTCGCCACGGTGCAGCTCTGCCCGGCGAGGAACTGGGAGGTCTTGAGGTAGTCCTGCTGCGGGTAGTAGGCGAACACGTAGCTGCCGTTCTTCACCGTGTCGATCAGTTGCTGCGCCACCTGCGGGCGCACCGCCGGGCAGCCCAGGCTGCGGCCCAGGCGGCCGAGACCGGAGACGACCTTGGGGTCGGCGTAGGCGGCGGCGTGCATGACGATGGCGCGTTCTTCGCTGTTGTCGTTGAAGCCGGGCTCCAGGCCCAGCAGGCGCAGGGAGCGGCCGTGCTTGCCGCTGTAGGTCTGGCCGGTCTGGTAGAGGCCGATGGAGGACTGGTAGCTTTCCGGGCGGTTGGAGAAGGAGGTGGCCATGTCATCGCCACTCTTCTTGCCGTGGGCGACCCATTCCTCGAAGAGCAGCTTGCGCTGCTTCAGATCGAAGACCCAGAGGCGCTTGTCGCGCGAGGGCTTGGAATAATCGATCACCGTCAGCAGGCGGTTCTGGCCGCCGAGTTGGGTGCTGGCGCACTGCAGCGCGCTGAGCGCCAGGCGCAGGGTTTCGGTGTTGGTCGCGGGCGCGAGGCGGTGCAGCTCCTCGGCCGTGGGCAGGCGGGCGGCGGACACGCTTTGCCAGCTACCGATCGCAAAAAGCGCGGCACTGGCGAGCGAAATCCGGAAGAACCCCCGTAACTTCAAGAAAGTCAGCATGAATACAACATTCCCGTTGAATCGATATGGTTTTTTCTGGGAAACGCCGCATTGTGCGCGATTTTTGATCGATGATGTGGTTGTTTTTTGATCAAGTATGGTTCCGCCTGTCGGTATTTACGAACTTTTCCGTGCGGTAAAGCGCCGCGCAGCGCCGAACCTGGGGGGAGGAAGGCGACAGAGCTCACCTCGGACAGGCGCCTTGACTCTTTGTGTTTCGAGATTCTTCGGCTGCTTGCACGGCGGGCTTGAGGCCGTCTGTCCGTGGGTGAGTGGCGGCAGTTTGCCGGTGGCAGCAAAGGACCAGTGGAGGGGGAACGATGAAGACGCTGTAGGGGAAATCCGGAGCTCGTGGCTGGCGCTACGGATCATCGCGTCACTGCACGCTCTGGTTCTTGACCGGCTTCTGCTCGGCCTTGCGGTCGTTGGTGGTGATCACGGTGAAGTCCGGGTTGCTGCGCATGTCGCGGGTGGACGGCAGGTCGGTGATCACCAGGGTGCTGCCCACGTCCATGCTGGCCAGCAGGTTGCGCAGGAATTCGCGGTCCAGGCTGAACTTGCCCAGTTGCTCGGCCGGAGACAGGCCGCGCTGCGGGTCGCTGACCTGCACGCTGGTCCAGCGCAGGTTGGGGTTTTCGCTGTCGATCTCGGCCTGGGTCGGTTTTTCCATGAGGGAGAAGGCGGCGACGCCGGTCTTTTCTTCCGGGTGCTCGAAGGCGACCGGCGCGGTGCCGATCTGCAGCCCGCCGCGGTAGACGTAGAGGCGGCGGTCGGCGCGGCTGACCAGCACGGATACCGGGCCCTTTTCGGCGCCCGGATCGCTCCAGAAGGGCACCACCATGCCGCTGTCGTCATGCGGGCCGGCAGGGCGGCCGTCGCTGACGATGGGGGCGAGCAGGCCGGGGTGGTAGACCTCGACGGGTGAGCTCTTGGCATCGGAGATGATCACCGTGGTGGTGCTGAAACCGGTGACTTCGTAGAGCTTCTTGGCAAAGGCCATGGGCAGGCGGATGCAGCCGTGGGAGGCCGGGTAGCCGGGCAGGTTGCCGGCGTGCAGGGCGATGCCGTCCCAGGTCAGGCGCTGCATGTAGGGCATGGGCGCGCTGTTGTAGAGGTCGGAGTGGTACTCGACCTTCTTCTGCAAGATGGAGAACACGCCGGTGGGGGTTTCCTTGCCCTTCTTGCCGGTGCTCACCGTGGCTACGCCGATGGCAATGCCGTTGCGGTACACGTAGGCGCGCTGTTCGGTCAGGCTGACCACCAGGGTGACCGGACCCGCCGGGGAGATTTCCGGGTACCAGAGGAACTGGCCGGGCTTGAGTGTCTTTAGCGCTGCCTGCAGGTCCGAGAGCGGCGAGGGCTTGCTCGGATTGGCAAAGGCGACGCTGGCGCTCAGGGCGATCAGCAGGGCAACCGACAGTTTCTTCATTACCTTTCCTTGGATCGCGGGCATGGCAGGGAGCTTAGCCAAGCGGCGACGGAGGCTGCAAACTGCCGGGCTGAACGGTGCGCGTAGGGTTTTTCGGAACCTTGCTCGAGGTGTGGAATGTAGGAGCGGACTTCGTCCGCGATCGATTCACCGCTCGCTCCGGTTCTGCGCATGGCGTCGGCCCACCCATCGCGGAGGGAGTTCGCTCCTACAGGTCGAGCTGTGCAATCTCTTGCGCGGTCAGCGCCCGGTAGTCGCCGGGCTCCAGCGCTGGATCAAGGGCGAGGCTGCCCATGCTCTCGCGATGCAGTCGCGTCACCTTGTTCTGGAAGTGGCCGAACATGCGCTTGACCTGGTGGTAGCGGCCTTCGTGCAGGGTCAGGCGCGCGGCGTGCGGGCCGAGGATTTCCAGTTGAGCGGGCAGGGTGGTGAGGTCTTCGAAGGCAAAGTACAGGCCCTGCTCGAAGGTTTCGATGTAGCGCTCCTCGATCGAGGCCTCGGTCTCGACGTAATAAACCTTGGGCAGCTTGCGCCCTGGCAGCGTCATGCGCCGCGACCATTGTCCGTCGTTGGTGATCAGTAGCAGGCCGGTGGTGTTGTAGTCCAGGCGGCCGCCGATATGCAGCTCCTGCTTGTCCGGCTCGTCCAGCAGGTCGAGCACGGTGCGGTGCTCGGCGTCGCAGGTGGCGCTGACACAGCCCGCGGGCTTGTGCAGCATGAAGTAGCGCGCCGGCTTGCCGGCCTGCAGCACGTCATTGTCCAGCTCCACGCGGGAGAACACCCGTACCTCCTGGCGACCATCGCGCGCCACTTGGCCATCTACGCGCAGACGACCCTCGGCAAGCAATTGGCGGGCTTGCTGGCGGTTGAGGTGAGGCTGGTTGGCGATGAAGCGGTCCAGGCGCATCAGTTGTTCCCGGCGTCCTTCAGCCCCGTTGCGCAGCGTGGGCACAGGCAGGCGCGGTCGACCAGATCCGTCGGGATACGCTCCAGCGCCTCGCGGTCGATGGGCGTGCTGAAGCACCAGCAGCTCTGGCCCTCCAGCGCCGGGTCGGCCTGGGTGCAACGGTTGGACTGGCCGCAAAGCGGGCAACGGCTGGGATCGGGGCGGAGGTCGTTCATGGCCGGGCAGGGCGGAAGATGGATGATGCGGGCGCACAGGGTGCAGCGCCGACCCGCATCGTGCAAGCGGATTCGGATCGGCGCGGCGGGTACCGGTCAGGGAATCCGGATGCCTTCTATCCAGGGCTCGAGGCGGCGACCGAAGGCGACCTCGGCCACGTATGGCTGGGCGGTTCCATCGGCACGGACGGGCCGCGAGAGCACGCGGTCGAGGCGCTCCCGCCACAGGTGGGGGACGTTGATGCTGTCGGTGCCGATGGCGCTGGCTGTGCCGCCGAGTGTCCAGACGTGCTGGTAGTAGTTGGAAATCGGCCGCACGCGGCCGTGCACGATCAGGTAGCGCTGGCGGTCGGGGTACTGGGCGCGCAGCGCTTGCAGGTCGAGGCCGACGTCCTTGAGCAGCAGACGCGTATCGGTCTTCTCTTCGCTGTCCAGTTCGCGGCGGATGAAGTCGCGTTCGTCCGCCAGGCGCGCATTCTGTGGTGCGGCATCGGCTGCGAGGCGGGCTTCTTCGAGGCGCTTGCGCGTCAGTTGCACTTCGCGCTGGTACAGCGGGCCGTCAAGTTCCAGCACCAGCAGTGCGTCGCGCGATTGCTGGCGGCCGAAGCGCGGCGCGCTGTCGTCGTCCACCTGAGCGGGCATGGTGAAGCCGAGCTTCTCCATCTTCTGAGCATCAATGGCCGGCAGCCAGCCACGGTTGTGCCGTGTGCTTTCGTCCCGCGTCGGGGTGCGCCAGTGCAAGCGCAGGCTCAGGCCGCTGTTCTCGTCGTGCCAGGAGCTGTTGCGCAGCAGTTCGCGCTGGCTCAGGGGCAACAGGCTGTCGGGCTCGCCGGAGCGATTCCAGGCGACGCCGCCCAGGGCTACGGCGTTGACCAGCAGGATCAGCCCGACGCCGCCGGCCAGGGCATGGGTGCGTGTCCAGTTCATGACGAAGCGCCTCCCAGCAGGCCGTGGGCCCGACGCAGCCGGCGCAGCACCAGCAGGATCAGCACCGCGCACAGGCCCAGCACGAGGAAGAACAGGTACTTGGGCATGACCTGCCACCACCAGTCGAAGAACTTGGTGTAGAGGAAGATCACGAAGAAGGTCAGCCCGCTGTTCACCACCTCAGGCCACTCGCGCCGCGCGCCGAGCCAGATGACCAGCGCCGAGGCGATGAAGCCCAGTACCTGGTAGAGACTCTCCACCTTGGCGGAGGCCATTGCCAGGTAGCTGCCGCCGCCCCAGTTGGCCAGCACCAGCATTGGCAGGAACAGGCCGAGCAGGCCGAATATCCGGTAGATCGCGGCGAAGCCGTCGAAGCGGGTCTGCGCCAGGAGCGAGGGGACGAGGAAGATCAGCAGTGAGGCGGGGAAGAAATTTTCCGGGCGCTCGCCCACGTCCAGCCAGTACACGCCACTCCAGGTACCGACCCGCGCGGCGACGTAGCCCATCACGCAGATCAGCGCGGCTGCCAGCAGCAGGCGAGTGTTGCAGGTATAGGCCAGCAGCAGGGCATAGGCGGCCCAGGGCAGCAGGGCTTTGTCGGACGGCGTGATGTTGAAGATCTGCCCGACCATCACGACGTTCAGCACAAGGCAGGCGAAGGCCAGCATGGCGCCGAGCTTGGCGAAGTAGCCGGAGGCGTCGCGGCGTTGCAGGAAGAGCGTCAGCAGCAGGCTGATCAGGGAGGCGGCGATGAGGGTGAGCACCTGGGCGGTTTCCGCGAACAGGCCCCAGAACTGGTAGAACAGGAAGAACAGGCTGGCGGCCAGGGCCAGCGCGCCGAGGAAGGAGGCGATGCGCATGCCCAGGGAGAGGCGATGGTCCTGGCTGTCGCGGTCGATGTCGAAGCGCGCACGGTAGTCGGCGAGCAGGCGTTGCTGGTGGTCGTGCAGGCGGTCGCGCTGGGCGGCGTCGAGGACGAGAGCGCCTTCGTCCTGCAGGCGTCGCAATTCGCGGTCGAAGGCCAGGATATCGTTGACGCGGTGCTGCGCCTGCTGGTGGCTGAGGTCGGGCATGACCGGTCCTTGCGGCGGGTGATGCTGGAACTCTAGCGGGTGGCGCGGCGGGGTTCCATGGGCGTGATCACCTCGGAGTGAGCGGCGTGGTGTTCTACACCATTGCGGGTGTACGGGGAGCTTGGTCCACCTACCGGCGATGCGGGATCGTAGGATGGGTGGAGCGCAGCGATACCCATGCTGGCGAAGCATAGGACTGATGGGTATCGCTGCGCTCCACGCCATCCTCCGGGGAGCCTGCCGTGCTTAGCTGCGGCTCTGCAGCCAGGCTCGCCAACCGCCGAAGCGGCTGATGTCCTCGGCGCCATTCAGGCCCCAGGCGTCGCAGATGAAGCCGGTTTCCCAGCTGCCATCTTCCAGCTGCACCTTGCCCAGTCCCAGCGGCGCGGGGATGCCGGTGAGAAAGGAGCCCAGCTCGGCGCTGGGCAGCTCCCAGACTTCCACCTCGATGGCCACGCCACCCTCGTCCACTCGCAGCATGCCGGGGCGCAGCGGCGGGCCGCCGGCCAGGGCATAGAGCTTGTAGGCCGGTGCGCTGCGGGTGGCGCGCAGCAGGCGGGCGCCGCGCTGGCGCAGTTGCCCGTTCAGCGCCAGGCCGTCGAGGTGCGCACCGCAGACCACCAGGCGCGCGCGGTCGTTGCGTGCGGGGTTGACGGAGGACGACGACGCGATGGCATTGCCGCCAGCCAGCGGCAGGTTGTGCAGGCGCTGCAGTGCATCGGCCACGCCGAGCAGGTACTGGTCGGTGAAGGCGCGGCCGAACAGCGTCACGCCCCACGGCAGGCCGTTGTCCATGAGGGCGCTGGGTACGGCGACGGCGGCGTAGTCCAGCAGGTTCATGAAGTTGGTGTAGTAGCCCAGGTCGGAGTTGCGCTTCACCGGTTCGGCGTGCAGTTCGTCCAGCGTCACCGGACGGCCGATGGTGGGCGTCAGTACGCAGTCCAGGTCGGCGAGGATCGCGTCGCACTGGGCCTTGAGTTCCTGCAGCCGGTATTGCGCGCGGAATGCCTGCACGGCGGTCGCGCCGGGCGCCTTCGCCAACACGTCGCGGATCACCGGCAGTACCGCCTGCGGGTCGCGTTCGATCAGCTCGCCGGCCACGCTGTAGCGCTCGGCCACCCACGGGCCTTCATAGAGCAGGCGCGCGGCCTCGAGGAAGGGCGCGAAGTCGATTTCCCGCGCCTCGCCGCCGAGGGCCTTGAGCTGGTCGAGGGCGTCGGTGAACAGCACCGGGCCTTCGTGGCAGCCGAAGAACACCAGTTGATCGGCGCGCGGCACGCCGAAGCGGAAGGGCTTGGGCGTACCGAAGGCGTTGGCGTCGTTCCAGGCAGGATTGGCGCGGCTGTACCCGTCCTGCGGATCGAACCGCGCGGTGAGGGCCAGCAGTTCGCTGGCCTCGCTGGCGCTGGCGGTGAAGTAGGTGATGCAGTCCAGTGTGCGGCAGGCCGGCACCAGGCCGTGGTTGGACAGCAGGCCCTTGCTCGGTTTCAGTCCCAGCAGGCCATTGAGCGCCGCCGGCACCCGGCCGGAGCCGGCGGTGTCGGTGCCCAGGGCGAAGCTCGCCACGCCCAGCGCCACGGCCAGCGAGGAACCAGCGCTGGAGCCGCCCGAGGGGTACTCCGGCAGCACGCTGTTGCGGCATTCGCCGTAGGGCGAGCGGGTGCCGTTGAGACCGGTGGCGAACTGGTCGAGGTTGGTCTTGCCCAGCGGGATGGCGCCCAGGTCGATCAGTTGCCGGACCAGCGTCGCCGAGGTCTCCGGTGTGTAGGCGAAGGCCGGGCAGGCGGCGGTGGTGGGGATGCCGGCAAGGTCGATGTTGTCCTTGATGGCGAAGGGGATGCCGTAGAGCGGCAGGCTTTCCGGGGACTTGCCGTCCAGCGCAGTGAAGTAGGGCTCCAGTTCTTCCAGGCTCAGCAGGTGGATGAACAGGTGGTAGTCCGGGTTCAGTGCGGCGGCCTTGTCACGCAGTTGGGCGAGCAGCTGGCGCGGAGTGGCGCGGCCCTCGCGGTAGGCGGCGCGCAGGGTGGTGAGGCGCAGGTCGAAGGTGGTGGGCATGGTCGGGGTTCCTATGCTGGGCGGCTACCCTCTCCCCGCCCCTCTGACTGGGCGTCCCCCCATGAGGGGAGAGGGGGAAGAGCAGTCCGGCGCGGGGTTGAGTTCAATCCACAGGCTTGGCCGTGGTTTCAGGATGAATCGGTTGCTGCTCCCTGCTCCGAACGGCTCCCTCTCCCGCTTGCGGGAGAGGGTTGGGGAGAGGGGTTCTCTGCAGTCGACTACGTCAGCTCAAGCCTCCTCCATCACCACCACCCGCTGCCCCGCCCGCACCGGCGAACCCGGCTGCACGCGGACCTCGCGCACCACGCCGTCGCGCGGGGCGGTGAGGGGGATTTCCATCTTCATGGATTCGAGGATCACCAGGATGTCGCCGGCCTTCACGCTGGCGCCGGCTTCCACCTGCACCTGCCAGAGGTTGCCGGCGATGTGGCTCTCGATGGCATGCTGGCCGGCGCCGAGTGGAGCGTCCTCACCGGTGTCGACGGCGGCTTCCTCGCTCTCGAAGTGCGCCTGGCCGGAAGCGATCCAGCGCTCGCGCTCGGCATCGAAGGCGGCACGCTGGTGGCTGCGGAAGGCGTCGATGCTCTCGGCTTCCTTGGCGAGGAACTGTTGATAGTCGGCGAGGCGCAGTTCGCTGTGCTCGATGCGCAGCGGGTAGCGGCCCAGCGGGAAGTCGCGGCGGATGCGCAGCAGTTCATCCGCCGACACCGGGTAGAAGCGGATCTGGTCGAAGAAGCGCAGCAGCCAGGGCTTGCCGTCGAACGCCGCGACCTCGCGGTAGCGGTTCCACATCTGCAGGGTGCGGCCGACGAACTGGTAGCCGCCGGGACCTTCCATGCCATAGACGCACATATAGGCGCCGCCGATGCCCACGGAGTTTTCCGCCGTCCAGGTGCGCGCCGGGTTGTACTTGGTGGTGACCAGACGGTGGCGCGGGTCCAGCGGCGTGGCCACTGGTGCGCCGAGGTAGACGTCGCCCAGGCCCATCACCAGGTAGCTGGCCTCGAACACGGTGCGATGCACCGCTTCGAGGTCCGGCAGTTCGTTGATGCGGCGGATGAACTCCAGGTTGCTCGGGCACCAGGGCGCGTCCTTGCGCACGGTGGTCATGTATTTCTCGATGGCCAGCTGGCAGGCCGGATCGTCCCAGGACAGCGGCAGGTGCACGATGCGCGACGGCACCTTGAGGTCCCGGGCGGCGCAGACGGCGTCCCAGAGACCGGCGACGGTTTCCAGCAGGCTTTGCAGCGGCAGGGTTTCCGGCTGGTAGTGCACCTGCAGCGAGCGGATGCCGGGGGTAAGATCGATCACCCCGGCGAGTGCCTTGGCTTCCAGCGCCTGCATCAGCGCGTGGGCGCGGAAGCGCAGCACCAGGTCCAGCTCGGGCTGGCCGATTTCCAGCAGCAGGTGGGTGTCGCCGGAGAGGCGGGCCACCAGGCGGGTGTGGTCCTGGCCGAGGTCGAGGACGACGGGAGACGTGAGCGCGGCGCTCGGGCTGCCCTCATCCCCCGCCCTCTCCCGGAGGGAGAGGGGGCTGTCCGCATAACCGGATACCACCAGGTCTGCCGGTCGCTCCAAACTACCCCCTCTCGCTTTGGGAGAGGGTTGGGGTGAGGGGGAACCGGAGGCGTCGATGCCGGGCAACTCGCTCCTGCGAAGAGCCGCCAACTCGCGGGCGTCGGAAATGGAGACGGGCACGAAACGCACCTTGTCCCCGGCCTTGAGCTGGCCAAGCTGCCAGAGGTCGGCCTCGATCACCGTCACCGGGCAGACGAAGCCGCCCAGGCTCGGGCCGTCGGGACCGAGGATCACCGGCATGTCGCCGGTGAAGTCCACCGCGCCGATGGCGTAGGGGTTGTCGTGGATGTTCGACGGGTGCAGGCCGGCCTCGCCGCCGCTTTCGCGCACCCATTCCGGCTTCGGGCCGATCAGGCGCACGCCGGTGCGGCTGGAGTTGAAGTGGACTTCCCAGTCGGTGGCGAAGAAGGTCTCGATGTAGGCCGGCGTGAAGTATTCCGGGGCACCGTGGGGGCCATAGATCACGCGGATCTCACGCACGGCCGGCAGCTCGGTGCGCAGGTGCGACGGCAGGCTCGCGCCGTGGCTGTCGTCGGTCAGTTCCGCGAGATGCAGCACATCCCCGGCCCGCAGGGCGCGGCCGCCGTGGCCGCCGAACTGGCCGAGGGTGAAGGTGCTCTTGCTGCCCAGATAGTCCGGCACCTGCAGGCCGCCACGCAGGCACAGGTAGCTGCGTGCGCCGGCGCCGCTGACGGTGCCCAGGCTGAGGGTGGAGCCGGCGGCGATCAGCAGCGCGGTGTTCATCGGCTGCTCGATGCCATCGAGCAGGACCGGCAGCGCTGCCCCGGTGATCGCCACCACCGCGTCGGCGTTGAAGCGCAGGGTCGGGCCGCTCATGGTGATTTCCAGCGCGGCGGCGCCTTCGGGGTTGCCCAGCAGGACGTTGCCCAGGCGCAGCGCGCGGTCGTCCATCGGCCCGGACGGCGGCACGCCGACGGCCCAGTAACCGAGGCGGCCGGGGTAGTCCTGCACGCTGGTCTGGGTGCCGGCGCTGAGTACCTCGAAGGTTGTCGCGCGGTAGCGCAGGCTTTCCAGGCAGCGCGTCCAGGGCGAGCCGCTGGCAAACGGGGCGTCCTTGATGATCTGCCGCAGGTAGTCGCGGTTGCACTCAACGCCGTAAAGCAGGCTCTCGGCGAGCGCACGATCCAGGCCGGCGCTGGCCAGCTCGCGGGTCGGCGCCCAGGCGATGAGCTTGGCGATCATCGGGTCGAACCAGGGCGGAATCTCGCAGCCGGCCTCGACCCAGGTGTCGATGCGCAGCGCCTTGCCTTCCGCCGCCGGGAACTGGACGGCGGTGAGCAGGCCGGGGCAGGGTTGGAAGTCGCGGCCCGGGTCTTCCGCGTAGAGCCGCGCCTGGATGGCGTGGCCGCTGGGTTTCAGCTCGGCAACCAGTTCGGCCAGGGGCGGCAGGTCGCCGGCGGCCAGTTCGATCATCCAGCGCACCAGGTCGACGCCCCAGACCTGTTCGGTGACGCCGTGCTCCACCTGCAGGCGGGTGTTCACTTCGAGGAAGTAGAAGCGCTGCGCCTGGCTGTCGTAGACGAACTCCACGGTGCCGGCGCTGCGGTAGCTGACGGCTTTCGCCAGCTGGATCGCCGCCGCGCACAGGGCTTCGGCCATGCCGGTGGGCAGGTTGGGCGCGGGGGTTTCCTCCAGCACCTTCTGGTTGCGCCGCTGCACCGAGCAGTCGCGCACGCCGAGGGCGATCACCTCGCCCTGGCCGTCGCCGAACACCTGCACTTCCAGGTGGCGGGCGCGCTCGATGTACTTCTCGATGAACACGCCGGAATCGCTGAAGTTGTTCTGCCCGAGGCGCTTCACGGCGTCGAAGGCGTCGCGCAGTTCGTCCGCCGAGCGGCACACGCGCATGCCGATGCCGCCGCCACCAGCGGTGCTCTTGAGCATCACCGGGTAGCCGACCTGCTCGCCGGCCCGCAGGGCGGCGTCGAGGTCTTCCAGCAGGTCGGTGCCTTCGAGCATCGGCACGCCCTGTTCGCGGGCCAGGGCGCGTGCCGTGTGCTTGAGGCCGAATACCCGCAGTTGCTCCGGCGTCGGGCCGACGAAGGCAATGCCGGCAGCTTCGCAGGCTTCGGCGAAGGCGGCGTTCTCGGAAAGGAAGCCGTAGCCGGGATGGATGGCTTTGGCGCCGCTGTCACGGGCGGCCTGGAGAATCTTTTCAACGTCCAGATAGGTGCTGGACGCCGGCCCCTCACCGAGGCTGATGGCCTGGTCGGCCTGCTGGATGTGCAGGCTGGCGGCGTCGGCTTCGGAGTACACGGCCACGCCTTCTACTTGCAGCTCACGAAGGGTGCGCAGGATGCGGCAGGCAATGGCGCCGCGGTTGGCAATCAGGAGCTTGTCGAACATGAGGAAGTCCCCATGGGGTGGCGGGCCGTCCCGCCATGATTCGGTGCGCGCCACGGTCGTCCGTGGCGCTGGAGGCTCTCGTAGGATGGGTGGAGCGGAGCGATACCCATGCTGTATCGGTGATGGGTATCGCAGGCTCCACCCATCCTACGAGGCAGGTTCGTTTTCGCGGGGACGCTCAAGTAGCGTCGGGCTGCATTGGGCGCTGCGGCTCTGGCAGAGCGCGAACAGCCAGCGGCGCAGGCGAGAGGTCAGTCCCATACCAGCAACTCCGCCGACGTCGGGTTCCAGCCGTTGCAGGGGTTGTTGAGCTGCGGGCAGTTGGAGATCAGGACGATGACGTCCATGTGCGCCAGCAGCTCGACGTACTTGCCGGCGCCGGAGATGCCGTCCTCGAAGGTCAGGCCGCCTGCGGCGGTGACCGGCACGTTCATGAAGAAGTTGATGTTGTGGCTGATGTCGGCCTTGGTCAGGCGGCCGTCGTGCAGGCTGGCGCGCAGGAAGTTGTCGCGGCAGCTGTGCATGTAGCGCTTGTCCAGGGCGTAGCGCACGGTGTTGCTCTCCTGGGCGCAGGCGCCGCCGAGGGTGTCGTGGCGGCCGCAGGTGTCGGCGACGATGCTCAGCATCGGGTTGCCGAGGTTGGACCAGAGCACGCTGCCGGCGCTGAGGTAGACCTGTCCCTGCTTGCGCAGGGTGCGCTGCACGTCGTAGCGCTCGCGCGGGTTGGCGGCGCTGAAGAACAGCGTGTCCACCGCCTGGTTGCCTTCCAGGTCGAGGATGCGCAGGGTCTGCCCGGCCTTGAGTTCGGTGAGGCTGGGTTCGCCGGCCGGGATCAGGGTGCGCGAGACGCAGGCTTCGGGGTGTTTGTCGCTGGGGACGATGGGCATGCTCGCGCTCCTTACAGGTACTGGCGTTCGGTGTTGTGGAAGCCGCGGCCGTTCTCTGCGCGCGAGGTGCGGCAGAGCACGCTGATGCCATCGGACGCGACCTGCTGCCAGGTCAGGCCGATGGGCTTGGGCGCGTACTGCGGGTCCGGGTCCAGCGGGTGTTGCAGGGCGGTGAGGACGACGAGGGTGTCCATCGGGGCGTAGAGCTCGACGAAATCGCCGGCTTTCGAGTTGCCCTGGGCGAAGCGGAAGCAGCCATCGGCGTCGACGTCCACGCGGCTGAACAAGTTCAGGCACATCAGCAGGTCCTGCAGGCGCATGTCCCACTTGCCCATTTCCACCAGCAGGTTGTCCACGCCGTTGCGGTGGAAACCGTTGCGCAGTTCCTGGTAGCGGCCGGCGCCATACTTCTCCTGCACTTCGGCGGCGTTGAGCACGCCGCCGAAGCTGTCGTGCCAGCCGCAGCTGTCGGCGGTGATGGCAGCCAGCACGCGGCCCATGTCCGAGTACAGGCAGTGGCCGGCGGTGAGGCGCGCCGTGTGCTGGCACTTGAGGCTGTCGGGCAGGTTCAGGCGCTCGCTTTTCTCGGCGGCATTGAACAGCAGCACGCTGGCGTTGCCGCCGCCTTCGATGTCGGTCAGGCGCAGCAACTGGCCGCGCTTGAGCACGAAGGAGGTGTGGCCGCCGCCGGGGACGGTTTCTTCATAGAGAGTGGTGCGCAGGTCGTTCATGTCGGGTTCCTCAGTAGGCCGGCGTGATCAGCGGCACGGCCGTTTCCAGGCGCGCGGCGAGCGGTTCGGGCAGGGCGGCGCGGGCGGCCTTGCGGTCGGAGTTGAGCGGGATGTCGTAGGTGATGCGGGCGCCGTAGGCGCTGGGTGCCTGCGGGTCGTGGCGGACCTTGTCGAAGACCAGCAGGCGGGTGCCCAGGCTGAAGCCTTCGGCCAGGTCGTGGGTGACCATGAACACGGTGAGGCGGGTTTCCTGCCAAAGCTCCAGCAGCAGGGCGTGCATGTCCTTGCGGATACCGGGGTCCAGCGCGCCGAAGGGCTCGTCGAGGAGCAGCACGCGCGGCTTCATCACCAGCGCCTGGGCAATCGCCAGGCGTTGTTGCATGCCGCCGGACAGGGCGCTCGGATATTGCTGCAGGGCATGGCCGAGGCCGACGCGCTCGAGCAGCTGGGCAGCCTGATCGCGGGCGTCCCGCTTGGCCGCGCCGAACAGCCGGCCGAGCAGCGGCGAGCGCGGCAGCTCCAGGCCGAGGGCGACGTTGTCGAGCACGGACAGATGCGGGAACACCGAGTAACGCTGGAACACCACGCCACGGCTTGGATCGGGCTCTGCGGCCAGCGGCTGGCCTTCGAGCAGCAGTTCGCCGCGGCTGGGGCGCTCCTGCCCGAGCAGCAGGCGCAGGAAGGTGGACTTGCCGCAGCCGGAGGCGCCAACCAGGGTGCAGAACTCGCCTTCGTTCACCTCGAGACTCAGGTGCTCCAACACCACGTTGCCGTCGTACTCCTGCCAGACATTCTTCACGCTGATGAAACTCATGCCTTGCCTCCTTCGTACCAGGGGAAGGCGCGGCGGGTGAGCGCGCGCAGCGCCCAGTCCATCAGCCAGGCCAGCGCGGTGATCCACACCACGTAGGGCAGGATCACGTCCATGGCCAGGTAGCGGCGCACGAGGAAGATGCGGTAGCCCAGGCCATCGGTGGAGGCGATGGCTTCGGCGGCGATGAGGAACAGCCAGGCCGAGCCGAGCATCAGGCGCAGGGAGATGAGCAGGCGCGGCATCAGTTGCGGCAGCACCACGCGCAGGATCAGCGTCCAGGTGCTGGCGCCCAGGGTCTGTGCCTTGATCAGCAGTTCGCGGGGGATTTCCCGGGCGCGCTGTTCGATGTCGCGTGCAATGCACGGGGCGACGCCGATGACGATCAGCACCACCTTGGACAGCTCGCCCAGGCCGAAGACGATGAACAGCACCGGCAGGATCGCCAGCGGCGGGATCATCGACAGCACGGTGAGCAGCGGCGAGAGCGGCGCGCCGAACAGCGGCACGCTGCCGGCGGCGATGCCCAGCACCAGGCCGAGCAGGGCGGCGATGCCAAGGCCCAGGCCGAGGCGCTGCAGGCTGGCGCCGGTGTCCTGCCAGAACAGCACTTCGCCGGTGCGCTTGTCTTCGCTGAAGGCCAGGCGGTTCACCGCGTCTGCCATCTGTACGGCACTGGGCAGCAGCTTGTCGTTGGGGTTCTCCGCCAGCCGCGCCGTGGAGCCTGCGAAGTAGGCGAACAGCAGCAGGGCGAAGGGCAGCAGCACCAGGAACAGGCGGCCGCTGCGGTCGGGGGTTCGGTTGATCAGGCGCATGGTTCGTACCTGTGGGGTTCCGTTTGAAGCTTCCCTCTCCCTAACCCTGGCTGCGCGCCCCGCTCCGAAGGGAGAGGGGACCGTTCGGTGCAGGTTGAAACCTTGGCGTCAGCCGGCACGGACAGCGCCTTCTCCCTTCAGGGAGAGGGCGGGGAGAGGGCTTCGGATACAACGTGATGGGTTGCCACGGAGGGCCTCAGAGCTTTCCGTCCGCCGCCATCTGCACGTAGGTCGGGTCGAAGCGCAGCTTGAGGTTCTGCGCGTCACCCGTGGTGAGGCCGCCGGCGAAGCTCATGCCGACCGCTTCGGCGCTTTTCGCACCCTCGCCGAGCAGGCCGTGGGCGAAGGAGAACGCCGCGACCTTGTCCATGGTCGCCGGCAGTTTCGGGCTGGTGGCGAAGGCCAGGGCTTCCTTGGGCGTGGCAAACAGCCTGGTGGTGGCGAGCTGGCTCTGGTAGCCGGCGAGGTCGGTGCCCGAGGCCTTGGCCATGTGTTCCAGCGCGGCGCGGGTCTCGGCGCTGTCGCCCTGCATCAGCGCCACGGTTTCGAACCAGGCGCCGGCCAGCGCCTTGCCCAGGGCGGGGTTGTCTTTGAGCACCGCGCTGTTGACCACCATCATGTCCATGATCTCGCCGGGAACCTGGCTGGAGTTGAACACCTCGGTGGTGCCCGGCTTGGCGCGGGCCTCGGCGAGCATCGGGTTCCAGGTGGTCACGGCCTGCACGTCTTCGGTGTTGAAGGCGGCGGCGATGTCGGCGTCGGAGGTGTTCACCGTCTTCACGTCCTTCTCGGTCAGGCGGGCGTTCTCCAGGGCGCGGGCGAGCAGGTAGTGGGAGACGGACAGCTCCACCAGGTTGACGTTCATGCCCTTGAGATCGGCCAGGGTCTTGCCTTCGCCCTTGAGGACGATGCCGTCGTTGCCATTGGAGAAGTCGCTGACGATCAGCGCGGTGGAGTCGACGCCGCCGGCGGCGGGGATGGTGAGGGCGTCCATGTTGGTCATGGTGCAGCCATCGAACTGGCCAGCGGTGTACTGGTTGATCGACTCGATGTAGTCGTTGAGCTGGGTGACCTTGATCTCGATGCCGTACTTCTTCGCCCACTTGTCGACGATGCCGTGGCTGGCCGCGTATTCCCAGGGCATCCAGCCGGCGTAGATGGTCCAGCAGAGGTTGAAACTGTTCTTCGCGGCGGCGGAGGCCGAGATGCTGAAGGCGGCGAGGCCGGCGGCGAACAGGGCGGTCAGAAGGGGCTTGCGCATGGAGCATCTCCAGTCGATTGGCGGGCAGGCAGGAGTCGGGCGGCACTTGTCGCTCTCGTCTCCCGGGCTTTTGTCCCGCCGTGTAACCTCGCTGGAGGTCGATGACTCTCGGACCAGTCACTCGCCGTGCGAGCCGGAACCCTAGTCATCCATTGTCAGATTGTGGTGCCGCTGTCCGAAGGATCGGATCGTTCCTGCACAGCCGAGACAAAGCGAGCGGCGTGCCAAGTCGGTGAAAGTGCCGGTGCAGAAGGGTCGCGCTGGACCGGGACGGAAATTTCACGGCAAGCCGGGGTGTTCGCCTGCCCTCAAATGAAGCGCCGCGCCGCATCCTGGTGCGCGCGTCCAGTCGAAAGACAGGAGCGGGCAGGATGCGCCGGGCGGCAGACTGCAGCGACCTTCACCTTGAGGAGTCCTTCGTCATGTCCGAGCTGCTGAGCTTCGCCAAGGGCGCGTTGACCCTGTTCTGGGTCGCCGCCGTGCTCAACCTGATCTACCCCTTTGGCGAGCTGTATCGCCCACTGCTGGGGCTCTCCGCGATCCTGCTGGCGGTGCACGCGGTCGAGGTGCTGTTGCTGGCGCGCCGTCATTCCTGGCTGGAACAGGTGCAGGTGCTGCTGTTCGGCGTGCTGCACCTGCAGAGCCGCAAGCTTCGTCACCTGGAAACCTTGAACGGCTGATTTACCCAAGCTTTACCTTTCGTCTTGGCACCGCCTTCTGACAGACATGTCTGATCCTGTGAGACCGGAAGAATGTACGCCCCGCATCCCGGCGCGGCGGCCGGCTCGCCAGATGGAGGCGCCATGCGTCGTTTCTTCGTTGCTGTACTGATGATCCTTCCGTTGACCGGCTGCGTGGTCTACGAGCATGACCACGACCGTGGCGGCTGGCATGACCGGCCGCACTACTACCGCCCGGCGCCGCCGCCGGCCTATTACGGTGGTCCATACCAGGGGTGGCGCCGTTGAGGCAGGAGCCTGACGGGTATCGCTTCGCTTCACGCCATCCTGCGAGAAGCACTCATGACGCGGCGTTGAACGCCGCGTCTTCCTCCAGCAGCATCTCCACGAACTGGCTGGCCGCGGGCGACAGGCTGCGGCTGGCATGGCGTACCAGGGCGTAGGCGGAGCCACGCCCGGCGACGTCGCCGCTGCTGGGCCAGGGCAGCAGCGCCAGGCTGCCGGCCCTCACGTCCGCGGCGACCACATCCCAGGTGGCCAGGCAGAGCACGTCGCTGCCTTTCACCAGTTCCTTGAGCATCAGTACGTCATCGCATTGCACGCTCAGCGGTTGCTCTCGACCCAGGGTGCGCACCATGCCTTCGTGGGCATCACGCGGCAGTCGCGGGCCGGCCAGCGGGAAGTCGAGCATGCGCTCGACCGAGGGCACGGTGCCGATCAGCGGATGTCCCGGCCGACAGAACAGCACACTGCGATGCACGCGCAGCGGCAGGATGTCGAGGCGGTTGTCGCCTTCGAGTTCGCGGTAGTCGGCGATGAACAGCTCCAGTTCGTCGTCCAGCAGACGCCGGTGCAGCTCGCTCCAGTTCTCGATGGAGAGCAGGACCGACACCTTCGGGTGCGCGCTGCTGTAGCGCGCCAGCACCTGCGGCATCAGTCGCGCGCCGGGGAAGGGCCCGGCGCCCAGGCGCAGTTCGCCGGTTTCCAGGTCGGCCAGTTGCAGCACCGCGTTCTTCAGCGCGCGGTCGCCGGCCAGCAGGCGGCGCGCATGCTCCAGCACCAGCTTGCCATGGGCCGTGAGGGTGACGCCGCGTGGGTTGCGGTCCACCAGTTGGCAGCTCAGCTGGCCTTCCAGCGCCTGGATGCTCCGTGACAGGGCGGGTTGACTCAGATTCACCGCCTCCGCGGCGCGGGCGAAGTGACCGTGCTCGGCGAGGGCGGCGAAGTGGCGTAGCTGGCGGAGATCGCTCATGCGCTTCCTGCATTGATTGTGAAATTGGAATGCATTGGAATTATTAGCGCGTCGGCCGGCATAGTGCGAGCACAACAACAAAATCCGGAGTCTTCCCGATGTCCCGTCTTTCCGCTGCCGTGCTGCTTGCCAGCCTCTGCCCCGGCCTGCTGCTCGCCGCCGAACAGCCCAAGCCCCCGACTTCCTTCACCCAGGCTGCCCAGGAGCAGGTGCGCCAGTCGCTGCCCTTCAGTGACCGCGCCGATTTCGACCGGGTGGAGAAGGGCCTGATCAAGCGCCCCGAGAACCTCGTGATCAAGAACGAGGACGGTACCGTCGCCTGGCAGCTGGGCGACTACGACTTCATCAAGGCCGCCAAGGACGCTGCCAGCGTCAACCCGAGCCTGATGCGCCAGGCCCAGCTGAACCTCAGCTACGGCCTGTTCAAGGTCACCGACGGCATTTACCAGGTGCGCGGCTTCGACCTTGCCAACACCACCTTCATCGAGGGCAGGACCGGCTGGATCGTCATCGACACCCTGACCACCCCGGCGACTTCCAAGGCGGCCTACGCCCTGGTGAGCCAGGAGCTGGGGCAGAAGCCGATCCGCGCGATCATCTACAGCCATGCCCACATCGACCACTTCGGCGGCGTGAAGGGCCTGGTCAGCCAGGAGCAGGTGGACAAGGGCGAGGTGCAGATCATCGCGCCCAAGGGCTTCATGGAAGCGGCGATCAAGGAGAACGTGCTGGCCGGCAACGCCATGCTGCGCCGCGCCACCTACCAGTACGGCACGCTGCTGCCCAAGGGCCCGAACGGCCAGGTCGACATGGCCATCGGCAAGGGCGTCGCCCACGGCCCGATGAGCATCATCGCCCCGACCAAACTGATCGAGGGCAACCTGCAGGAGCTGGAAATCGACGGCGTGCCCTTCACCTTCCAGAACACTCCGGGCACCGAATCGCCGGCGGAGATGAACGTCTGGCTACCGCAGCAGAAGGCGCTGCTGATGGCTGAGAACGTCACCGCCACGCTGCACAACCTCTATACCCTGCGCGGCGCCGAGACCCGTGACCCGCTGGGCTGGAGCAAGTACATCAACGAGGCGCTGCACCAGTTCGGCACCAAGGCCGAGGTGATGTTCGCCGTGCACAACTGGCCGCGCTGGGGGCACGAGGACATCGTCCGCACCCTGGAAAAGCAGCGTGACATGTACGGCTACCTGAACGACCAGACCCTGCACCTGGCCAACAACGGGGTGACCATCAACCAGATCCACGAGCGCCTGAAAGTGCCGCCGGAGCTGGCCAACGAATGGTTCAACCGTGGTTATCACGGCAGCGTCAGCCACAACGTGCGCGCGGTGGTGAACAAGTACCTGGGTTACTACGACAGCAACCCGGCGACCTTGAACCCACTGGCCCCGGAGGATTCGGCGGTGAAGTACGTCGAGTTCATGGGCGGCGCCGACCACCTGCTGCAGATGGCCAGGGCTTCGTTCGACAAGGGCGAGTACCGCTGGGTGGTGGAGGTGGTCAACAAGCTGGTCTTCGCCGCCCCGAGCAACCAGGCCGCGCGCAACCTGCAGGCCGACGCCCTGGAGCAGCTCGGCTACCAGGCCGAGAACGCCGGCTGGCGCAACAGCTACCTGACCGCCGCGCAGGAGCTGCGCAACGGCGTGCCGCGTGACCTGCCGCCGATGAAGTCGGGCAGCCCCGACGCGCTGGCCGCGATGGATACCGGCCTGCTGTTCGACTATCTCGGCGTGCGCCTGAATGCGGAGAAGGCCGAAGGTGAGGACTTTGCCATCAACCTGGTGCTGCCGGACAAGAACGAGCAGTACCTGCTGGAGCTGAAGAACTCGCACCTGAACAACATCAAGGGCGTGCAGAGCGAGAACGCCGGGCAGACCGTGACCATCGACCGCGCCGACCTCAACCGCCTGATGCTCAAGCAGGTCTCGCCGGTGCGCCTGGTATTCGAGGGCAAGCTCAAGAGCTCGGGCAACCCGCTGCTGCTGGCCAAGCTGTTCGGCATGCTGGAGGACTTCAACTTCTGGTTCGACATCGTGACCCCGCCTGAGAAGAGCTGATCCCGCTCAAGCCCGCGTCACCCGGTGATGGCACAATGCAGTGATTGCATTGTGCCATTGTTTTTTTCCCGGCCAGTCTGCACCATGCCACCCCTGCGCCCGCAGCTGGTTGTTGGCGCTCGCAGTCGAGTCGTCGCGATCATGCTCAGCCGTTGTACCAGGATGCTGCGTCGTTGCTGGCCGGGGCCTTTGGCCCTGGTGCTGATGACATCGCTCGGCGTCCTGGCGGGCGCCCGGCAGGTCGAGTGGGACTTCCAGCGCATCGGTGAACAGTCCACGCGGCTCTACGGCCCGCTGGGCGACGGCAAGGTGCGCATCGATGCCTGGCAGAAGCTGCTCGCGCAGCAGGCCTCCACCGGCGAGCGCGACCAGTTGCAGGCGGTCAACCGCTTCTTCAACGACCAGCTGCGTTTCACCGACGACCTGAGCCTCTGGCACGAAGTGGACTACTGGGCGACGCCGGTGGAGGCCTTGCTCAAGGGCGCCGGCGATTGCGAGGACTTCGCCATCGCCAAGTACATCAGCCTGCGACACCTGGGCGTGCCGGCCCAGAAGCTGCGCATTACCTACGTCAAGGCGCTGCGGCTGAACCAGGCGCATATGGTGCTGACTTATTACCCGAGGCCCGATGCCGTGCCGCTGGTGCTGGACAACCTGATCGGCAGCATCCTGCCGGCCAGCCAGCGCAGCGACCTGCAGCCGGTCTACGCGTTCAACGGCGAGGGCCTGTGGCTGGCCGGCAGTGGCGCGGGGGGCGGCAAGCAGGTGGGCGACAGCAAGCGGCTGTCGCGCTGGCAGGACCTGTTGAAGAAGATGAAGGCCGAAGGCTTTCCCGAGAACGAATAGCTCCTCTGACTGAGGCGAATAGCTCCATCGACGGAGCCTGGAGACACGATGTCCCTGTTCAAACAGTTGTTGATCGCCATCTGCCTGTTCCTGGTGGTCGCCTTCAGCGGCAGCTTCATGGTCGGCCTGGAAAGCTCGCGCGAGCAGTATGGCAACCAGCTGCGCTCCCATGCCCAGGATGCCGCCACCGCGCTGGGCCTGTCGCTGACGCCGAACATCGACGACCCGGCGATGGTCGAGCTGATGGTCAGCTCGATCTTCGACAGCGGCTATTTCGAGAGCATCCGGGTGATCGACCTGTCGACCAACAAGGTGATCGTCGAGCGCACCGGCGTGCCCGATGCGGTGGCGGCCAAGGTGCCACAGTGGTTCATCTCGCTGATCGACCTGCACTCGGCCGGCGGCGACGCCATCGTCAGCCGCGGCTGGACCCAGGCGGCGCGGGTCGAGGTGCTCAGCCACCCGATGTTCGCCATCGCCAAGCTCTGGCAGAGCGCGCTGGGCAGCCTGCTCTGGCTGGTGCTGTGCGGCATCGCCAGCGCCGTGCTCGGCGCCATCCTGCTGCGCCGCCAGCTCAGGCCGCTGGACTACATGGTGGAGCAGTCCCATGCCATCGCCCGCCGCGAGTTCCTCAGCCTGCCGGAACTGCCGCGCACCCCCGAGCTGCGTCGCGTGGTGCAGGCGATGAACCAGATGGTGGAAAAGCTCAAGGCGCTGTTCCAGGAGCAGGCCCAGCGCAGCGAACGCCTGCGCGACGAGGCCTACCTGGACAGCCTGACCGGGCTGGGCAACCGGCGCTTCTTCGACATGCAGCTGAACAACCGGCTGAGCGCCGAGGACCAGGTCAGCAGCGGCGTGTTGCTGGTCCTGCGGGTGAATGATCTCGCCGGACTGAACCAGCGCCTGGGCGGCCAGCGCGTCGACCAGTTGCTCAAGGCCGTGGCCGACCAGCTGCGCCTGGCTGCACAAGGGGTGGGCGCTGGCCTGACCCTGGCGCGCAGCCGTGGCGGCGAGTTCGTCATGCTGGCGCCCGGGCTGATGCCCGAGGACGCGCCGGCCCTGGCGATGCGCCTGGAAGCCATGCTCGCTGCGCTGGTTACCACCGGTGCCAGCGACGTCAGTCCGGTGGCCTGCCTGGGACTGGTGCCCTTTGTTTCCGGCGAGTCCGCCCAGGTGCTGTTGCAGCGCGCGGACGAGGCGCTGGTGCAGGCCGAGCGGCAGAACGACAGTTGCTGGGCCTTCCTCCAGAGCGGCGCGAAGCCGGTCGCCGAGGAGCGCCACAGCTGGCACCAGTTGCTGGACGAGGCGCTGGTGCACAAGCGCTTCCAGCTGCACTTCCAGGCGGTGGTGTCGTGCGCCGACCCGCAGGTGGTGCTGCATTACAAGGTGCTCTCGCGCCTGCCGGACGGGCAGGGCGGCAGCATTGCCGCCGGGCGCTTCCTGCCCTGGCTGGACCGCTTCGGCTGGACCGCGCGGCTGGACCTGCTGATGCTGGAAAGCGTGCTGGCGGACATGGCGAAGCACAACCGCCCGCTGGCGCTGAACCTGTCCGCTGCGCTGCTGCGCGATGAATGGGCGACCACCCGGGTGTTCGACCTGCTGAGGCAGCACCCACAGTTCGCCGGGCGCCTGACCCTGGAGCTGGAAGAAGACCAGCTGCCGGCGCAGCCGGTGCTCGAAGCGCTGACCCGCCGTCTTGGCGAGCTGGGATATCGTCTGAGCCTGCAGCATTTCGGCGGGCGCTTCAGCATGATCGGCAACCTGGCGCGGCTGGGGCTGGCATACCTCAAGGTCGATGGCAGCCACATCCGCCATATCGACCAGGAGAACGACAAGCGCCTGTTCATCGAGGCGATGCAGCGCGCGGCGCACAGCATCGACCTGCCGCTGATCGCCGAGCGCGTGGAGACGGCCGGGGAGTTCCGTGTACTGAAGGAAATGGGGATTCAGGGCGTGCAGGGGCAGCTGTTCGGTGGGCCGGCGCCGTGGTGATCGACACCGGAGCGGGGGGCTTTTCGTAGGAGCGGACTTTGTCCGCGATGGGTCCGCCTCGCTCCGAGGTTTCCCGCGCCGCTTCGGCGTGCGCTGCAAGATCTTGTTTCGCCCCCTCGGGCGAGTCCCTTTTGGCAAACGTCGGATAGCCGCCCTCCCAAAAGGAACCAAAAGGTCTAGCCCCTCCATCCGGTTTTTCGCTTAGGCGAAAAATACCCTCGTTGAACCGAAGTTTCAGGGGCACGCCACGACGGGCCATCCCTGGCCCATCGCGGCTCTCGCGACATCCATGTCGCTCAACCCCTGAAACTACGCTTCAACGAGGCCTCCTGAAAGGGGCCGTCCGGAGTGCTCGGGCGTTTCTCTGGAAGTCTTTTACTAGCCAAAGCCAAAGCCAAGCCAAGCCAAGACAGGGGAGATAAGGCTTTTCGTAGGAGTGAGGGGGACGCCCAGTTCTTGCTCGCGAATCTGCCCCATAGCGGAGACCGTTCGCGAGCAAGCTCGCTCCTTCAGATACCCGTCGTTGAATCGCAGGGTTTGAAAAGAAAAACGGGGCTCAGATCAGCCCCGTTTCCTCGTCATCGTTGATCAGCCGGGTCAGCCCGCCC
This sequence comes from Pseudomonas sp. DP-17, assembly GCF_022380625.1. Lineage (NCBI taxonomy): Bacteria > Pseudomonadati > Pseudomonadota > Gammaproteobacteria > Pseudomonadales > Pseudomonadaceae > Pseudomonas > Pseudomonas sp. DP-17. Next base: position 33,287 of record NZ_JAKSXG010000022.1, read on the forward strand.
AGGGCTTCCCGCGCCTGGGTGCGGTTGAGCAGCTTCGAGCGTGCCGCCGGCGGCAGGTCGGTGATACGGATCACGCCCTTGGTGATCAGCACCGAGATCAAGTCCTCCAGTACCCGGATCATGTCCAGGTCGCTCTGCTTGAGCTGCAGCAGACTGCTTTCGGCCGCCCAGGCCTGGATGTCCGGATGGTCCGCCGGCAAGGTACCGGTGGCGCCTTCGAACTCGGCGTCCTCGACACGCGCGACTTTTCCCTCGGCGTTGCGCTGGATGTACAGCATCGACCCGTCCCCATGTCTCTTGATGTGAAGGAACGACAGCGGGACCACCCCGAAGGGTGGCCCCGCTGTCGTCGTGTCAGAGCCTGACCGTTTGGAAGCCTGGCGGCAACCGCGGATCAATGATGCTCAGTCTTGACCACCGGGTCGGAACCCGCCACCAGCTTGTTGACGATCTCGGTGGAGGTCGAGCCGTAGCTGGAGAGGTCGACGCCGCTCAGCTTGATGGTCACGTCCGCCGCACCGCCACTGTTGATCTGCCCGGTGGTGCTCACCTGCAGGGTCGAGGTCGCGGTGTCCACCTTCAGGTAGCTGAGGATGTCGTTGTGCGCAGTCTCCGGCAGCAGGTCGCTGATATCGATGCGGTCGCCTTCACCGGCCTTGAAGTCGGTGATGGTGTCGTTACCGGTATCGCCGGACTTCCAGATGAACAGGTCCGCGCCCGCACCGCCGGTGAGGATGTCGTTACCCTTGCCGCCGGTCAGCTGGTCGTCCCCGGTGCCGCCGATGAGGATGTCGTTGCCATTCTCGCCGAACAGGAAGTCGTTGCCGCCCTGGCCGTAGAGGATGTCGTTGCCCTCACCGCCGTAGAGGCTGTCGCCACCACCACGGGTATCGCCCTCGACGTTGAACAGCGTGTGGTTGTTCTTGATGTAGTCGTACATCTCGTCGCTGGTCGCGGCGTGGCCGTTCTTCAGCTCCAGGAACGCCGACAGCGCGCTGACGCCGGAGCCCGCCGGCATGTCGGCCGGTTTCGCCGGATTGCCGTTGACGCCCCAGGGCAGGTTATCGGTGTTGATGGTGTCACCGAAGATGATGTCGTCGCCGGCACCGCCGTGGATGGTGTCATTGCCCGACGGCGCCAGCTCGGTGCTGGAGGAACCGCCATGCAGCGCGGCAGTGAGGTCACTGGCCTGCTTGACGATGTCGACCTGGCCGACGGTTGCGTAGGTGGTGGTGGCCTGCTTGATGTTGTCGAGGTAGACGGTCGCGGTGCCAGAACTGGTGTTATCGGTCAGCACGAAGTCGAAACGATAGATGCCTTCACCCACGCTCTTGCTGCTGTAGGTGTCGTTACTCGCGTTGGAATTCAGTGTGTGCGACTCGACCTCCGTCCAGACACCTTTGACGTTCTGCATCAGCTTCCAGGTGAAGGTGTCGCCGTTACGCATGGAGTCGCTGAATTCGAAGCTGAAGACCGAAGTGCTGTTCTTGCCGACCGTCAGGTCCGAGCTGTTGGCGGTGGTCGAGCCGGCCGCGTTGGTATCGGTCAGGCGCAGCTCGCTGCCCGAGATAGCGGCTGTGCCGGTAGTACTTGGGGACAGCGTCCAGCCGGTCAGGGTGGTGCCGTTGTTGAAGGTGAACAGCGTGGAGGACGAGCTCCAGTTCATCGACGAATCGATACCGGTGACGCTGCTGTTGTCGAAGTACTTGAGAATGTCCGAATTGACGTTGGTGCCGATGCCGATGGCGCGTACTTCGCTGAGATCACTGAGGGCAACGAAGGCCTGGGCCGACTCCTTGACGATGCTGTTGCTGGTGCTGGAGCCGTCACCGTAGGTCTTCGACTCGGTCGGGTCACCGTCGGTGAGGAACAGCGTGAGGTTGGTGTAGCCCTTGGTCTGGCCGTTGAACCAGCTGACCGCCTGCTCGAACGCCGCCTGGTAGTCGGTGCCGCCGGTGGCGGACAGCCCGTTGATGGCAGTGACCAGCTTGTCGATGTTGGCGCTGGTCAGGTCGGAGACGCTGACCTTCAGGCTGGCGGTGCTCTGGAAGCCGATCAGGGCGATATTGACGACGCCGTCGTGGCCCTTGAGTTCGTTGGCCAGGTTGATCAGCGCATCCTTGACCAGCTTCATGCGCGAGTCGGCATAAGCCGCACCGGACTGGCCGGCGAGGTTGTAGGCCATGCTGCCGGAGGTGTCGATCACCAGGGCGATGTTGTAGTTGGTGCCGCCCTGGGTGAGGGTCTTGACGCCGCCTACGTCGCCGAGGATGACGTCGTCGCCCGAGCCGCCGGTGAGGGTGTTGTCGCCGTTGGGCGTGGTGCTCGGGATCTGTACCTGGCCGACGTGGATGTCGAAGCCGTAGGTGGCCGACGTATCGACGCCGCCGTTGGCCACTCCACCGCTGTCCTGGACGGCGAACTCGAAGTGGGCGTTGCTGCCCGAACCATCCGGAACATAGGTCAGCTTGCCGGCGGCGATGTCGCTGGCGCTGACGGACTTGCCGGCACTGATCGCCTGGCCGTTGAGCAGCAGGGTGCCGGAGTCCGGCAGAGCCTTGATCAGGATGTTCTGCAGGCTGTGGTTCTGGCCGTTGGCGGAGTCCGCGCTGTCGCTGAAGGCGAAGTCCTTGAGGGCGAAGGTGTAGGTCTTGCCGGCATAGACGCTGGCCGATCCATCGACTGACAGCGGCGCATCGTTCACCGGGGTGACGTTGAAGGTCAGGGTGCTGGAGGCGCTGGAGAAGCCGTCGTGGCTGTCCTGCACCGAGAACTTCAGGGTTGCGTAGGCGTTGCCTGCGGCATTGGCCACCGGGGTGTAGACCAGGCTGGCGAGCAGGCTGACGGCGATCACCTGGCCGGCGGTCACCGACTGGCCATTGAGGGTCAGGCTGCCGGCGGTGGGCAGGTTGTCGATGCGGATGGCCTTGAGCGCGTCACCGGCGTCCTTGTCGCTGAAGCCGAAGTCGCTGGCGCTGAAGCTGCGCTTGCCATCCTCGTTCAGGGTCACGGTGCTGTCGGTGGCGGTGGGCAGGTCATTGCTGCCGGTCACTGTGATGGTCACGGTGGCTGGTGCGCTGACTGCACCCTGAGCGTCCCTGGCGGTGTAGGTGAAAGTCACCTGGCGCGATTCGCCGACGTTGAGCGAGTCGAAGTCGCTGCCCGGGTTGAACACATAGCTGCCGTTGGCGTTGAAGGTGAGGCTGCCGTTGCCGGCACCTACGTCCTTCACCAGGGCATAGCCGTTGGGGTTGACCGCGCTGTCGATGTCGCTGGCAGCCGGCACCACGCCGCTGAGGCTGTTGTTCTCGCCGGTGGTCTGCTGGTCGTTCCTGGCCTCAGGCGCATCGTTCACCGGGTTGATGCCCACGGTGACGGTGGCGGTGCTGGTGCCGCCATGACCATCGCTGATGGTGTAGGTGAAGCTGCCGGTGCCGTTGAAATCCTTGGCCGGAGTGAACACGACGTTGCCGTTTTCCAGCTTCACGCTGCCGTTGACCGCGTTCTGCACGCTGACGATCGACAGGGAGTCGCCGTCCACGTCGCTGTCATTACCCAGCAGGGTCTGCGGGGCGATGGTCAGCGGGGTGTCTTCGTTGGTCACCAGCTCGCTCACCGCGTGGGTCAGCGCCGTGCCGCCGAGCACGCTGTAGGTGCCGCCCTGCGGGCGCATTTCCACCTGCAGCTGGGCCTGGCCGCCCTGGTCCCAGTAGACGATCTCGATGCTGTGGCTGCCGCCCTGGGCAATGCTGAAGACCGCTGATTCACGGCCGGTCGGGCTCTGGTTGGCGTCGAACTTGAACACTTCCACGCCGTCGATCTTGATGCTGAAGCCGTCGCCGCCCAGGTCACCGCCGCTGAGGCTGTAGTTCAGCGAGGTGGCGGTAAAGGTGGCGGCGGCCGCCTTGCCCGTGATGAACGAGGAAACCTGCGACAGGCTGGTCAGGTTGCTGCCATCGACGCCCTCGCGGTAGCCCCAGTAGCTGCCCTTCAGGCCGCTGAGGGTGAAGGTGTCGTTCGCCGCCAGCGGGGCGTCGTTCACCGGGGTGACGTTCAGGGTGAGGGTGTTCGGCGTGGTGTCGAACCCATTGGCGCTGTCCTTCACCGAGAAGGTGAAGCTGGCGTAGTTGTCGCCGTTGGCGTTGGCGGCCGGGGTGAACACCAGCTTGCCGAGGTCGGCGGCGGCGATCACCTGGCCGGCGGTCACGGCGTTGCCGTTGAACGTCAGGGTGCCGTGGGTGGGCAGGCTGTCGATGCGCACGCCACTCAAGGTGTCGCCGCTGTCCACGTCGGTGAAGCCGAAGTCGGCGACGCTGAAGTTGCGGCTGCTGTCTTCGTCCAGGGTGACTGTCTTGTCGGCGCCGTTGGGAGCGTCGTTGCTGCCGTTGACGGTGAGGGTGATGGTCTTCGGATCGCTGAGCGCGCCGGCGTCGTCCTTCGCCTGGTAGGTGAAGGTAACGGTTTCGCTCTGCCCGGCGGCCAGGTGGTCGAAGGCGGTACCCGGCGTGAAGGTGTAGCTGCCGTCGGCGTTGAAGACGAGGCTGCCCTTGCCCTGGGCGATATCGGTGGCCAACTGGTAGCCGACCACGGTGCCGTCGATATCGGTGGCGGCCGGGACCTGGCCGTGCAGGACGGTGTTCTCTTCGGTGGACGCGGTGCCGTCGACGGCAACCGGGCGGTCATTGCTGCCGGTGACGGTGATGGTGACGGTCTGCGGGTCGCTCAGCGCACCGTCGTTGTCCTTCGCCTGGTAGGTGAAGGTCACGGCTTCGCTCTGGCCGGCGGCCAGGTGGTCGAAGGCGCTGCCCGGAACGAAGCTGTAGCTGCCGTCGGCGTTGAAGGTCAGGGTGCCTTTGCCGGCCGCCACGTTGGTGGTGAGCTGGTAGCTGGCGACGCTGCCGTCCACATCGGTGGCGACCGGGACCTGCCCCTGGAGCACGGCGTTCTCGTCGGTGGTCTGGCTGTCGGCGTAGGCGACCGGCGCGTCGTTGGTGCCGTTGAGG
>NZ_JAKSXG010000023.1:0-32673 GCF_022380625.1 Pseudomonas sp. DP-17
AAGAATTGCTTGACGACCATAGAGCGTTGGAACCACCTGATCCCATCCCGAACTCAGTAGTGAAACGACGCATCGCCGATGGTAGTGTGGAGTTTCTCCATGTGAGAGTAGGTCATCGTCAAGCTCCTATCCCAAGACCCCTGGTCAGCTTCGCTGGCCGGGGGTTTTGCTTTTGCGCGCGGGAAAAAAAGCCAGGAGTCGGCGCTGCCCTCGCGCAGTCGGCGGCCATGGGGGGATGTGCTCCAAACGGAAGGCCAGAGTCGCTCCTGTTAGTTTCTCCATAAATTTTGAGGCATGTGTTGGGCACCGGGGATGCAGTTGCGTCGTCTACAATAGCGTCAAATTTTCCCTGAGTTTCTACATGCCCGATATCGAAGGTCATGCCTTGCAGGATCTGCCTCTGGACGAGTTGACGGCTTGCCATGAGTGCGACCTGTTGATGCGCCGCGAGCCCGTTCCCCTCGGGCACCGATCAGTTTGCCCGCGTTGCGGATACGAACTGGAAATCCACCGGCCCCATATGGTCCGGCGTGCCCTGGCGTTGGTGCTGACGGCGCTGATCCTGTACATCCCGGCAAACTTCCTGCCGATCATGCACATCACCATCCTTGGTCAGACCAGCATGGATACTGTCTGGAGCGGGGTCGTAGGCCTCTATCACTCGAACATGGCTGGCGTCGCCATCCTGGTGTTCCTGTGCAGCATGGTGATCCCGCTGGCCAAGCTGCTGTGCCAGTTGTTCGTATTGGTGTCCATCCGCTACAAGGCGCTGCGTGAACATGGCATGTTGCTGCTGCGCGGCTATCAGCATCTGCGGGAATGGGGAATGCTGGAGGTGTACCTGATGGGCATCCTCGTTTCCATCGTCAAATTGATCGGCATGGCGGAATTGCACGTCAGCGTTGGCCTGGCCTGTTTCGTAGGGCTGCTGTTCACCCAGGTTTGGCTGGAAGTCACCATGTCCCACCATCAGGTCTGGGGCGAGTTGTCCGGGGAGTTCGACGATGCGAGCCATTGATGCGGGGATCGTCGTGTGTGGCGAATGCCACCAACTCAATCGGCGCGAGGAAGACGACGAGACCCATTGCAGTCGCTGTGGTGCCGTGGTGCATGAGCGCAGGCCCAACAGCATCATTCGGACTTGGGCGTTGCTGATCACCGCAGCGATCCTCTACATCCCCGCCAACCTGCTGCCGATCATGACGGTTAACTTCCTCGGCAACGGCATGCCGGCGACGATCATGGAGGGCGTGGTGGAGTTGATCAATGCCGACATGGTGCCCATCGCCGCCGTCGTGTTCGTGGCCAGTATCCTGGTGCCCACTTTCAAGCTTGTCGGCTTGGCGCTGCTACTGTATTCGGTGCAGCGGCGTCAGCCGCTTTCCGCCCTGCAACGGAATGTGATGTATCGCTTCATCGAGTGGATTGGCCGCTGGTCGATGCTCGACATCTTCGTCATCGCGATTCTGGTGACGCTGGTGAGCTTCGGAAACCTGGCCAGCATCGAGGCAAATCTCGGTGCGGCCGCCTTCGCCAGTGTGGTGGTCCTTACCATGCTGGCTGCAGTGACTTTCGATCCCCGGCTGATCTGGGATAACACGGACGCGGAAAACGACGATGAGTGATCTCCCCAAACCCAAGATGCGCAAGACCACCAACTGGTCGGCAATCTGGATCCTGCCACTGATCGCACTGGCGATTGGAGCCTGGCTGGCCTGGCGTGCTTATGATCAGGCCGGGATCGTGATCAACATCCAGTTCGAAAGCGGCGAGGGGATACAGGCCAACAAGACTGAGGTGATCTTCAAGGGGATCGGCGTCGGCAAGGTGGTGGACCTGCATGTGAACAAGCCGACATTGGGCGTCACTGCGACCGTGGAGATGCGCAAGGAAGCCGCCGACTACCTGAGCAAGGGGACCCGCTTCTGGCTGGTCAAGCCGCGGGTGTCTATCGCCGGGGTCACCGGCCTGGAGACATTGGTCTCGGGCAACTACATCGCGATTGACCCCGTGAAGGGCGAGCAGCAGAAAGACTTCACTGCGCTGAAGGAGCCGCCGCCGCTCTCCGATAGCCTGCCCGGCCTGCACTTGACGCTGAAGGCAGACCGCCTGGGGTCTCTGGAACAGGGCAGCCCCATTTACTACCGGCAGATCCAGGTCGGGCAGGTTAAGAGCTATCGGCTGGCGGAGGACCAGAAAACCATCGAGGTGAAGATCCATATAGAACCGGCCTACGCCAATCTGGTGCGCAAGCACACTCGGTTCTGGAATGCCAGCGGCATTACCCTGTCGGGCAGCCTGAGCGGTCTGAAGCTGCGCACCGAATCGCTGGCGAGCATTGCCGCAGGTGGCATCGCTTTCTCCACGCCGGAGAATTATCCGGATAGCCCGCCCACCGATCCCACCAAGCCTTTCCGTCTGTACGAGGATTTCGATGCCGCCCAGGCCGGGCTCAGCGTCAAGGTGAAGGTCAGTGATGTCAGCGGCCTGACCGCCGGTAGCACTCCGGTGATGTACAACGGTGTGCAGGTCGGTACGGTGAAGAGCATCGATATGGATAAGGATTTCAATGGTGCTACCGCCACTTTGTCCATGGACCCCCGGACCGAAGACTTCCTCAACAGCAAGACCGAGTTCTGGATGGTTAAGCCCAGCATCTCGCTGGCGGGTATCACCGGGCTCGAAGCATTGGTGAAGGGCAATTACCTCAGCGTGCGCTTTGCCAGCGACGGTGAGCCGACCCGCGATTTCGTCATCCGTCCGAAGGCACCCCCGTTGAATCTCGATGCGCCGGGATTGCACCTGGTGCTGACCACGGACCAGTTGGGTTCGCTGGAGGTCGGTACCCCGATTCTCTACCGCCAGATGAAGGTTGGCAGCGTGCAGAGCTATCAGCTGTCCCGTCGCGATCCGACGCGGCTGGTCATCGGTGTGCACATCGAGCCGGAGTACGCCAAGCTGGTGAACACCTCTTCGCGCTTCTGGAACATCAGCGGCGTCACCATCAGTGGCGGGCTGGACGGAATCAAGCTGAAGAGCGAGTCGTTGCAGACGCTGATTGCCGGCGGTATCGCGTTCGATACACCTGACCCCAAGGCGGCGCCGATCACCAAGGTGCGTCGCTTCGTGCTGTTCGACAGCGAGGATGATGCGCATCTCAAGGGCCAGGTGATCGAGCTGCGTGCCGACACAGCCGATGGACTGAAGGAAGGTACCCTGCTGCGCTTCAAGGGTCTGGAAGTTGGCCGGGTGGAGCAGGTTGAGCTGAGCAAGGACCTGCAAACCGTGCAGTTGAAAGTGCGCCTTACCCGTGCAGCTGATCGCATCGCTCGCCAGGGGACGCGCTTCTGGGTGGTGGGGCCGCAGGTGGGGTTGGCCGGCGTGAGTAACCTGGGCACCATCGTCAGCGGGCAGTACATCGAGGTTCTGCCGGCGCCCAAGGCGGGCCAGGCGCAAACCAGCTTCAGCCTGCTCGGCGGCGAACCCAATCGCCTGCTGGATGCGGACGGCCTGCGCCTGACTCTCAGCGCGGCGCGTCGAGGCTCGCTCAAAGCGGGGGTGCCGGTGACCTACCGCGAGGTGCAGGTGGGTAAGGTGACCTCCTTCGAGTTGGGCGAGACCGCTGACCGCGTTCTGATCCACGTCCTGATCGAGCCGCGCTACGCGCCGTTGGTACGTACCGGCAGCCGCTTCTGGAACACCAGCGGCGTTGGCGTGGATGCCGGGCTGTTCAAGGGCGTGAAAGTGCGCACCGAGTCGATGGAGACGATCCTCGCCGGCGGGGTGGCTTTTGCTACGCCGAACAACACCGAGATGGGCTCGCCGGCCAAACCGGGGCAGACCTTTGCGCTGTTCGACGAGGCCAACGACGAGTGGCTGGACTGGGCACCGAAGATTCCGTTGGGCAAGGCCCAATGAGCTGACGCCTGACAGGAACAGGGCCGCGAATGCGGCCCTTTTCATGAAACGCGCACAAACGAAGCGTGAGTAGTACTCGCAGGATGACGCGGCGCGCAGCGATACCCATCGGTGTGGTCGGCAGGACAGCATGGGGATCGCAAGCTCAACCCCTCCCACAAAAAGCACGCAAGAAAAAGCCCCGCATTGCGGGGCTTTTTCTTCAACGCTGCAAGTGCATCATGCCGGCTCGGCGCTCGCCTTCACATCGTTGTGGGCGGCTTTCTCGGTGTCACGACGACGGATGTACTTCCAGTCCGCCTCGTCGATGTAGATGCCGTTGGGGCCGCTGCCGCCTTCCAGGTCGATGGCCACCTGGGCCGAGACCTGTGGTTTCACGCTCGCCAGGATCGGCACGAAGCCCAGTTGCAGGCTGGTTTCCAGCAGTGCGGACTGGTTGCGTTCGTCGATATCCGCCGCCTCGTCGAGGTAGTAGGGCAGGCGGATACGACCGGCCTGCTCACGGTCCATCAGGTGCAACAACAGGTACATGTTGGTCAGCGCCTTGATGGTCATGGTGGTGCCGTTGGACGCCGCACCGTCGATATCGGTGTGCATGATCGGCTGGCCGCCCATCTTGGTAATTTCGAACGCCAACTCGAACAGGTCCTTCAGGCCCAGCTGGTTGTTGTTCGCCGCCACCAGGCGCGACAGGTAATCCTTGGCTTCCTCGTTCTTCGCATCCTGCTCGGCGCTCTGGGTCAGGTCGAAGACCGAGAGGTTCTCGCCTTCTTCGTACTGGCCGGCGCTGTGGATGATCTGGTCGATGTGCTTGAGCGCGTCCTTGTTCGGCGCCAGCACGATGCGGAAGCTCTGCAGGTTCGACACCTGGCGCTTGTTGATCTCGCGGTTGAACAGCGCCAGCTGGTGTTCCAGGTTGTCATAGTCGCTGCGGATGTTGCGCAGGGTGCGGGCGATGTCGGTGACCGCCGCACGGCGTGCCTTGGCCAGGGTCATGGCTTCGTCGGTGCGATGCGCGTAGGCGTTGATCAACAGTTGCAGGCGACGCTCCGGATCGTCCTCGCTATCGAACTTGGCCACGCCCTTCAGGCGTACCTGGGCGTACAGCGCTTCAATCTGGCCGTCCACGCGCTGCAGCGACTGCCAGGTGTCCTGGTAGTCGTTGAGCAGCGGCAGCAGGTTGTCCATCGAGTCGTCGACCGGGTCCATGAACGGGATGCCGAAGGGCAGGTTGGCCGGCAGCAACTGGCGACGGCGCAGGGCGTCGTCGAGGGTGCGCTGCTTGGCTTCCATGTCGGCCAGTTGGCGACCGATCAGCTGCAACTTGGCGGAGAGCTGCTGGACGCGTTCGGTGAAGGCGTCGGCGGAGCGCTTGAGTTCGTCCTGGGTAGCTTCCAGCTGGGCGAAGTGCTCCAGTTTGCCCGGTTCCTCGGCGCTCAGGGTCTGGCTGCGGCGGAAGTCTTCCAGTGCCTTCTGCGCATCGAGCACGTCCTGATACAGCTTGTCCGCCTGCGCCTTGCTGGCATTGCGGTCGGCGGCCACGGCCTGCTGGGTCTTGAGCTGCTTGAGCTCCTTCTCCAGGCGCTCCTTCTGGTCACGCAGGGCGGCGCGGTCGGCCAGGGCCTGCAGGGCCGGCGGTTCGATGGTGGAGAGGTCGATGGTCAGGCCGGGCACTTCGAAGCGCTCGCCCTTGAAGGCATCGAGGATTTTTTCGACGCTGCCGACCCATTGGCCGGCCTCGTCCAGGTCCACGCCCTTGTCGCCCAGCGGCAGGCTGAACAGGGCGCCGTTGAACAGGCGCATCAGGCGCTCGACGTCCTGCTGGGAGAACTCCTCGCGCAGGCGGGCGTAGCTGTTGTTGTCGGCATGTTCGAGTTGCTGGCGAACGCCTTTGAGACGCTTCTCCAGATCGCGCATGCGCTCTTCCAGGTCTTCGCTGGAGAACTGCCGGGAGTGCGCCAGGGCGCCGGCCAGTTCGTCGTGGGCGTCCTTGGCGGCGAGCAGCTGCTGCTCCAGCACCTTGACGTCGTCGACCAGCGCGAAGCGGTTCTTCAGCACGGCCAGCTCACCCATCCAGCGCTGGATTTCGCTGATCTCTCGCTCCAGGCGCATCAGTTCGGCGGTGCTGCCGCGCTGTTCGTTCTGCAGGCCGTCCTGCTCGCGTTTGTAGTGCTCGGCCTGGATGACCAGCTCTTCCTTGCGCGCGCCGGAGTAGTCTTCCCAGGTGCCCAGCAGGTTATCCAGCAGTGGCGAGAGGCGGTGCATCTTGCCGCGCAGGATTTCGCGCTGCTGGACGCCGTTGGCCAGGGCTTCCACCAGCGGACCGGCGGCGACCAGGGCCTGGTAGTCACCCTCCATGCGGCGCACGTCCCGGAACGCTTCCTCGCAGGCGGCGATGTAGTCGACGCTCCCCGAGCGCAGGCTGTGCTCGAAGGCATCGAGGAACAGCTGCTTGAGCTTGGCCGCGGTGATCTCGCGCATGTGCAGCAGGTTGATGAACAGCGAGCGGAAGGTCTTCAGACTCTGTTCACTGGTGGAGCGCAGCGGGATCAGGGTGAGGTCCAGCGGGATCGAGGTGTGGCCGCCGACCAGCAGGCGCCGCAACTCGTCGGGCTTCAGCTCGTAGGACTTGATGCCCTCGCGCTCGAGGTTGGCGTACAGCTCGCGCAGGCGCAGGCAGGTGCCGTTCTTCTGGTAGTGCTCCAGGTCCAGCTCGCCCTGGTAGGCGAAGAACTGGTGGCCGAAGCCGCCGCCCGGGCCGCGGCCGCCGACGCCGATCACATGGCGGCCGTTGGGCAGGTCCAGCTCGATGAGGATGTAGCTGGTGTCCGTAGCGAAGTAGAACTTGCGCGAGGCTTCCAGGCTGTACTTGCCGAAGCTCATGTCGGACATGCGCGCGAGGATCGGGAACTGCAGCGCGTTGATCGATGCCGACTTGCCGAGGTTGTTCGCGCCGTACACCGACAAAGGCTGTTCCAGCGGGAAGATGCCGAGGCTGTAGCCGGCGGTGTTGAGCAGGGCGAAGCGGCGGATGCCGTAGCGTTCCTGGGTCATGCCTGGGCCTCCTGTTCTTCGGCGATGGCGCGGGCGAGGGCGTCTTCTTCGCTCTCTTCTTCGGCGGGCTCAGGCTTGACCGCATCAGCAACGCTGGTTGGTTCGTCGATCACCATGATGGCGTCTTCGCTGTCGGCAGCCGGTTCCTCGGCGTAGGACTCGAGTATCACCACCGGCTCGTCGTCTTCCTCCATCAGCACCGGGGCGCTGAACTGCATTTCGCTGGCGTGCAGGTTGCTGGCCAGGTCGCGGTCCTGCTGGACCGACAGGCAGACGTCAAGGAAGCGGTGGATCGGCGGCAGGAAACGGTACACGCCGTTGTCCTCGGCGGCGAAGCCGAGCTGGGTGAGGCGGCGCATGACCTTCTCTTCCAGTTCCTCCTGGGTGGTGACCTCGGCCTGCAGGAACAGGTCGCGGTATTTCTCCAGCAGTGGCGGCAGCTCGTCGCGGCCGATACTGCCGCCATCGAGGACGGCCAGCGGGTCGCGGCCCTGGTCGGCCAGGTGCTCGACGAGGATGAAGGTGAACAGCGCCAGGCGCTGGGCGGTCTTGTTCACCTGGGCGCCGATCTGCTCGGGCACGAAGTAGTAGAAGCCGCGGGTATCGCAGACCAGCTCATAGCCCAGGCTGCGGAACAGCGCGCGGTAGGCGTCCTGCTGGTTGGACAGCTGGCTGTACAGCTCCGGGTCGCGACGGCTGATGTGGAAGCCCTTGAACAGCTCGCGGAAGATCGGCGCGAGCTGGGTCATTTCAGTGAGATTAATCTGCATGCTGTTCGCTCTTGGTGTCCTTGCCAGCCGGGCCGGCGATCAGGGCGAAGGAGCACAGGCTGACGCTGTGCTGGAGAGTGTCGTATTGGGCCCGCTCGAGGCGGTCGCGCTGGAAGCGGGCATCACGGGAAAGGCGCGAGAACCAGTAGAGCAGCTCGTCGGTGGCGCCTTCGGGCTCCTGTTCCAGCAGCCACTGCATGAGGTCCGGCAGCGGCAGCGCGGCCTGGCAGCGGTCGAGCATTTCCCGGGCGGTGCGCGGCGAGCGCTGCGGACCATCGCTCTTGCGATTGCCGCTGGCCTTGGGGAAGTGCGCGGGCTTTGGCTGGAAGTTGGCGAGGGCAAAGACGTAGCTCTCGACCTGCGAGGCGGTGCCGAGGAAATTGCTCTGCGGCCGGGTGAACATCGGCAGCGCGGCTTGCGGCACGGCGTCGATGCCCTTGCGGCGGATGACCGACAACGCCAGGGCGGCGCCGCGGGTAATCGCGTTGTGCCGACGCGCTTCCTCGCGCAGCGGCAGCAACAGTTCGCGGGCGCGGCGCAGGGTGAGCTGGGCGGTGGTCTGCATTTCCAGAATGCGCGCGTGGGTGCGCAGCAACTGGTCGTCATCGACCAACTGGCCCAGGCGAGCCTGTTCGCTGAGCAGGCGCAGCAGCACCTGTTCCACCCGATGCACGCCCTGTTCGAAGGCGCCGTCGGCGGAAACCAGCTGGATCATCGGTTCGACGTACTCGTCCCAGGTCGCCAGGACTTCCGCGTAGCGCTGGCGCAGCGGAATCTGCCGGTCCTGGGTCTTGGCCCGTTCGGCCACGGCAACCAGCGCCTGTTCGTCGTTGGCAAGCTTCTTCAGCACATCGCGCACGCGCATGTCGAGCAGGCGCAACTGGCGGGCCAGGTCGTTGCCGTCGCGTGCCTCGAAAGCTTCGCGGATGTAGCCGGCCAGACGTTCAAGGTGGCGCAGGTAGGCTTCGATCTCCAGGCACAGGCCCAGGCGGTGCTCCTGGCGCAGGTAGGCGAGGAAGTCGTGGATCTGCGCGTTCAGCTCGAAGCGGTTGGGGCTTTTGGCCACCGGGACGAGGATGTCCAGGCGAACCCACTGGTCGAGCAGGGCGGTGATGTCCACCGGGGTGCTGTCGGGCAACTGGCTGGTGAGCTGGATGCGCAGCTCCACCAGGCTCAGGGTGCCGGCGTCGAAGCGCTCGCACAGCGGTTCGAGCAGCACCCAGTGTTCGGCAAGGGCGCGTAGTACGCGTCGTGGGTCGATCATCGGCTTGGTTGGGCCCGGAATGAACAAAGGGAGCGATTGTACTGCAAAGGCCTACCCCTGGCCGACAGGGTGACGAAACGCGTCAGTTTGCGACTGCACGAGCAGCGTCCGTGTGATGCATCTCACGGAAAATGAGGCCTAACTGGCTGAATTTTCTGGCAAGTTTTTTGCCAAAGTCTGTATCAGAGACCTAGTTATCAGAGTCTGATTTACGCACATGACCTACGACGCCGCACTCGCCAAAGCCCGCTGGGCCGAACTGGAACGCCAGAACGACCTCGACTGGGACCTGGATGCGATCACCGATCGCAACGAAGCCATCGCCTTCCTGCAGCGCTTCGAGAATCGCTTGTGCATCTACTCGTCGTATGTCGAGAAGCTCTACAGCAACTACAGCTTCGTGATCCCCGAGAGCCAGGAAGGCGGCATCACCATCCTCCCGGACGAGCAGGCCTGGTTCGACACCTTCCACGACATCCCTGGCGACGCGGTGGAGCCCACCGGCATCCACATCCTGCCCGGCGAGACCATGGGCTACAGCGGCCTTTACCTGAAGATCCCAGCCGAGCACAGGCTGGTGGCCTCGCGAGAGCTGCCCTTCCAGGACGGCCTGAAGCTGCTGATCAACCGTTACCGCATGCGTGGGGATATTTTCCTGCCGGTGCTGGTGAAGGGCGACCTGCGCGAGTACGAGGCGCGCATGCCCTCGCTGCACCTGCACCGCCTGAACATCGCCAGGCTGCAGGCCCATTCGCGGCTGAACCTGGACGCCATCAAGGGCGCGATCGCCGAGCATCTGATCGGCCTGTTCCGCCACCAGTAGGCCTGCGGCTGTCACCCGGGTGTGACGATGGGTAACAACCTGGCCCGGACTTTCCTTTCCTCGTCTATCGTTCGAAGCGATTTACTCGACTATGGGTCGGCCCGCCGTGGCGGGTGAATTCCTATAGTGGCATCACGGCGCCGAGTCTCGACCTGTTTCCTGACCCGATACGCCCGACGAATAACAACAGGTGCCCTGCACGACGGGGCACCGGGAAAGGAGAGTGCCATGCGTCAGTCCTCCGGTCCGCTCATGCGTGCCCTTGCCTTGCTCTGTGGCGGCCTGCTGGCCTTTTCCGCCCAGGCGCGCATGCAGTCGATGGACGATGAAGAGCTGTCCGCCATCTCCGGCCAGGGTGCGATGCTCACCGTCGACGCCTCCACCTACCAGAACTACCAGTACACCCGGCTCAATTTCGGCGCCGACGTCAGCCTGCTGACCAATATCGACCAGTTGAGCCTGGGCAACTACAGCCGCACCGGCTCGACCACGGTTTCCGGCCAGCCGGCGGACATCCTGATCAACAACTTCGCGCTGGGACGGATCGACAACGCCAACTCCCCGGATGCCAAGGTGGTGCCGTTCCAGATCCGCGACCCCTACGTCGAGTTCGCCTTCCAGACGAACAACGGTGTGCGCCAGCTGGTGGGCGCGCGGGTCGGCTTCGGCAAGGCGCAGGGCGATCTCTCCGGCGACATCCTGTCGATCACCGGCAACCTGCAGGGGCAGATCTACGGCCCGGCCTCCATCGCCTACGACTACTACACCCGCAATGGCTGCCCGAACCTCATCAACTGCCTGGCGCTGGCCGTGGCCGGCGATACCCCGGTGTACGCCGACGTGGTGCTGCTCAAGGCTGGTACCGGCGAGGCCACCATCAACGGCCAGCCGATCAACCGCGCCGAGCAGATCGGCATCGCCAAGGGCGATTCGCTGCACTCCGACGCCGGCGGCCTGATCGCCGCGCTGATCCCGACCCTGTCGACCACCAACAACTGCCAGGCGCTGGGCCTGACTACCTGCTTCGACCTGACCAACTACAAGACCATCTACATCGGCAAGCCTGGTTCCACCGACATCAACACCGGCGCCCAGGGCATCTTCTTCTCCCTGCAGAACCAGAACGTGCCCTGGCAGGACCTCGCCAACGCCGGCAATTTCGTCAACACCCAGTCCGGCGCCTTCGCCAACTTCCCTAAAGTGGGCAGCGGTGCGGATGCGGTCTACCCGATTCTGATCAACCTCTACGACGCCCTGCGCGGTCTGCCTCGGCAGCCGACCTGCATGGGCTCGCAAGCGGCGGGCTGCTGACATGAGCTGGCGCACAGCGGTACTCGCCTGCCTCGCCGGTTGCCTGGTCAGCCTGCCGGCTCTGGGCATGAAGGCCCTGGATGACGACCAGCTGGAAGAAGTCAGCGGCGCCGGCCTGGGCTTCTTCATCGATGGCTTCAGCTACGACCAGGCCACAGCCACGTCGAAGATCACCGGGGTGAAGAACAGCGCCAACCAGGACGTGCAGGTCGACATTACCGGCGCCTACATCAAGGGCGCCGGCAGCCAGCGCGGCACGCTGGACACCAAGGCCTACCTCGGCACGCCGCTGCACCCCTTCACCCTCGGCCCGGTGAAGTACAAGGCGGGGCTGAACATCCCGGCCAACCAGGAAGCGCTGCAGCTAATGACGCCGACCTGGACCGACCCGATCAACGACACCCACAAGTTCGGCCTCTGGTCCTATTACCAGGGCTGCCTGTATGGCGACGCCGGCTGCACCAGCCCGAACCAGGCGACCACCCGGATCAATACCGAGCTGAGCGCGCTGAAGACCCAGCGCGATACGCTGCTCAGCACCTATTCGAACAACATGATCGGCCTCAAGAGCGGCATCGATGCCGACATGGTCGTGGTCAACCAGCGCAAGGCGGAGGTGGATGCCGCGCAGGTGGTGCAGAAGAACAACTACAGCGCCATGACCACCAGCTACAACAACGCCCCTGCGCAGGTGTGCGGCCTGATCTTCTGCGCTGACCGCCCGGCCACCATTGGCGAGAAATACGACTGCGGCGCCATCCTCGCGTGCAGCAACAACACGGCGGTGAAGAACTACAACGCCTCGGTGGATACCTACGACGCCAGCACCAAGGACCTCACCACCGCCCAGCAGAACCTCAGCGCCTCCTGGAACGTCAGCCGCAACGGCGTCACCCTCAGCCAGCGCGCCAGCGACTACGACAAGTTCGTCCAGCTCTGCGGCGCGCAAGGCGGCAGCGCCACCACCTGCGTCAGCGGCACCATTACCCGCACCGAGAAGAACGTCGCCACCGTGCAACTGGTGGCTGGCGCCATGCAGAACGCCTCCGGCACGCGCATCCAGGGCCTGGATATCGGCATCGCCACCAAATTCACCCTGCCCAGCACCGCCTACAACAGCGACGGCAGCGCTGGCGCCACCAGCACCCGCACCGATTTCTTCTCCATCGCCCTGGAGAACTTCACCCTCAACGGCTCCTACCTCAACCTGTGGGGCGACGCGGCTGGCCTGAAGGCCTCCATGAGCCTGCAGATGTACGCCGACAAGCTGATCATCGCCGGCTGCGAGAACTGCGCCGACAGCAACAAGGTGGTGGCCAAGAACGTCTACTTCGACCTCAACCTGGGCGACGCCAACTACCAGCCGGCGACGCTCTCGGTGGCCAGCAACGGCGACCTGATGCTCAGCGCGCCAGGCGTCACCTGGGCCAACCACGAAGCCTTCTACCAGAACGTGCAGAAGAGCAATATCAGCATCGGCAACCTGAACATCAGTGGCACCGACGTCGGCTCCCAGGCCATTCGCGGCCTGCGCATCGACTACCTGAACGTCCGCACCGTCAACCTGCCGCGCTAGCGCATGAGGAGACTCGCCGTGAACACCGCACGCCTTCCGAGCCGACTCCTGGCATCTTTGTTCCTGCTGGCCGCCGCTACCGCCCATGGCGAAATGCGCGGCCTGGACGACAGCGAAATGGCCGACGTCAGCGGCCAGGACGGCGTCAGCCTGAGCGTCAACTTCAACCTCGCCGCCAACACCGCCGATACCCGCTGCAGCGGCGGCTGCGGCGCGCGCTTGGCGATCCAGCCGCTCAACAGCACCGGCTACATCGTGCTGGACAACATCAAGGGCACCTTCAGCTTCGACGGCATGTCCATCGACATGGTGACCATCAACAACGGCTTCAATGGCGACGGTGCGCTGTTCAACCGGCAGGCCATGAAGATCGGCCTGACCAACGCCAGCGCCAGCAACCTGCAGTTCACCCTGGGTGGCGCCAACCAGGGCAAGGTGTCCGGCAGCGGCCTGCAGCAGACCAACCTGCTCACCTACCAGGCCACCGGCGCGGTCAAGCTCACCGGCAACGTCTACGTCTTCGGCACCCCGTAAGCGAATCGGCGCGCGCTCCGCCCGCCGGCCTTTCCCCCCGGCGCGTTTCACGCGACAATCCCGCCTTGTCGTGTTGGCCTGCCCGTGCAGGCACCACCCACAGGTAAACGCCCCTTGATCGAAGAAGCCCGTCGCCGCGCCTACCTTGGCGCCATGCAGGTCGCCAGCTGGCTGCCGCGCGTGGTGCTGCCGTTCGCCGCCCCGTCGCGCCCGGAACTGCTGGAGATGCCCGCGCCGGGCGTGGCCGAGCCGGCGGCCCCTGCGCCTGCGGCCGTGGCCCGCGAGGCTGCCGCGCCGGTGGCTGCCCCCTCGGCAGCGCCGGTCGCCGCCGGAGAGCCCGGCTCCATTGCAGCGCGCCTGCTGCCCAAGGTCGCTGCTCCGACCAAGCTCTCGCCGATCAAGGCTGAAGAGCCGGCCGAGGCGGAAGCCGAACCGGCTGTCCGCGCTCCGGTTGCCCCGCCGCCGCGCTTCGCCCTGCAACTGCTGCGCGCCGGCGAATGCATCCTGCTCGTCGAACTGCCCACCGGCGAGCCGCTGGCCAGTCGCGATCCGGCTTATCTGCTGCTGAAGGACCTGCTGCGCGCCGCTGGCCTGCCGGACAGCCCGCAACTGATGGGCGAGCCCGTGCGCTGGCCGCTGTTCTCCCGCGGCAACATGGACCAGGGCCCGCAAGCCGCCCGCGAGTTCGTCCAGGGTTTCGTCGCTGCGCGGCTGGAGGAGGGCGCCCCCTGCTCCTGCCTGTGGCTGGTCGGCATGCCTGCCGTGCGCTTCGCCGGCGAAGGCGATGAAGAATCCCTGCTGCGCGAACTGCAGGTCGAAGGCCTGGGCGTAGCCTGGGCAGTGCCGGGCCTCGAGCGCCTGGCCGAAGAACCCACTTTGAAAGCCGACCTGTGGCGCGCCATGCGCCGGGTGCGGCAACGCTGGATGAGTCAGACCCCTGCATGAGCGACGCCGTTTCCTTCCGCCCGATGACCGAGGCGGACCTCGATGCCGTACTCAAGATCGAATACGCCGCCTTCAGCCACCCCTGGACGCGCGGCACCTTCGCCGACGGGCTGAAGAGCTACGAATGCTGGGTGATGTTCGAGGGTACCCAGCAGGTCGGCCACGGCGTGATCCAGCTGATCCTCGATGAAGCGCACCTGCTCAATATCACGGTGAAGCCCGAAAGCCAGGGCCGCGGCCTGGGGCTGGCGCTGCTGGAACACCTGATGAAGCGCGCCCGCGAAAAGGGCGGGGTGGAATGCTTCCTCGAAGTCCGCGCCTCCAACGGCCCTGCCTATCGCCTCTACGAGCGCTATGGCTTCAACGAAATCGGCCGCCGCCGCGATTACTACCCGGCCGTCGGTGGTCGTGAAGACGCCCTGGTGATGGCCTGCACGCTGGTCGACTGAGCACCCGCCAAGCGGGCATCTTCGCGCTGACCCATCCTAAGAAAGCTCCCGGGCCAGACATGTACATGTGTAGGAGCAGGCGCATCGCCCGCTCCAGCAGGTCTACTCCGCATGTTTGACAAAGCGTAGGAATCCGCCGCCTCGATTCCCTCGCAATTATTGAGAAATTTCCTGCCAATCGGGTTTTTCCGAGGACGTTTCCTGGCTTACCCTTAAGACCAATAAGAACAAGAACAATAAGGTCGCAAACATGAATCGCAGCGATGTGATCGTGGTGGGCGCCGGTATTTCGGGGCTGACCGCGGCCTGGCGTCTGGCGCAAGCCGGGCAACGGGTGAAAGTGATCGAGGCCAACAAGCGCGTCGGTGGGCGCACCCTCAACCATCGCTTCGCCAGCGGCGAGGTGGTCGAGGTGGGCGGCCAATGGGTCGGCCCGACCCAGGATCGCGTCCTTTCCCTGCTGTCCGAACTCGGCCTGTCCACCTATCCGCAATGGAACCAGGGCGACAACCTCACCCTTTTCGGCGACCGGCTCAGGCCGTATCGCGGCACCATTCCGAAGTTTCCTCCCCACGTCCTGCTCGATGTTCTTCAGGCCCATGTCCGCCTGGACCGCATGGCGCGGGAAATCCCCCTCGGCGACCCCAGCCTCCACCCCAAGGCGCCGCAGTGGGACAGCCTCACCTTCGCCGAATGGCTGCGGCGCAATGTGCGCACTTCCACCGGGCGCAAGGTCTTCCAGCTGATGTGCGGCGCCGTGTTCGCCGCCAGCCCCCATGACCTCTCGTTCCTGCATGTCCTCTTCTATATCCACGGCGGCACAAATCTCGACACCATCCTCGGCGTCGAAGGCGGTGCCCAGCAGGAGCGCATTCTCGGCGGCTCCCAGCGGATCAGCGAAACCCTGGCCGAGCGCATCGGCGACGTCCATACCGGCGAACCCGTGCGCGCCGTGCGCCAGGACGGCAGCCGTGTCGAACTGGTGACCGACCGCGGCACGCACCAGGCCGGCCACGTCATCTTCGCCATCCCGCCCACGCAACTGCTGCGCATCACCCAGGAGCCGCTGTTGCCCAGCTGGCGCGACCAACTCCTGCAGCGCTTGCCCCAGGGCGCGGTCATCAAATGCATGGCGCTCTACGACAAGCCCTTCTGGCGCGAGCGCAACCTCTCCGGGCAGGCCACCAGCGAGACCGGTCCGGTGCGCCTGACCTTCGACAACAGCGTCCCCGACTCCGGACGCGGTGTGCTGCTGGGCTTCATCGAAGGCGATGAGGCGCGACAGTGGAATGCCCGGCCCGCCGGTGATCGCCGCGGCCAGGTGCTGGACTGCTTCGCCCGCTACTTCGGCGAGCAGGCGCTGCAACCGGTGGATTACGTGGACAAATCCTGGGCCGAGGAGCCGTTCGCCCGGGGCTGCTATGCCGCCCTGTTCCCGCCGGGGCTGTGGAGCAGCGGCGCGGCGCGCCTGCGCGAGCCCTACGGGCGTTTGCACTTCGCCGGCACCGAAACGGCGACGCGCTGGATGGGCTATTTCGACGGGGCCGTGGAGGCCGGTGAGCGCGCGGCGCGGGAAGTGCTCGGCGCGCGGGAAGATCATGGGGAGGAAGATTATGTGCGACACCTTGGTATTGCGTAGCGGCGGGGCTACCTGGTTCGCCAAGAACAGCGACCGCGAGCCCGCCGAAGCGCAACGCCTGATCCGCCTGGACGCTGTACAGGGCGACAGCGCGGCCACGGTGCGCACCAGCTACCTGCAAATCCCCCAGACCGCCAATCGCCACGGCGTCATCCTCAGCCAGCCGGTCTGGTTGTGGGGCGCCGAGATGGGCGTCAACGACAAGGGCGTGGCCATCGGCAACGAAGCCGTGTTCACCCGGCTGACCCTGCGCGACGGCGAAGCCCTGCTCGGCATGGACCTGCTGCGCCTGGGCCTGGAGCGTGGAGGCAGCGCCCGCGAGGCCCTGGCAGTGATCACCGAGCTGCTGGAGCGCCACGGCCAGGGCGGCCCGGCGGGCTACCGCAACAAGCGCATGCGCTACGACAACAGCTACCTGATCGCCGACCGCGACGAAGCCTGGGTGCTGGAAACCGCCGGTCGCCTGTGGGCCGCGAAGAAGGTCGAGCGCTGGGCTATCTCCAACGCCCTGACCCTGGGCCATGAATACGATCTCGCCAGCCCCCACCTGGAAACCCAGGCGCGCCGCTTCGGCTGCTGGAACGGCCGCGGCGACTTCCACTTTGCCCGCGCTTTCGACAGCCGCGTGCTGCCCTGGGTTGCTGGCGCGCACCAGCGCCGCCAGCTCAACGAAGATTTCCTCACCCATTGTCCGGCCCAGGTCGACTGGCTGGCGCTGGTCGTCGCCCTGCGCAGCCACGGCCACCGCGGACACCGCTTCAACCTGCACGACAACCGGCAGATCTGCCTGCACGCCGGCAGCTTCTGGCGCCCCTCGCAGACCACCGCCAGCCTCATCGCCCGGCTCGATGGTGACTCTCCGCGCCTTGCCGCGACTGCGACCTCCGCCCCCTGCCTGTCCATCTTTCAGCCGCTGGGCTTCGAGGAGCGCGCCGGGGAAGGGCTGCTCAGCGGCGAAACCGACGCAGTGGAGGATTCCCTCTGGTGGCGCTTCGAAACCGTGCACCAGCGCGCCCTGGCCGACCCCGGCTTCGCCGATGCCCTGCGTGCCGGCCATGGCTGGCTGGAAACCGAGTTGCTCAGTGCCCTGGATCGGCGCACGCTGGATTGGCCGCGCCTCGCCGCCGAAGGCCAGGCCTGGCACGACGCCTGGCATCAGCTGGCGCTGCAGCATGCGCCGCGCCCGCCACGCTGGTGGCGGTTGAACACTGTGCGCTGACTCGGCTTGTCAGCCACGCCCACCCTGCGTAAGGTGCGGCCAGCCAAATGATGAGGAGCCGGACATGAGCGATCTGCAGGAACTGTTCGACAACAACGCCCGCTGGGCCGAAGCCATCAAGCAGGAGGACCCCGACTTCTTCGCCAAACTGGCCCGCCAGCAGACCCCCGAATACCTGTGGATCGGTTGCTCCGATGCACGCGTACCGTCCAACCAGATCGTCGGCCTGCTGCCCGGCGACCTGTTCGTCCACCGCAACGTCGCCAACGTCGTACTGCACACCGACCTCAACTGCCTGTCGGTCATCCAGTTCGCCGTCGACGTGCTCAAGGTCAAGCACATCCTCGTCACCGGCCACTACGGCTGCGGCGGCGTGCGTGCCGCGCTGCACCACACCCAGCTCGGCCTGATCGACGGCTGGCTGCGCACCATCCGCGACCTCGCCTACGAATACCGCGACCACCTTGCCCAGTTCGAGAAGGAAGAAGAGCGCGTCGACCGCCTCTGCGAGCTCAATGTCATCCAGCAGGTCGCCAACGTCAGCCACACCAGCATCGTCCAGAACGCCTGGCACCGCGGCCAGAAGCTCTCCGTGCACGGCTGCATCTACGGCATCAAGGACGGCATCTGGAAGGACCTCAACGTCACCGTCAGCGGCCTCGACCAGTTGCCGCCGCAGTACCGCCTGCGCCCGCTCGGCCAGTCTTGAACTACCGCCTTTGCGTCATCCCAGGTGACGGCATCGGCCGCGAGGTCGTGCCCGTCGCCGTGGAGGTGCTGCAACGCCTGTTGCCCAACCTGCAGGTAGAGGAAGCCGAAGCCGGGTGGGACTGCTTCCAGCGCCACGGCACCTCCGTTCCCGATGCGACCTATGAGAGCCTGCGCGCTTGCGGCACCGGGCTGTTCGGCGCCGTGTCTTCTCCCAGCCACAAGGTCGAAGGCTACCGCAGCGCCATCCTCAGCCTGCGTCAGACGCTGGCGCTGAACCTCAACCTGCGGCCTGTGCGCTCGCGCCCGGTGGTCTCGCCGCGCGCCGGCATTGATTTGCTGGTTCTGCGGGAAAACAGCGAAGGCCTCTACAGCGGCCGCGAACACTGGGAAGCCGATGGGGTCGCCATCGCCGAGCGGGTCATCACCCGCGCCGCCTGCGAACGCCTCGCCGCTGGCGCCGCCGAACTGGCCCGCGTGCGTCACGCCCGGCGCATCACTCTGGTGCACAAGGCCAACGTCCTGCCGCTGACCTGCGGCCTGTTCCGCGACACCTGCCGCGACCGGCTGGCCGAAGATGGCTGGAGCGATGTACTCGACGAACGCCTGGTCGACGTCGCCGCCCTGCAACTGGTGGAACGCCCCGAAGCCTTCGACCTGATCGTCACCACCAACCTCTTCGGCGACATCCTCTCCGACCTCGCCAGCCACTGGGGCGGCGGCCTGGGCCTGGCACCCTCGCTCAACCTCGGCGCCGGCCTCGCCCTGGCCGAACCCGTCCACGGCAGCGCCCCCGACATCGCCGGCAGCGGCCGCGCCAACCCGCTCGCAACTATCCTCAGTGCTGGCATGTTGCTGCGGCATTACTGGCAATTGCCGGAGTTGGCGGAGCGAGTCGATGGGGCGGTGGATGCGTTTCTGCGGGAGGAGGGGAGTGTGGACTTCGGGGGCGAGACGACGCGGGTGATCGGGCAGGGTGTCTTGCAGCGGTTGATGTAAGCGAGCAAAGGAGTGCGTGAATGCTTTGCTGTTTGAGTGATCCGGAGTTTCATGCGCTTTGGCGCAAGGCGGCAGAGATCGGAATAGCTCGATCTGATCTGGAGCCATACGTTGGGCAGACCGGACTGCCGGTCGCCGATCTGCTCAATGAGCTATCCATCGTTTTGGCGAAGCACTTTATCGACGGCGCCTTGAGCTTCGAATTCTGCGATAGCGTGATGAATGGTTGCTTGGACCTGATTGTCGAGTTGGCCGTGCAAGGTCCCACTCCCCAGCCAGCGTTCTCCATTTATCAGGCCTTCGATGAAGGAGAGTACCTGCGGCGTGATGACGTGCCGGAAACCGTCCCGTGGGAGAAATACACCCGGCCGGCGCTACTGGAAATTCTTCGGCAGTGTTGATGTGACATCTGTCGCCCTGCCTGGACAGTCCTCCGCCAGCCACCCAAGGTAAAAGCACCACTTTCCCCAAGGTGCCCGGCAATGTGCGGACGCTACGTCAGCCCCGAAGAGGCCGCCATCGAACGCTACTGGCATATCGGCGCGCGCACACCGCCACGCTGGCTGGAGGCCTGCTACAACGTCGCTCCGACCATGACCGTGCCCATCCTGCGCCACGACGAAAGTGGCCAGCTCGAACTGCTGCCCGCACGCTGGGGGCTGATTCCCGCCTGGTGGAAGGAGTCCACCCCACCGCGCTTCTCCTTCAACGCTCGCAGCGAAGACGCCGCCGGCAAACCCCTCTGGCGCCACGCCCTGCGCAGCACCCGCTGCCTGCTGCCCGCACTGGGCTGGTACGAATGGAACGAAAAGGAAACCCTGCGCAACCCTGCCGGCCGCCAGGTCCACCAGCCGTACTTCATCCACAGCCCCATCGACCCCATCATCGCCTTCGCCGGCCTCCGGTCCCTGTGGATGAACCCCAACGGTGAGCCCGTCCTCTCCTGCGCCCTGTTAACCAAATCTGCCGTCCCTAGCCTCGAACACATCCACCACCGCATGCCCGTGGTGCTGGCGCCGGAGAACTTCGGGGAATGGCTATCTGCTGCCACATGCGGAGATGCGCTGGGCGACCTGATTCACCATGCGCGGGAGGATTTTGCGGGGCACCGGGTGTCGCTGCGGGTGAATGACACGAAGAATAATTCGGGGGAGTTGATCGAGAGTTCGGAGTAGTCGAGTCGGACAGTTTTCTTTGGGCAAGAGAAAAGGGGGCTACAACGGGACTTGAACCTGGGACACCAGCATTATGAATTGCATGAGAGCTCCCCCGTCCTCCCCTGGGTCACCGTAGATCGGGCCTTTCAGGCAGGCCTGCTAGCAGGCTAAACCTCATTTTTTCACGTTGACACCACCATGTTGTCACTTCAAGCGGTCCTTTCTCAAGGCCACGGGTTTCGCAAAGCAAGGAGTCGATGAGGTTGTTTGGAGAGAGCTGCGACGTGCTGAATTAAGCCAGCTTCGCTGGCGAATGCCCTCTAGCGATCTTTACCTTGATGGCCGCCTTACGATACGGTTGAGTCTTTATATGGCTTCTCGAAGGAATGAGTGTGCAGGCCATCATTCATGAGATTGTTTCGCGCGGGGCGATATAAGAATGGCCCTGGATATATCTTATTTGAATAAGAAGATTAGGAATATTTGCGAGAAAGAATCTGTCGGTAAAAAGTACTTTCCCCTTGGTGTTATCAGAATACTTTATCGGCGCATATACGATATCTGCTTGGCAGATGATCTTTTTGATGTTCCGTTCCATATAGATTTTCAATCAAAAATACCCCCTGGATCTTTCGCGATAGCGTTGGATGAGGGGTATTTTGTAATTTTTTGCGCCGTTGATCTGAATATGCCTCTTGACGCTCACGGCAATGTAGAATGGACAAAGGTTCGCAGGATTAAACTTATGGACATAATTAAATATGCTTAACGTCTCGAAGTTTAAACACGGTTCAGTTTGTCCGCCGGGTGACACTATTTCTGATGTTTTAGTTGAGAAGGGGATTAGCTTTTCCAGTTTTTCAAGTATGTTGGGTGGTAGCCAGGAGTTCGCTGATTCACTGATAAAGGGTGATGTGAGAATTAATGGGGATCTGGCCGTTCGGTTGTCTGAGATCTTGGGGGCTTCCCCGGGGTTCTGGATGAGACGAGAGAAGCTCTATACAGACTTTATAGAAGTATTAAACACACCGGTTTCTGAGTTGGAGGATCAGTGGTTATCTGATCTGCCGGTAGCGAGCATGCAGCGCTATGGTTGGATTCCAAAGTCGCGCTCACGGGTGATGAATTTAATCAGTTGCTTAAATTTCTTTGATGTTCCAGATGTTAAGACGTGGCAGGATGAGTATAGAAGCACCCCTGAACTGGCTAAGTTTCGTACGTCTCAAGCGTTTAGCCCGCAGTTAGGGGCAGTGGCAGCATGGATTAAACAATGCGAAACTGAGGCGGAGTATGTTGATTGCCAAGACTGGAATAGAGATAAATTCATATCTGCTCTTCCAGCGCTTCGTGCGCTAACGCTTGAGCCTGAGCCAAGCGTATTTCTTCCTGAGCTTCAAAGGATGTGTGCGGAGTGTGGTGTTGCTGTAATAGTTGCACGAACACCCTCTGGGTGCCAGGCCAGCGGAGCTACCAAATTCATATCTCCTGATAAAGCTATTTTAATGCTTAGCTTCAGGTATTTATCTGATGATCACTTTTGGTTCACATTCTTTCATGAGGCAGGCCATTTAATCCTTCATGGTGAAGATGCAGTGTTTCTAGAGAATGGTAGTGAGAGCATTGATGAGCGTGAGGCTGAGGCAAATGTTTTTTCGCAGAATTTATTAATTCCGGCTGAGTTTAGAAATGAGTTGTCGGGCCTGAAAGATAATATGCGGGCGGTTTTGAAGTTTGCAAAAAAGTTAGGAATATCCCCTGGTATTGTGGTCGGGCAGTTGCAGCACCAAGGGATAATTAAACCGTATCACATGCAAAAGCTGAAGGTCCGATATAAGTGGGCTGAAGAGTAATTATCCTCTAAATTGCTTGTATGTGGATGGTGACTTTTGCCAATTGCAAAGGGCATCTTCCAGTACCTGCATTCCGACATTTACGTGTTCGTCTAGTTCGATTATCCAGTTATCAAGAGTTCTTCTCGGAATATCGATAGCCGCTTGGCCCGTGAAAAGTAGAACTGCACCATCATAGGGGCCGGTTGCACCTACCATATAGGTAGAGTCCGCCTCGATGGGAGTTGCTCCAATTTTTCCGATCATTGTTAGGTAGTCAAACTTCCCTATTCGCCCAAATCTGTAAACTGCATTCATCGATTTATAAAGACTCCGGAATGCTCTTCGTGGATTGCCGTCGTTGCTATCAATGGCTCTTCTAAACAGTTCTTCGTGAGAAATATTATCTGTAATCCAGAGGATGTAGCTGCGTAGTACTAGTCCGGTGAAACTTCTTTTTGATGGATTTATTGATTCGTACTTTCTATGGTTTCCGAAATGGAAGTTTTTGTTTGAAAGCTCTTGATAGTTTTGCTCTAACCATTCTAGAACGGCATCTGGGTTATAGGATGCTCTATTCCAGTTCCAGGTGAATCCCTGATCAAGTGCACTGTAGAATGCTTGTGTAAGTGCCCAGCCATCTTGGCTGCTTTTTCCAAAATGTATGGCTAAAAATGTCAGCCAGCTTGCTTCTTCGATGTTTCCATTTTGTACGTGAATGACTGCGGCTTTAATCGGGTCAAAGATTGTGCTATTGGCATCTCCTCTAAGCGGGCTAAGCCTGCGTCGCCGGATTGTCTCCACAAATCTAATCCGTCTAATACTGTCAACAAGTTGCGCAATAAGCGAATCTCTGTTCTCTGGAATATCGATTCCGGGAAGCGCTCGCACTTCATTTGAGAAGAAAATTAGCTGATCTTCAAGATTTTGTGCCAACTCTCGATCTCTTTCTCGCATTTAAAGTACCTCGGCTGAATGTTCCGTTACCCAGTCGGTTATGGATTTTCTAACTTTAGTTGTTACGCCAAAGCTGCTTTGGATGTTGTGATTGAATCCTAAGGCTAAGATTGGTGAGTCAAGACTAATATTGGATACAGTTTTTACGACGCCTCGGTATGCGATACCTTTTACCTTGGCCGAGCTTGCACGTGATAAATCCCACTCTGGGATATGTTGTATGTTTAGTCGAGTATTTGTTATTTTTATGAAATTTTCTACAACGGTACTTCCGTTGAGTATAATAACTTTAATCGGGCTTTCCTTTAGAATCTTGCCGAGAATATGTTCGGATGATTTAAGCAGTGTATCTTTTTGTCTCTGCTTTAAGTTTGCCCATTTGGATTGGGTGGCGAAGGGTATTAGATCTAAATGGACTGCATGGAAAAGCTTGTTGTAGTACGACGTTGAGGTTCCACTTATTATGCTGTCAAGTGGTTTGAACCAGTTGTTGTATGGGTTGCGTAAGAAGTACTCGGTACAGGATTTTTCAATCAGATGGAGTTGTTCGCTAGTAATTTTTTTCCAGCTTTCTATTCCTAGGGAATGTAAGGTGTGAAATCGGCGATTGTCATTGTCTAATTCTATGCCGGTGTTGTCTGTATACTCTTTATCGCTAGGGTTTAATCCCAGAGTGGCCAATTGCGCAATGGATGGATCCCCAAATGATGGGATTGGTGCTCCCCACCTTATGACGTCTGAGTTTTTCATGACGTCGTCTTGGAGTATGCGTAGCAGTTCTTCTATTATTCTTTGCATTTTCATTTTGCTGCTTGGGCAAGGAGAATTTCTAACTGTGTAGGGGAATTCTCAGTTGTGCCGAGCTTCTCCATTCGCCTTTTTTCTAGGTAGGCACTATAAATTCGGCTATTCATGGATTGTAGTATTGGATCTACAAGATGAGTATTGGTCTGTGATTTTGTTAAGTGGAAGAACTGGAGGATTCTAATTAGATCCAGCCAGTAAGGGTCTATGTCGAGTTCGTTTAATTTGAAGTCAGCAGATGAGCGAATTTTCTCTTCAGCTTTCAGTAATACTGAAATGCTCGGCCAAGGATCGCCAACTGGCATTTCTGGCATCTCAATTACTTGCTGGAATCCGCTGTTTATATAGGATTCTGCGCTTTCAAAATTTCTTTCATAAAGATGGAGGCTGCTTACATAGTGCTTGTATTCGCCAAGTTCGCAGTCTAGGGAGCGAGCTAATATTTCTTGTATCATTGTAAAGGCGAATACATCATGGGGAAGTCCAAGATAGACGTCGTTGGACCTCATGGAGGTAAACATGTGGAGCTTATTGTTTCTGATTAGAAATTGGAGTGTGCAGGTGCACGGAATGTCTTTATGCGGTTTTAGTATATCTTTTGCGTCGAATAATTGGATTACGGCTTGACGGGAAGAGTTCTTTTCACTGAGTATTCTGATAGCCGAGTGTAACTGGTTGTTCCTCCCTGTTCCGACCAGCCTGGGGCCATATCCTCCGTAAACTGTTTTTCTATCGTCAGAACTTTCTTTATACAGGGGGATATAGCTAGTTATAAATTTAAGGTCTTTAGATCCGGAGAGATACCACGCAAGCTCTCCTAGACAGCTAAAAAGCTTTCCTTTTCCTTCTGCTCGGCTTAGCCGGGCTCTCGGTCTCTTTAGGTGCAATAGTGCGCCGGTTATTTCCTTAAAGCTGCCTTTTGTTGCGACAACTTTCCCTTTCTTCTTTAGGAGCTTTGAATATACGTTGTTTAGAAGGTCGTCTAATGTTTCTTCCTTGATATACAATTTTATCCCCCTCTATGCCTGCCCTGGTGAGGTCGCTTTTAAAATAAACTTAATTGGGGTGTTTGTGCGGATGTTTGGGCTTCTATCAGGCCTTGTTGGATTTTAAGGGATTTGGCGCATTCGATGATTTTTTTTCTGCTTGCAACCTGCGCTCCCAATTGTAGCGCCTTAATTCGGGTTGCTGATGTAATATCGTAATGTGGATATGATGCTGTTTGCTGATACCAGCTCCGTTTAAGACCAAGAGACATTGCGAAATCGTGCAATTCGTCGACAGTATCAGCAACTAAGTGACACCACTCTCTTCCTCGCCACTTTATCTTTGCATTATCTACATAGATTGGCATCAATTTGCTTCCTGCATCAAGTTATCCTGGGCTATGCATGGTAAGGTTTGGGTGAGCTTCATCATACTCAGGGCTCCGATGCCCGTGTTCTGGCTCAATCCTTCCTGATATTAGCCAAAGAGCAAAGTGAGGGTACGCCTCGGCTAAGATGCCGACTTCCTCTGTACTGATCCTTATCTTCCCCCCGCTGATATTTCTCCAGCGGTCGTAGTTCTTGCCCCCAAGCTCGCTTAGGTGTTTAGGACCGACAGTTCGGATCAGTTGCAATGCTCTATTTCGTACAGGATCCATAGACATTTCCCGCAAAGAGTAACCTTTACTCGCCTTGGTTGTGGGAGTAGCCTTTACTCATGGGTAAATATTACTCCAGTTGAGTGCTGGTTACGTCTTGTCCGATTATAGGGATTTCACATGGAAGAGTCTGGAATAGTGGGGCTCATCGTTACCGGCGCAGTGGACAAGGTCACGGACTTTCGTTCCGCTTCGTTCTGCTCCCAGGCGGTATTCGCCCAGATGCTGGGCCAGGAAGACATCACGGAAGACGTGGTGCGCGGCTGGGTCGAAACCCACACGATCCCCACGGCCAAGATTGGCCGCCGTCGCGTCATTAGTCTTCACAAAATCCGCCGCGACCTCGGCCGGGGCAAGTCTGTCTTCTGCGCAAGAGAATGTAGTGATGAATGAGTCCTGTGCATTTAGCATTGCGCAATATATGTCGTCGCTGCTTTCAGAGGCAGAACTTCGGTCTGCTGTCGGCAGCTTCATTGGCCGTATGGTGATGGAGCTCTCCCGCTTCGAACTGAACCTCGACCTCTGCCTGCGCCATCTGGTGGGCGGCAGCGAGCCGGTGCTGCTAAATCCACTGATCGAGCGCCTTTCCCTGAAGGCGAAGATGGATGCGCTGCGGGAAGTTATCGCGCGTCGCCATGCCGGGGAGGCGGAGTGCCTTCGCGAGTTCAATGCGTGGTATGCAGTGATGGACCGCATCCGCGCCAAGCGCAATGCATTCATCCACGGCGGTTGGGTGTTCAATTACTACGAGCAGGAAGTCACTAACCTTGCTCCCGGCCTACCGGGCTCGATCACTCGCAAGGAAACCCGCTACAGCCTACCCGCCCTAGAGCAGGAGCTGACCAGCACAGAAGCGGCGGCGCGGGACTTTATCGAACTCAGGCGGCAGTGGGGATTCTGAGAGGAAAGAAGAGAGAGGAGTGCTATGCGCGTTATCGCGTTCGCGGAGGCTGCCGAGGATCTGCAGAAGGTCATTGACGGTATTGTGGCGAGGGAGGGAGCCATTGTCATTCGAGGGGAAGCAGGCGCCGATGTGGTGCTGCTATCGATGGGGCACTTCAACGGCCTGATGGAAACCCTCCATCTATTGAGGTCGCCTGCAAACTCCGCACACCTCGCCCGCTCGGAAGCTCAGTTAGGGAGCCGGATTTACGAGCGATTCAAGTCGCTGGGCGGTGTCGATGGCGAGGAGTTTGGCTGGGGCGGGAAGAAGGACTGACGACGCAGAATGTATGCCGCGCTGTGGTTTTCTACAGGCAAAAGAAAAGGGGTTTAGCTTTCGCTAAACCCCTTTCGAGATATGGTGGCTACACCGGGACTTGAACCTGGGACATCAGCATTATGAATCGCATGAGAGCGTCCCTGCGCTACCCTGATGCCTTGTAAATCGGGCCTATCAAAGACGGTAGAGCCTCAGTTTACCCCACTATTTCAGGCGAAAGTCCTAATGTAGTCACCTCAGGTTTGAGGGGCGAGAGAGGCTGTGCATCATCGAAATGTATTTAGTAACTTGTCGATGTATCGAAATGAAGTTCATGACTCATTTCGTGGGGAAGTGTTCTTCGATAAAGAGTTGGCCGAACCTCGTTGAGATCGGCTTCTATAGATATCTCTGTTTCGTAGAAATATCGAAGAATAAAACGTGCAAAGTGCCCTAGGCTAATGGCTCCGTAAGCAGGGACCCTGCAGGAGTCTTTATTAATAGTGACGTGAGAGTGTTCATGCTTTTCGTCTCTGAAGTTTAGGTCAAAGTCGAATCTTACAGGGGAAGCCATTTTTATGCTCTCTCTGAGAGACTTGTTGTCTTGCAAAGAGAGAACTTCGTCAATAGTGTATCCCTCCCATTCTTCCTTCTTATAATCTATCGGGCAGGGTACGTAGCATAATCTGTGTTTCGTTATTTCTTCATTTTCTATTTTGTAGAAGATTTGCATGATTCCGCCATCTATAAAGGCGAAATTAAAGTCGCGTCTTTCTAGTGTTTCGATGTAGTGATCAATGGTTGTGTGGCCCCCAAATAAGTATGAAAGATTGGGGGCAGAGGCCCAGCAAAGACTGATACTTTCTCTTGTCTCAGTTCTTACAAGATTGTTTGCGTCTATTACTAGGCCTTTTTCAATTAATGTCTCTTGAAGTAGTGAGTATCCATGCGCGATCTCCGTGGCAATCTTTGCCATTTTTTACTCCGCGTCTTTAAGCGCTCTGAGCATTTGCTCGATGGTATCTTTCGGAAGGGTTTGCAGAATCGCCTGCATTTCTAATCCGCTAGCATTTAGCTTGTCGAATGCCTTCTTAAAGTCATCAGCTTTTTTTCTGTCGTCGCTAGTAAGATCTCGGTACAGAGTGCGCATTTGACGCAGCTCTTCAAGAGTTGGGATCTTAAAGTCTAGCTTATAGCTCTTGCTCTTCAGTTTTTGGAATTCTTGCATTAGCAAGTCCATTCCCTGATTGAGGCCCAATACTCTGACCCAGCCTCTGGATCGAGTGATTGCCGTGAAAAGTATGTTTCGTTTTTTGATAAGTTCAAAGCCGGATGCGCACCAGTCGGCGTCAACCAAGTACACCATCGGAGCTTCGTTGCCTTTTGCTCGATATGGTCCTGTTAGAGCAACTTTCCCTTCCGCATGGAACGAGTCTTTGCTGCTGGTGACTCCAACTATATGCGAGTCTATCCCTTGATCCGCAAGGAATTGGCGGAGGTACATCGCTCTCTTTTCAGCATCAATTGCATTAGGGAAGACAACGACAATGTCGTGTGCATAAAGCTCGCCGGCAGTAATGTCTTCCTTAATCATTTGCGCTACAGCTAGGAATTGCTCTCTATCTGAGCCGAAGCGGTAGAACTGTACACAGTCTTCGGGATCCATGAGCTCGTAGAAGAAGTCTGGAGAAGCATCTGCGCTCCTTTGCAATACTACGTGTTTTCCAAGCTCTAGATCGCCACCCCGGACGCTATATCCAATATCTGACCAAAGTTGTGGGTCGTCAGGGTGCTGCACCATATTAGGGTCGCGATAAGTTCCTGATCCCAGGGCGTGAGCAGTGACCAAGGTCCAAGGGGTGTTTCTATAGCACTTAGGAAGTATAATGTCTTGTCGAGGCTTTTTAGGTTCGTTCTCCAGCCTTACAAGGGCGTCTCCGTGCTCATCTGTTCCAAAAGTCTCTTTGAGAGAAAGCATTTGGTAATCTCCAAGATTCTGGAGGTCGTCATATGCCCATACTACGCGATGCTTTCTTGTGCAAAGATATGCTAGGCGTAGGAACTCTTTTGGAAGGTCTTGCGCTTCGTCGATTAGAATTGCATCGAAGAGTGGTTTGGGATCCCTTTCTACTACGGTTAAAAGTTCTGTGCAAATTCCACGAAATGCATTATTGAATCCATAGGTTCGTTTGGCATATCCGAAGTCTTTAGGCGGAATTCCGTAGGCGAGACATATTTCGGCATATACGCCTCTTTGGCCCATTGAACCAAAGGAGTGCATGATTTGCAGATTGATATCGTTGGGCTCGTCTCGATAGTCATCGAAATAAAATCGCTTGATTAGCGAGCTGAATTGCTGTGTTAGCGACCGAGTATGGTACGTTACACAGATTTTCCAATCCGGATGTTCACCGTGTAGGTAGGCTGCCTTCAGTGCCAGTACGATGGTTTTGCCAGAGCCCGCAAGCCCTCTTATGCGCTGCGGGCCGTCAGGTGTTTCGATTGCTGCAGCTTTTTGCCAGGAGTCGAGGTTTGCAATCTCGTTCTCAATTATTTTTAGAGTTGAACCTTTGCTTTTTGGAGTTACCGCAATAGTTCTTTTTGCCTTCGGGCGAATATTTGCCACTCGTTCTATTGCTGCGTTTATTTGTTTGAGTAGCCCGGTAGGGAAGGGGCTGCAGCTTTGAAGGGCGTTTTCCAAATTCTTGGGGCCGACAATTTTGTTGTCGATTAGTGCTTGATCGTCATCTGCATTGTTGGAGAACGTAATTGCGTTGACCTTGAATGCAAGGTCATCCTCTCCGGCTAATTCTGTGTGCTGCAGAAGCTTCGATTTAAGGGGGAGAACTATCCCTCTTTGGCTGCTTTTAAGCTCTGATAACTCATTTGCTTTAGCTGTTGGCCTAACGTCGAAGCAAACGAGACCGTATTGGGGAGAAATTAGCAGAGCCGGGATTTTAACTGAGGCGTCTATGGTTGCGGCAACAGGGTAGCCCACATAGAAAGCTGCTTCCTCATCTGCAACTGCCTCTAAGGCGTCGATGAGTGAGTCTATTGCCTCGTTGTTAATTTTGGTTCCGATTACTGGCTGTTTCATTATCTTCCCCGGCTTAGGTGGAGGGCGTTCCTTTCTCACCTAGTTTTTCTTGAACACTTGGCACCGACTCGGGCGTACCAGCGACTAGCTACTTCCTGTGTGATCGCTATCCCGCGTTTTGTCCTGCCAAGTTTCGATTGGCCTCATCGAACTCTGGGCTTACTTGTCCGGTGTCGGGCATTACCTCGCCGCTGATAAGCCAGAGCCGATATTGAGGAAAAAGGCTCTGCAATACCTCTAGTTCCTCAGTACTCATGCGGATGTCTTTGTAACGCACGCTCTGCCATCGCGAGTGACTGATCTCGCCATGACGTACCAATCGATCTATGCCAGCCTTATCTATTAAGGTTCTAGCTCTGCTCTGTATTGATTCCATAAAGGTATAAAAATACTCTCTGAAACTATTTCACTGAGCGTGGGCTTTGGCTACCATTCAGTTCAATAGATCACTGAAATTATTTCAGTGAATTGATTGCGAATGGTTCGATTATAGGGCAAAAACCATGGAAGAGTCTGGAATAGTGGGGTTCACCGTCACAGGCGCGATGGAAAAGGTCACGGATTTCCGTACCGCTCCGTTCTGCTCCCAGGCGGTATTCGCACAGATGCTGGGGCTGGAAGACATCACGGAAGACGTGGTGCGCGGCTGGGTCGAAACCAAGACTGTGCCGACCGCCAAGATTGGCCGCCGCCGCGTCATCAACCTCCACAAAATCCGCCGCGACCTCGACCGGGGTAAGTCGATCTTCTGCCAAGGAGATTACGACGATGAGTAACCGGGGAGGGATGCGCCGTGATTCCGCTCAACCGCTATCTGCGTCAACCTCACGCCCCGGACTGCGCCTGCTCTGTCTGTTGGTCCAGTCGCGAACTGGCGAAGCCCGCAGCCTCCCAGTTCATACTCTGCACCGAGTGCCGCCCTACGCGAGTCTTCACGGTCGTTACTACGATGGCCAAGGTCGCGGGAGTGTGGCGCTCGATCCACTCGACCTACCGGGTGGAACGGGGTTTTACCTGCGCGAAACACATGCCCGCTCTCCGTCCCCCGAAGTACTGGCACGTTATCTACGACAGCGGCATGCCGACGCCCTTCGTCCCTGTGCGCGAGCCGTTCGAGCTGGAGGGCTGAGCCATGGTCTCTAACCCGCTCCCGCACCTGATCTTCTGGCTCGTCCTGCTGGCGGTTGGCGCTGTGGTTGGCCGCCACCACGTTCGCCACACCATCCCTGCCTGGGCCAGCCAGGTCCAGGGCCGCCGCACCGGCTTGTCCGAACGCGCTTTCTCGTTCGGACAAACGGAGCGCCGGGCGAAGCGCACCCTTGACCGCCCCCCACCTTGAATAGCCTCCGCTCGGGAGTGAGGGGCAGCACCACCGCCCCGCGCTCCTGAGCCCTCGGCGGCGAGAGCGGGATGACAAGGGCCGCGCCCTTGGTGTTTTCCCCACTCACCGCACGCACCACCGCAAAACCCAGGCACCACCACACCCGCTGAAAGACGGCCACCAACGCGCCCAATTTGCAGCAGCGGGCCAACTCATGCCCGAAAAAGGCAAAGGAGCTTCACATGAACATGTTTGCAACCACTGGCGGCGTAGTCGAACTCTGGGTCACCAAGACCGACACCTACACCTCCACCAAGTCCGGCGAGATCTTCGCCAGCGTCCAGGCCATCTCCCCGATCCCGGAAACCGCTCGCGGTAACGCCAAGGGCTTCGAGATCAGCGAGTACAACGTTGAGCCGACCCTGCTGGATTCCATCGTGTTCGAAGGCGCCCCGGTGCTCTGCAAGTTCGCCAGCGTCGTCCGCCCGACTCAGGACCGTTTCGGCCGCACCACCAATACCCAGGTGCTGACCGAACTGCTGGCAGTGGGCAAAGAAGCCAGCGCACCAGCTCCTGTGTCTCGCCCGGCTCAACCCCAGGCACAAGCCCAGCGCCCGACTCAGCCCGCCGCTGAGAAGCCTTCCGACAGCAGCAAGTCCTGACGGCGAGGGTAGGTAGATGAAAGCGCCGCTCCGTTTCGCCTTTGGCTGGGTTCTGTACGTGGCAATCCTCTGCGTCGTATCGCCTGCCGTGCGTGCGGTACGCGAATTCCTCGAACCCTACCCGCTGGATTCCGTGATCGCTGTGGTCGCGGCTGCGTTCGCCTTCTTCGCCCTGTGGTGGTTCGTCCTGCGCTCTTTCTGGAGCTGGTGCGACCGCCCCCGCAAGGAGGCCCGCTGACATGTCAGGCGTGGTTGCCGTTCAGGTCTGCACCAGCTGGGCGTCCACGGCGGACGGCCTCATGCGCTGCCAGCAGATCGAGTGGCAACAGGCCTACCTCATTCCGCCCGAAGCCGCTGGAGCCATTGAGATTCTGGTCAACGGCGGCTTCTCTCTGGAGGCCTTCAGCATCGGTGCTGCGGGCGTCATGGGGGCATTCGTGACGGGGCTTTTGACTGGCTGGGTCGCGTCACTTCTTCGTAAAGCCAGATGACAGAGGAAACACCATGAACGCCATGAAACAACAGATCGCCAAGTTCAACCCGGTCCGCTCGTTCCGCAACCTGTGCATCGCCGGTTCCGTCACCGCTGCCACCTCGCTGCCGGCCTTCGCGGGCGTCATCGACACCAGCGCGGTGGAAACCGCCATGACCGATGGCCAGGGCGACATGAAGACCATCGGCGGCTATGTGGTTGCCGCCCTGGTCATCCTCGCGGTGGCCGGCCTCATCTACAGCATGCTGCGCAAAGCCTAAGCGTGCTGTGGTCGGTGTGGTTGGGGGCCTTCTTCGCC
>NZ_JAKSXG010000024.1:0-13516 GCF_022380625.1 Pseudomonas sp. DP-17
CCGCGCTCGGTCACTTGCTTGACCGCTTCGATTTTGAATTCTTCGGGGTAACGCTGGTTGCTCATGGCACCTCCTAATGGGCCTCATTATGAGGCTTGGAGGTGTCTACGAAACTAGGGGCGATTCACCTTTCCCCATTGCCCTGCGTCGATCAATCAGGCGACGCACCTTGATCAGCTGGTCACCTTTCAAGAGACCACTTTCGTAGGCCTCCAGCATCGCCGCCTGCACCTCAATATCATCGGAGCGAGCAACCTCAGTCGCTACCTTGATCGGCAGCCAGCCCTTCTCAACTGCCGCAATCAAACGTTCCTCTCCTTGGCGCAAAAGCATCAGAATCCCGCCGACATAGGTACTGTCCAAACAAGTCTTTTGAGCAATCTGCTTAATGGAGTAGCCGCGCTCATGCAAAGCACTAATAGCCATCAGCAGATCGCGGTTTGAGTGCTTACGTCGCGCCAGATTTTCTACCAAGCTAATTAGGTAGCGGTCTGCCTCTGGCGCCGTAACCACTACCGCCGGAATGGTCGACTCACCCAGCACCTTGAAAGCCTCGAAGCGCCCCTGACCACATATGAGGTCGAAGCTAGGCCCACTCCGGGTTACAGTGATGGGGCGCTTCAACCCCAAGCTGGCGATATTTTCCACAAGCCGCGCAAAGATCTGCTGATTGCGACTACGCGGGTTGAGTACGCGTATGTCTGCCAACGGGATTTGCTCGATTGGTGATGCCTGCGCCACATGGAGTGCAGGATGACCTCCTGGTACCATGGCCATTACGCCGCCCTCGCCAAGGGGAGGCGCCGACTCAAAGCGGACAAAATGTCCAGACTATCGAACCGATAAAGCTCCAGCTCACGAGGATTGGTATCACCTAAGCGCAAGT
Source organism: Pseudomonas sp. DP-17 (assembly GCF_022380625.1). NCBI lineage: Bacteria > Pseudomonadati > Pseudomonadota > Gammaproteobacteria > Pseudomonadales > Pseudomonadaceae > Pseudomonas > Pseudomonas sp. DP-17. Next base: position 887 of record NZ_JAKSXG010000024.1, read on the forward strand.
GCGGCGCCGCTAGGTCGATCATCGGGAACAAGTAGTAATCGAGCACCTCTTGTTCGCCCGGCAGCATCCTCACCGCCACAGTCAGGTCCGGTAGCAGCCCGAATTCAAAGCGAAGCTGCCAGCGTCTGCGTGCCCCCTCGGCACACTGACAACGGCAGAGCACCACTGAGACCGAAAACTCGTCGTTGACCCAAACCAGTTGGGTCTCAGGATCGACCGCAATTCTGCCGCCTACTTGGCGAATGTGCTCTTGCGTATCACTCAGGATGCCGGGGTGTCGCTCGCGCAATCGACGATTGGCTTCCAGATAGCTGTAGTCACGCGCTGGCGAATAGCCAATCAAGCTGTAGCTGCGCAGCAAACTACCGAAACGCTGCCGGTAGCAACTGCTTGAAGGACAATCCTCCTGCTCGTCGATGATCAGACCGGATAAGCAGCCGCGTTGCACGAACAGCGCTTTCAAAGTGTCCAGCATTTCCTCGTCGGACCAATGACGTGAACGCGCTCGAATGATGGCCTGCGCCGCGAGAAACTGCGATAGATCAACCACCGGAGAGAATGCACCATCGGCACGCACCCATTGCTCACTGGGGTTCCGAATGCGCGCCTGCTTCAGCTTTCCTGAAGTGCGGTTCCAAACATTGTTACCAATGTACTTCTCATTGATCAGAACCTGATGCACGACACCCCGCGTCCAGGGGCGCTCCAGATCCGTGCGAAGCCCGCGTCGATTCAGTAGCTCTGCAATCTCTGCCTCGCAACGCCCCTCATTCACGAAAGCCCGATAAATGTCCTGAATCACTTGCTGCTCGGAGTCCGGCCCAGGGGTCAAGATGACGCGATCCGTCTGAAGGCTCTTGTGCTCACCACGGGCCAAGAGGCATTTGGGCTGTCCAGATTGATCAACCAACTGACGCCTCAACCCATATCCCGCTGGCCCGCCTTGCCGATAACCTAATTCGATCAAGCGAGACTGTCCTGCAAACACTTTTACGGACAGCTCACGACTGTACTCACCAGCCATCATGCGCTTCACACTTTTGATGATGCTGGATACTGGAGAGCCATCGTTGACGAATTGCTCAGCGCAATACTCAACCCGGACACCAGCCTGTCGACAACGCACTTCATAACTGGCGCTCACGTCGGGATCTTGAAAGCGTCCCCACCGACTCACGTCGTAGACCAGAATCACCGAGAAATCGGATTGGCCTGCATCGACATCCTGGAGCAGATGTTGAAGGGCTTCGCGTCCCTCCAGACTCAGACCACTCTTCCCCGCATCCGTGTACACCCGAACGATGTCCAGCTCATGCGCTGCCGCGTAGATACGAATGGCATCCAACTGATTTTCTGTGGAGTACTGCTGGTGCTCCGTAGACATACGGACATAGGCCGCAGCTTTATTGCTGCCCTCCACCGTGGACAGGTTTGCTCGTCTCATTTTCAGATCGATCCCCCTCTGGGGCTTTGGGTGTAAACCAATGCCCAGCAGTAGACATCGCCCGATCTACGGGGCGCGAACGGATGCACCACTAACGAATCTAGAGAGAGGAATCGGAAAAATGATCGCGAAAATGGGCAATCCATTTCCAATCAGCGCAGAAATCTATGCCGAAGCCCTGGGCGCTGCGTTGCGATCCGAGCTAGGCACATCACATCGTGCGATCAAAACACTTCGACACTGGACCGCTGCCAGCGAACGAACCACCAAGCATTGGCTTGCGGGAAGCCATGGTCCTAATGGACTTCATTTGATTGAGCTGATTCGGCATTCTGATCATGCCCTTCAGGTGGTACTGGAATTGGCTCAACGAAACTCATCTGTTGCGGTCGTCTGGCTTCCTGCACTACGTGAGCGATTACTTGATACCGCTGAGCTAATCGACGCTTGCCTAGGCCCAGCTCGCTCTCACTGAGGGTGGCAGCCGTGACCGGTTACTAGATAGCCCAACAGGACCCTTCGTGACCAGATGCGCTCCGCTGAAAGACTATCCAGGCAGATAGCTTTGCAGGAAACCTGACAAGCAAGGCTCATGGCAGCACGCCATGAGCCAACTGCCCCAGTAGTCTCATGATCGCTTGGCGCCCCGCTTCGTGTTGCACCAGATCGGAGGGGCATCGCCCACCAAGTCCAAGTACAGGAGAAGCGAACCAACGCGATGCGCTCGCCTGATCGTAACCGAAGAACATCATAGTTTCGTTAATGACACGAACGACAGCTAACATGTCATCCCTATCCACAACACTGGGCGCAACCAGCCCGACCAACTCGGGCCAGAGTGCCCTTGCGATACGAGTGGTACATCGCTCGCACAGCAATATTGGCTCCCCGCGTTCCAAAACCGATCCAGCTCTTATCCCCCAAGTACTGCCGACAGCAACAGCATCCAGCTGACAGCCGCAACCTCCGCAAATTGGATTACCCATTTCGTTTCTCCAAGTAAGGCTTACAGGAGGTGCAAAGCTTCCAGACGCGTCCGTCCCTCACCAGTCGCTCCGGACTATCATTACCGCACCGCTGGCAGATCGCGTCGGTCGCATACTCCACAGCCATGGCTAAGGTCTGGATATGCGGTGGGGCGAATGGCTCCTCAATCCTGAGATATCCATTTACGGGGCGCACAAAGGTAAGCTTGAAGTCATAATCGAGCGCAGCAAGCTGCAACGCATTGGCGAAGCGTTGCCAACCGGAAAAATCTGGCCCCAAGTGGAGATCCAGAACCTCGATCCGCTGTCTCCAACCTTCCTCATTCATCTGACTCACCTCTTTGCAGATCGTAAACCTCATGCTCTTCGTAAATTTGGCAGGTTTACGATGAAAACTAGGTTTACGATCCATTCATTCAATGACGGGTGGAGTTCTGATCAAGATGCCAGAGAGTTAGGACTCGATACAGCCCCTGAGCCGAATCCAACTTCCTTTTAAGTTTTCCCCTAGTACATTCTCCAATAGGATAAATCCTGACATACGTACCTAGCAGCCGAGTCAACTGCAAACTTAGCTGTACCGCCTCACGCCTGTATCTGAATGAAATCAGCTCAACGCCGCGTTCAGGAAAATCGGGGAGGTCATGGGGCTGGACCAGTAGAATATCTGGATCCCGAATCGTCAACTTCCGAATATCGGAGCAGAAGAACAGAAGGACAATATTTTGACGCGGCATCAACATGTTGATTTACCCGGAAAGAGATTGCCCTTGGCTAACATTAGAAAAAGTTAGTACGCGAAAGTTGCCTGTCAACTTCGTCAGACCTGTACATTTTTCACTCAACAGAGCGATTGCTGATCAACAACCACAGAAGTAAAGGCCCTCTCCGGCAACCGTCACTTGAAGTAGCATCGCTGCCCACGAAGATTGCCTAGGGCGGCACGCCAAAGCCAATAAACCTCTCTATCACGGGCCTCTAGCGGGCACTCAAGCAATCAAAGGAAGCACGTTGGCAGTAACACGCCCAGCATCCAATCGCAACTTTCGCTTGACTTTCCCGCAAGATGTCGTTATGATGGGAAAGCAAATTCATATAGCGCCTCAAAATTCAAAAGTATGATGAAAGCTTTCCACGCTTCCCACAGCTTATTACCCTCCCCCAGCCGCTGATCAGCGGCCGCCCAGCTTATTGCTGACAGTTGCCATTGCGGCAAAATCTTACTACCACCATAAATTTTTGGACTCCATTAGGAATTCTGACTAGCCATTTGTCAGCCCAAAGATCTAATTTCTGCATATAAATTTAAAAAACCAACACTCCAAATCATTGATTTGGTTGCGACCCACATAAAATTGTCAATATAGGAAACACGCTGAGCATGAGGCTTTTCATGATGTTACGACCCTCTATCTGATCGCTGTTTGACAAGCTGGTAACTGGCTACCAGCCTGACTCATATTACTGATAGAGCACACATCATGAAAAAAATCCGCAGCTCTGGCGGCGGCACTCTTCCGCCCGAAAGATCCATTGGCCGTAGCAAGTACGGAAAACAAACAACTATTTTCCCGTCCCGAAAGAATGGCTCGCTGATTATCTGCGAGACACGCCTGGAAGCGGACGCCTGCTTCCGCTGGGAGCAGGATCGCAATGTCATTGCCTACCGTGAACAGCCCGAACGCCTACACCTTGTAGTAAACGGCAAGGCGCATACATACGTGCCGGATTTCGTCGTGGAGTATGCAGATCGGCCAATCCGCTTTATTGAGGTCAAGCCGGACAACGTCTTGCAGAAGCCGAAGTACCTTGACCTCTACTGGGCAGCGAAGCAGCACCTCGAATCCCGAGGTGCTGAATTCGAACTGCTGACCGAGCGGCAGATTCGCCGTCAGCCGTTGCTGAATAACCTCATCCGGACCTACAACCAGTCACGCGGCGTATTGCCGCTCGAACTCGACTTCCTGCGCGACCAGCTCAGCGCTTTGAACCCGCCCCTGCGAATTCGAGAACTGCTTGCTCTGCCTTCGCCCCCCTCTCCAGGAGCGATAGCTGCCGCGATTTTTAATCAGGATCTGCGCCTTGACTGGAGCAAGCCTGTAACTCAAGACAGCCGGGTTGACTGGAGGTAAGGCCATGGAGAAACGTCATGAAATGCGCCTAGGCGCTCGCTATTTGCTCCACGGGGAACTCATTGAGGTGGTTAGCCATTACAACGGCCGCTTTCAGCTACGCGGGGTTGACCATAAAGGGGTTATCCATCTTCCCGAAGGTGAAGTGGACAAACGTCTACGCCAGGGATTTCTGGTCCCTGTTCGCAGCGTCATTTTGAATGAAGCCGAAGCACTCAAGATACTCCGCCTAGATGCCGCCGAGCAACTGAAGCTGGACAACCACTCTTTCTACGTCCGCAAGCTCCATGAAAAATTTCATGGTTCGCTACCACGCAAACAAACACTCAGCGAATTGCAAAAGCTTGCTGTGGAGCGCGGTGACCCAAAGCCACCTCGGTACACAAAGCTATATAAGCTCATGAAACGCTACGTTGAGAGCGGTCAGAATATCTTTGCAATCATGAAATCATCAGAAGTAAAGAGATCTCGTGCAAAAAGGCTTTGCGCCGAGTCCCTTGACATCATGCATGATTACATCCAGCTTCATTATTTGAAGCCAACACAGCCGCCAGCTGCACATATCTACGAGCTTGTAAAAGGCCACATTGAGGCACTGAATGATGAGCGTAATCTCAAACTGGAGATCCCATCCCTAGCGACGTTTTACCGAGCCTTGAATGCCATTCCTGCGTATGTGGTCGATTGCGCACGTCTTGGAAAGAGAGCTGCCGCAAAGAAACACAAATTTGGGAAAAGCATTCATTGCCCAGGCCGACTTCTGGCGAGAGTTGAGGTCGATACGCAAGAACTAGATATCCAACTAGTCGACGATTTTGGATTCGGTATCGGGCGGCCTTATTTGACCATACTCATCGAAACTTACACGGGCGCGTTGATCGGTTGGTGCTTGTCGATGGCGCCTCCTTGTTATGAAAAGACGGCAAGTGCTTTGCGTCATGCGCTAACAGAGCGTGAGGACGGCTCCCCGGCCGGACTCCCGGAGGAATTGGTCGTCGACAACGGTCCAGAATTCTATAACGCCTCGCTTCTGGCAGCCGCTCAACGATTGGGTATAGTGATCCGCTTTTGCTCAGATGGACAACCTGATCAGAAACCATCTATTGAGTCGTTCTTCAAGACACTCAACATGCAGCTAATTCATTGTATAGACGGAACCACAAAGTCCAACCCGGATGCAAAGGGTGACTATGACTCCGAAAGTGAAGCGACGCTTACTCTGGATGAACTGCGAGGCATTTTTGATGAATGGGTACATAACTATTACCACCAGCGCAGGCATGGGCAGCGCAGCCTTCCCACTATAGAAATGTGGAAACAGAGCATTGACCCAATCTCTCCCCCAAAGATCTTCTCTCCAGACAACGTTTCCTTTCTATGCATGGCAACTTTTTGGAGCACGATCAACAAAGGGCGTGTCAGATATAACAACTTGGCTTGGACTGGCCCAAGCCTGTCGCACCTTGAAGAAATTGTGGGTCCTGGCGAGACCGTAGAGGTAATGTATGACCGCTCCGACCTGGGAACCGCCTATGTACACGCCCCAAGGAGCAACGTCTTCTATCCGGCGGATGCAGTAAGTGAATACCAATACGGCCTAACTATGTATGAACATCTTCTTGTACGGGAAAAACTGAAGGAGCAGAAGTCAAAATACGACGAGAAAACTGCAAGACAGGCCTTGCTCGGCATTCATAAAGAAATCAGCAACTGCAAAACACGAAATGAGCGCCGGAAGCGTCAGCACCTGCGAGATCTTCTTGCACAACAAAGTACTGTCGACCTCACGCGCGGACTTTCCTCAGATGAAAACTTCGAACCAGATGAGAGCGATAACCAAAGTGAACTTATCGCCCAAGAAACCGGAACAGCCGAAATCGATGATTTCGCAGATGACGACTATCAAACCATTCGCATGCCTAAGAGATAACCATGAACGAAAGCATAACCAACAAGCTCTCGCAGTTCGCAGAGTGCATAGTCAGCCACCCTGAATACACTCAAGCACTTGAGTGCATTTCTCGCAGCGTGGAAACCACGCAAGTACGTGGCGAGCCAGCTTCTGCGCTCATCGTGGGCGAGCCAGGAACAGGAAAATCCACTGTTTGCAAAGTCGCGATGAGTCGATTCGGAGATAGAAAAGTCATTACCGACGAGCATGGCACAAGGGAGATCGTGCCAGCCTTCTATTGCTCGCTGAACGCAGGGGCGACCATCAAGACCCTGAGCTTCAGCATGTTGCAGCAGTTGGGATCCACCAATTTTTCAGGTAACAATTCGACACTTTTCAATCGCCTTGTAACTCTTCTGAAGACCTGCCTAACGCAACTGATTGTCCTCGATGAGTTTGATAACTTGCTCAGAAAAGGTGCGGAAAAATCCAGAGAACAAGTCTGCGACTGGGTTCGCACCCTGTTGAACGAAACACTTGTTCCAGTAGCAATTGTCGGCATTCCACGTTGCGAAGAGATCATCAATGCCCATCCGCAACTATCCCGGCGTTATCCTTATCGTCATCAGATGACAGAGTTTTCCTACTCGACGCTAGACCCGAAGTCGACATTTAGCAAAACACTGCGCGTACTCGGCAATGCGCTAAAGGAGATAGGCGAGTTTGAGAGCTGCATGAATATCTGCGCCGACCAACACCTGAAAGCCATGTACTTGGCAACAGGGGGCAATATGAATGGCATTCGGCAACTGCTCAGCGATGCTCTCAAAGTCGCGCTCCAGCGAGACGATGGCTGCTTTACCAATGCAGATCTCGCAAAGGCGGTAGACCTGTCGTTCATTCCCACTGCCAAGTGCCCCAAGAATCCCTTCCGGCTGCCCCCAGCATCGCTAGACAGAATAATCGCAGGGAGGATGAGCCGATGAAGCTCTTCTTCCTTGCCCATGGGCGCCATGAAGAGAGTCCACGCAGTGTTCTGATCCGTACCGCCGTAGCCAATGGTTTCGGCTCGGTCTCCGCCATAGCTAGGGCATTCGGATCCAAGGACTCTCGACAACCGTTTGCATGGCAAATGCGCCACTCCAAGCTAATCACTGAACTCAGCAGGAATAGCGATCTGAATGGCGACCGGTTCCAAGGCAGCTTTTACACCCAGAACGGTCCTACCAGCGAAAGTCCGGTTGAAGTTATGGGACTGCTGGTTCCCGCAGCAGCAATAAGAGCCGATGCCTACAATTTCTGTCCGGAATGCCTTCGGGACGGATGGCATCGGTCAGTACAAGACCTCATTTGGTTGGAGACCTGCCCCTATCACGAGTGCCAATACGGATTCGCCTGCCCCAACTGCCAGAGAACCATCCACTGGACTCAGTTGGTGGGCAATCTGTGCCAATGCGGTTATGACCTCTGCAATGGTCCCACCGTAGCATCTCAGTCCAGAGCGTCCCGCCTGGTTCTGAGTTTCTTTAGATCCAGGGATCAAGCTGCACTGGACCGTTTCATCTTTGCATTGCGGGCACTTCGCTACGAGGCGAAATCGGACCGTTCCACTGTCCTAGAGATGGCAGCACGCGTGGCTAGTTGCGAAGAGCAAGCGCTCGATGAGCTGCTCGCAACCTCTAGAGAGCGCACCCCCTGCCTCCCCGTTCGAGCGCACATCGCACCTTGGATGACATCCAACGACGAGTGGATCAGCGGTCAAGTAGCTCGCTTGCTAACGGCCGAAGCGCCCATGGACAAGGTAATCAGCGCCTGCCATTGCTCAGAGCTTAAGCTTTACCAAGAAGAGATGCTCAAGGCATTGCAGGCCTCCCCCAAAAAACTCCGCTCTCTGCTGGTACGCAACCTCGTCCAGCGCGAAAAACACGGGAAAGTGCGTTGGCTTTACTCTGCGATAAACCTGTGCAAATTGTTGGAAATGCATAGGAGCATTCCGATTGCGACGAACTGCACCCTAGAGGCTCTATCCGCTGACGCCGACGACGAAATGATCACGATTGAGGAGGCCGCAGTCCGCATCGGCGTATATCCCGACGCAGTGCGCAACGCCCTCTTGCACGGATATATGCAGACCGACCTGCAAAAAGGGCCTCGTGGCAGGACAATGCTCCACGCAGCAGTTGTTGACCAGTTCAGGACCGACTTTGCCTTCATCGGTCAGCTTGCGGATGAAATGGAACTTCCTCGCACCACTCTCTCGGCCAAGTTGCTTCACTTCGGAGTGCAGCCAGTATCTGGCCCATTGATCGACGGTGGACTGGTCACCATCTATCGACGTGCGGATCTTCCCCCACAGCTATTGCTAGCACTCCAAGGCTTGGAACGTTACAAATCCAATTCCGGTCGAAAAAAAGGCTCCGTTAGCTGCAACACCCTGCCATCAAGCGAGTCGTGCGTGAGCACTGTCGTGGCACGTATCCTGGAAGTGTCCCTTCATGACCTCAGGCACTTGCATGAGCTTGGGTACCTCGAGCGCGCAGAGGGCTCCAAGCGCCGCTTTACGGCTCGCTCGGTTTTCACCACAAAGAGTCTGCTAGAGGAAATGCTGACGCTGAAGAATTGCGCCGCCAAGGTAGCATTGTCATCACAGACGTTCTCTCGTCGCTTCGTCCAAAGCGGGTTCATAGAGCACTTGCGCCTAGGAAGTAAAACCCTTATCCCCAAGAAACAACTTGCGCGGGTGCAAGAGCATCGCCAATTTTTCGTTAGCTTCTGCGAGGCAGACAATATCCTCAACGCACCACTCGGATATTCGGCTAATCTTGCCAGGACAGGAAAGATCCATCCGATAATGCCTGACGATCCCGGTTATGTCTCGACAGTCCGCCTACTTCGTCGCGAAGACATAGCAAAAACCCAACCCATCCACGCTGAATAATGGCCGACGCCGAGAGCGTACGGCACTATTTTCACCACCGTAAAATTAAATTCAAATATAAGCGATAAAAACTCGTCAAATTTCACAAATTAGCGAAAGAATAATTTCACCCTAAGTGAGACACTCCTCTCCAGCCCTTGATATTCCTGAATAACATTTCTCACCCCTATGAGAATGAGCGGTAGTAGAAAGACCGCAAGTCAAGACCATTAGAAACGCTGTAGACCGAAATGGAATTTTGGGGCAGTGATAGAAAGACAAAAGCCCCGCCATTGCGCGGGGCTTTTTTATGGAAAAAATAAAATGAATAAATCTATTCTGGCCAACATTGAAAAAGACATCCGAGAGCTTCCTGAAATTATGGGATGCCGAGTAGAAACGAATCGAACCCCAAATAGCTCAGAGTTCTCCCACATACTAAAACAATTAGATTTTCTAGAAAAAGGAGCTGGCAGATTTAGCACAAAATTCATCTTCATTGACGAGGACGAAATCAGCGTCACTGCCGAACTCAAGAAAAGCACCTACTCCCCAGGATTCTCGAAGCTAAAAAGCACTATCGAAAGAATAATCTCTCAACATATAAATGCTTACAACGCAACACGAGATAAGCTAACTGAAATTTACAACAGGCATGGCTTCGAGAAAGAAATAAGGAAGTATCAAAACTATCCTTTCATTACCTTTTGCATCGCGGACATAGACAACTTCAAACAAATAAATGACTCTTTTAGCCATGAGCACGGCGACTTAGTTCTAAAGGCCTTCTCGAAAAGCGTAGCAAAAGTCTGCTCAAGGAAAATCTCTGAAACTCAAAAGATCGTTTACTCTCGCTACGGCGGCGAGGAATTTGTATTCGCAATTTTCTCCCAATCACCAGATATAGCACTGCCAGAGGAAATTAGATCTTCAATTTCAGGAAGAACAGAAAGAACCGAATACCATTGCAGTCTAGGATTTTCGGTTCACTCCATCGACTATCAACTGAATAAAGCACAACTATCAACCTTATATAAAGAAGCGGACGCCGCACTCTATAAATCCAAAAAAGAAGGAAAAGATAGAAGCACCCTATTCTCCGAGATAAAGAAGAGCCTCGGAAAAGTTATCGAGACAGACGCCGAACACAATATTTGCGCCATAGATATTGGTAAAAATACCGGTGTCACCATAGATGACAGATTCAAAGTCCTCCCCCAAAAATATAGTGGTCGAGAACCGTTCATAGTGGACGATGGACGAAGCAAGAAACCTATCGGCACCTATCCCAAGTTAGAGATAGGAATTCTTACTCCATTTGACATCCAAGATGAAATAACTTTCTGCAAGATAGAATTAAAATCCAAAATCGAAGTCAAGCAAGGTGACAGGCTCGAACTATTGACGCCGGAAGAAAACTTTATCCACGGCTTCAATCAAGCTACCGAAGAGCAAGAAACAACAGAATAGAGTTCAATACTATTGACCATATCAGGCAAAGGCCCTACCCTCACGCCCGGCGCCTAAGAAACGCCTGTCACCTAGCGGCTTGACCGCTCCCGAAAGATAAGCGGCTTTTTTGAGCCTGCGGGATTTTCTCGTCCTCAAAAAAGACTCTGCGACGTCGGGAGTGGGCTAATACAAGACCCGAAAGGGGAATACGTCCGGCCCTCTAGGTGGGGTTTCTTAGCTCCCGGCACCACAGCCCTAAGAAGCTGTTTAGACCTAGCAGAGGTAATGGATATGCCTTTCACCCCTAGCCTTCGCCCCGAAGGCGCTTCGCTGTACCCGCTCTCTTCTCCCTCCTTCCCGGAGGTGCGCCATGTCTGAAGAGGTCCTGATCCCCACCGAATTCATCCGCCACAAGCGCCTGCTGCGCGCCGTGCTGCTGGAAGACCAGTGCTGGTTCTGCGCCCACGACCTGGGGCGGCTGATCGGCGTGCCCTGGTTGGCCGAGCGCGTGGAGCGCAACCTGGACGACGACCAGTCCCGCCGCGCCTGGGTGCGCGATGGCAGCGGCGATTACGTCGATGAGCTGCTGATCAGCGAGTCGGCGGTGTATGCGGCGTTGATTCACTACTTCCACCCGGAGAATCGCAGTGTGCGGCAGTGGTTGTCGCAGCAGGTGATTCCGACGTTGCGCGATCAGCATCGCAGTGATCGTGGCGAGCCAAGGCGGGAGATGCTGCGCGGGCCGACGGAGTCGTTGTCGGTGTTGAGGTGGCAAGGGGTGTTGTGGGTGCCGTATCGGCAGTGGCCGGAGTTGAGTGCCCAGCTGGAGGGTGGTGCGTAGGATGGTGTGGAGCGGAGCGATACCCATCGCTCTGCTCTTCCTTTCGCTGCGCTGGTCTTCCGTAGGAGCGGACTCCGTCCGCGATGTGTTTGCCTCGCGCCTTGGTTTCCCGCGTCGCTTCGGTGCGCGCGCGGGCTTTGTGTTTCGCCCCCTCGGGCGAGTCCCTTTTGTCAAACGCCACAAAAGGAACCAAAAAGTCTCGCCCCTGCCATCCGGCTTTTCGCTTCGCGAAAAGTACCCTCGGTTCCTCGGAGTTTCAGGGGGCCGCCGCGAAGGGCCATCCATGGCCAGTCGCGGCTTCCGCGGCATCCATGCCGCTCTCCCCCTGAAACTCCGATCACCTTCGGCCTTCTGAAAGGGGCACTCGGCGCGTGCGGATGTTTCTCTGGAAGACTCACAAAAGCAAAAGCAAAAGCGAGAGCCGAAGCCGAAGGCAGCAACTTTGTAGGAGCGAGCTTGCTCGCGAACCGCACTCTGCCGCCGCCCGGCAATGGCTGATCGGGCGGCGCTCCGCGAGACTGCGACGCCCATGCTGTGGGTGCGTGAGCATTGATGGGTATCGCTGCGCTCCACGCCACCCTACGTTCGTGTTCCGCCGTGACTTCGAGGTGGATGGAAACTCTGGAGACAAAGGAAAGCCGCTTCTACGGAGAACATCTCTGCACAGTTTTGTCTTTGTCTTTGGCTTTGGCTTTGGCTTTGGCTCTTGAAGTCTTCCAGAAAAACACCCACGCACTCCGAACCGCCCCCGTTCAGGAGGCCTCGTTGAAGCGGAGTTTCAGGGGTTGAGCGACATGGATGTCGCGAGAGCGGCGATGGGCCAGGGATGGCCCTTCGCCGCGTGCCCCTGAAACTTCGATTCAACGAGGGCATTTTTCGCCTAGGCGAAAAACCGGATGTCCGGGGCAAGACCTTTGCCTTCTTTGGGGCGTTTGCCAAAGAAGGTCGCCCGAGGGGGCGAAACAGG
>NZ_JAKSXG010000025.1:0-3488 GCF_022380625.1 Pseudomonas sp. DP-17
CGCGGGTCTGCGGCATGGGGCCGTCAGCAGCCGAGCAAACCAGGATCGCGCCGTCCATCTGGGCAGCACCGGTGATCATGTTCTTCACGTAGTCGGCGTGGCCCGGGCAGTCTACGTGAGCGTAGTGACGTACCGGCGAGTCGTATTCAACGTGAGAGGTGTTGATGGTGATACCACGAGCCTTCTCTTCCGGCGCGTTGTCGATCTGATCGAAAGCGCGAGCGGAACCGCCCCAGGTCTCGGAGCAGACCTTGGTCAGAGCAGCGGTCAGAGTGGTTTTGCCGTGGTCAACGTGACCGATGGTGCCGACGTTTACGTGCGGCTTGTTACGCTCAAACTTTTCTTTAGCCATCTTGACCGCCTCCCGTAAGGAATTGAGAAAGTCACGTCACCATTAAAACAAAGGCAGATATTTTCATATCTGCCTTTGCGAGATGGAGCTCATGAGCGGATTTGAACCGCTGACCTCACCCTTACCAAGGGTGTGCTCTACCAGCTGAGCTACATGAGCAAGACATCAGCAACAAACTTGGAGCGGGTAGCGGGAATCGAACCCGCATCATCAGCTTGGAAGGCTGAGGTTCTACCACTGAACTATACCCGCGGAGCTTGCAGCTCACGCTTGAAAACTGGTGGAGGGGGAAGGATTCGAACCTTCGAAGTCTGAGACGTCAGATTTACAGTCTGATCCCTTTGGCCGCTCGGGAACCCCTCCGAGTGAGGCGGCATTCTACAGCCTGCCACCGCGTTGTCAACTGTTTTTCTTTAAAAAACTTGAGCTTAGCTCTTCGACAACGGCTTCCAGTGCATGACCCTTTCAGGCCACCCCTGTGAAGCGGGCGCCATTCTATTCAAACTACTGAGGGGTTGCAACGTTTTTGCACGGCATTGTTTGTTTCTGCAATTCCGGGAAATCCGGCGCCAACTGGCGGACCAGAGAATCATCCACCAGCCGCCCACCCTCCGGAGTGATCTGCGCCCAGTAGTCATGCTGCGAACGAGCCAATTCGCGCACCAGCGCATCATATCCGGCTGCCTTCAGGCGCTCGACGACGCTGTCAGCGGAATCCTTGCGCTGGAAGATCCCGAGGGAGATCCCGTCAGTCAGGTCGCCCTCAGTGATGATGTAGCTATCGATCTTGCGTGCCTGCAGTTCGCGCAGCTGCCACAACGAAGCCTGGCGCGAGGCCAGCGGCGGGAGATAAACCCAGTAATCAACGCCAGCGGCAGCATCCACTGTCTGCACGGAAGCCTGGACGTCCAGGCTCAGCAAGCGCTGAACCAGCAGCTGCGCACGATCCTCTGCGGGGAAGCTGCCGAGGTAGACGCAGGCAGAGGCATTGGGGGCCGCTGGCTTTTCCTCAGCCTGACGGCGCCGGGGCGCCTCGGCAGACTCACTGAGCAGGCGAATATTCTTCTGCTCACTCTTGAACAGACTGAGCGGCGCTATCTCCTTGGGACGGAGAGGCGCCTGCTGCTGATGCCAGACGTAATAGAAGACATTGAGGGCGAGCAGGAACAGGAAGAACCAACGCATCGATCAGACTCACTCGATCGGACAGGCAAGCGCCAAGCCGAGAAATACCAGATCCGGAAGCACGACGGCGCGAGCAGACTCATCCTTGACCAGCTCGGCATCGCCCCCAGTCAGATAGACAGCACAATCGTCACCCAGCAGTTTATTGGCCAGTTCGATCTGCTCCCGCACGAACCCTCGCAGCATCAGCACGCAGCCACGCTCAACAGCCTCGGAAGTTTCCTGGCCCGGCAGCAGATTCTGCAACGCCTCATGAGCCGCGTCGTCGTCATAACGGATACGGCGAGTGTGGGTGCGCAACTGGCTGCGCATCAGGGGCATGCCCGGAGCTATATAGCCCCCCAGGTGCTTGCCAGCGGCATCGACCAGATCGGAAGTGACCGCAGTGCCGAGATCGAGCACCAGACAGCCACGCCCCGCTAGACAATGGCCAGCCACCAGCGCCAGCCAGCGATCCATCCCGAGCCGCTGATACTCACGGTAGCCATTCAGCACCCCACCCAGCTCGGGAGCCGGTGCTGCGATCTTCACCGCAATCGGGAAGGCGCTCTCTAGGCCAACACGAAGCGCGTCGGTTTCCTGCTCACTGCGCACGCTGACCATGCGGCAGTAGCGGATATCCACCACCTCGCTCGCCTGCAGCTGCGCAAGCAATGCCTGATCGGAATCAGCCACCCCACCAGCAACGGTCACCAGGTCATGTTTTCTGACGACCCGCCACTTGATCAGGCTGTTTCCGCAATCCAACTCAAGAATCATCCGACAACCTCAGACTCAGCTCGCCTCCGCTGTAGCTCTGCTCCCTGCCATCCACCAGGAGGCGCAGTGCGCCCCTCTCATCGATGCCGAGGGCACGCCCAACGATATTATTGGCGACAGTGGACAGCGTAACCTGCCGCCCCTGCCATAAATGAAGGGCTTCCCACTCTTCACGGCTGGCGGCAAAACCGCGCTCGCGATGACGGGAAAGTGCCTGCGCAAGTTGCCACTCCAGCGCCTGCAGCAACTCGTTGCGGTCGACGAGCCTGCCCAACGCTTCTCGAACCGAGGTCCAGGGCTGATCAATAGCGTCCGCCCGGCGCATGTTGACATTGATGCCGATGCCGATGGCAACGCTGCAGATGTCAGCAGGATCCCCTGTCAACTCCAGCAGGATACCGGCGACCTTCTTGCCACCGACGAGGACGTCATTGGGCCATTTCAAACCGACGTCCTTTACACCCAGCACCTGGATGGCCTTCGCCACCGCAAGACCGACCACCAGGCTCATCCCTTCCAGCTCCTGCGCACCACCACGTACAGTGATACCCAAGGTGTAATAAAGGTTGGCACCAAAGGGACTTTCCCACTGCCGGCCTCGCCTTCCTCGCCCAGCAGTCTGGCGCTCACCCAGAATAGCGAATGGCGCTTCGGCGCCAGCAGAGAGGCGCCGCAGAACCTCGGCGTTGGTGGAATCGATCGAAAACAGCACATCGAGAGGCCACGGGCCGGAGTGGGGTCTGGGCGAGATGATGCTCAGAGGCTCTTCCAGGCGGTAGCCCCGGCCGCGCACTCGCTGCACAACCATACCGTAGTCACGCTCAAAGCCCTCGAGGCGCTTCCAGACAGCACTGCGACTTACCCCGAGTAGAGCACCCAGCTCTTCTCCGGAATGAAAGCGGCCATCGCTCAGCAATTTCAGCAAGGTCTGCATATCACCCCCGCAACAGTCAGGCACGCATCATATAGAGGCATGCCTGAATTGCATACGCAGCAATGGCCCGACTTTTCCGCGCGCAAAAGCAAAACCCCCGGCCAGCGATGCTGACCAGGGGTCTTGGGATGGGAGCTTGACGATGACCTACTCTCACATGGAGAAACTCCACACTACCATCGGCGATGCGTCGTTTCACTACTGAGTTCGGGATGGGATCAGGTGGTTCCAACGCTCTATGGTCGTCAAGCAATTCTT